>JANPBZ010000251.1:0-37470 GCA_031430695.1 Ilumatobacteraceae bacterium
GTCATCGTCATCCGTCTTGTCATCGAGTTGCTCCTCTCGATCGATCCGCTTGCCGACCTCACCTACACATGCCTCCCGAAAGTCGATTTCGTGACGCGCGAATCTGAACCTTTTATTGGGGAAGGCTCGTGTTCGCGCGCGTTGAAGCGTCCCGGGTTTGGTGCAGTGCGGGTTATGGGTTTCCTGCCGCTAGGGCGAGGTCTTGTTGACGGTATCAAACCCGGGGCGACTCAGAACGACTCGGCCACAGCTCAATCGCTGTTACCATCGACCGCTACTCACACGTCATCCCCAGCATCGACAGAAACGCCGCCGACATCGTCGCACAACACATCCTGCCCCGACCAGATTGACCGACCAACCGCCGACACAGTCGACCTTCGACGCGACCCCTACCAGCGGGCCAGGGACAGCCGCCCAGGCGCTCGAAGCGCGGCTCGATCGCGTCGAAGCCGAACTCGTACAGGTCGAGTTCACATCTGACGGGGACACACTGAACTATCGCGAGAAGTTGTCCGAGAGCTCTCATCCTTGCCAGCGGTCGTCAGCAGCGCCGATGCGCGGCCCACGACCCAGTCGTATTCCGTGTACGAGAAGCTCGCCGGCCAAGCCGACCAACAGCTGTCGGCAATTGAGCGCGCTGATCGATGGAGCTCTCGCGCAGTTGAATGCTCAGCTCGGCGAGCTGGGTACCGGCATCATCGGCGTCTGATCGGGAGTTCAGGACTCGGGAGGTAGCGATTGGTAGGCGTCGAGGAGCGATGTAACTGCGGTGTTGATCTTGGCGGTCACTTCCGCCGTCGGGGTCAGCGCACCGCCATACACGGACGAGCTCTGCGCGGGCTCGCCCCGGTGCTCATTGGCATACGCGACGGCGGCGGGAATGTCGTCGGTCCAGGCCTCGAGGACGCCCGCTTGCGTTTGCGGACGGGTCACCGCCATGTGCACTGCGTTGGGGTATTGCTGACCATTGAGCCGCCACCCGCGCTTTCGCATCGCGTCGTTGAGGTGGTAGATGTCGAAGTCGTCCGATGTGAACGAGAAGCAGAACGACGGTGAGCCGATGATGCGCAACTCACGCTGCGCCCGGACGACGTCCTGCATCGCATAGGAGGTGTCGAAGATCCTCTTGGCGTACTTCAGGTAACCCTCGCGGCCGAGCGAAACCATCGACGCCCACGTCGCCGCCAAAAGACCGCTCGAACGCGAACCGTCGATGCCCGGTGACGCGTACTTGCCACCTGACCAATCGGTCATGAAGAAGTACTGACCGTTGCGAAGCTCCTTGTTGCGGAACATCAGAATCGAGGTTCCCTTCACGCTGTATCCGTACTTGTGGGTGTCGGCGGAGATCGTCGTGACACCAGGATGGCGGAAGTCGAACACGGGGATGTCGAAGCCGAGCATCTCCCCGAACGGCAACATGAATCCGCCGAGGCAGCCGTCCACATGCAGACCCACACCACGATCGAGGGCAAGCGCTGACAATTGGTCGATCGGATCGATCGTGCCATACCCGTAGTTGCAAGCAGACCCGACGATCGCAGCCGTGTTCGAGTCGATCATCGAGGCCATCGCGTCGAGGTCAACCTTAGCGGTGTCGGCATGGATCGGCACTCGGCGCATCTCCATCCCCAACAGGTGGCACGCCTTGTCGAACGCCGGGTGGGCGGTCTCGGGTTTCACGATGTTGGCCTTGTCGATGCCGTTTCGCGTGGCCTGCTCGCGGTACGCCAGCATGGCGTGGAGGATGCTGCCACTGCCACCGCTGGTCAGCATCCCGCAGGGGTCGCCGTCGCTGACCGCGGAAGCATGCATCAGGTCGAGACCCATCGCGATGATCTCGCCTTCGAATCGCGTCGCGCTGGGGCACACGTCGCGTTGCAGCGCGTTCATGTGGCTGTTCATCGAGTACGCCTCTCCCATGAACTCGTAGTGGTCGTGGTCGCCGCAATAGAACGAACCGGATGCCTTGCCGGTTTCCCACTTGGCGTCTTCGAGCTTGGCCATCTCCCGAAGCTCTTGGAGGATGGCGGTCCTGTGGCGACCCTCCGACGGCAGGCCACGCAACACTGGGTATCGATCGGCGTACGGATAGAAGCTCATTGGATTCCCCTGTCTGATTTCGTTGATGCCTGACTTCATTGGTGAAGGCGCGAAACGGGATCGGCGAGTACGGCGTGCAGGTCTTGAAACACGTCCAACCTCTCGTCCCACAATGCTCGCGTTGAACGGTCGGGTTCGTATCGGGCGCGGACCGGCACCAGCCCGGCGAGGTCGTCGATGGTCAGTTGACCGGTCGAGACGAAAGCCATCAGACCGGCGCCGCGTGCATTCGCGTGGCGGGGATTTTCGAGCTGCTCGATCGGGCGTCCGACCACATCGGCCATGATCGTTGCCCACACATCCGAGAGCGCGGCCCCGCCCACGAACCGCATCTTGTCGAACGGAAGCCCGAGCGCCGTCTCCACCTCGTCGGCCAGCCAACGCATCTGCATGGCGACGCCCTCGAGCATGGCGCGGGCGAGATCGGCGCGACTGGTGTTGAGGGAGATGCCGAGAAATGCGCCGCGGTGTCGCGGATCTGGCGCCGGTGACATGGCACCGAACACCCAAGGAAGGAACACGACGCCACGAGACCCCGGTGGGGACTTGCCTGCGAGGCGAAACGCTTGCTCGAAGACTGCGTCGGGTGGGCCGTCGGCGAGTTCGCGACCCATCACCTCGTTGAGCGCTGCTTCTACCAACTTGCCTCCGAGGCCGGCTTCGGCCACGACGTAATAGCGATCCTCGAGCGCGCTCGGCATCGTCACGATGAACTTGGCACTGTCGACGTGTCGGACGGGATGGTGCACGGTCAACACACCAGTCGTGCCCATCATGATGGTTGCTTGTCCGGGACCGAGTGCTCCGGAACCGAACGCTGCGGCGATGCTGTCGTTCGATCCCGTGACAACTTCGACATCACGGCGCAACCCAAGGTCGTCGGCCACCTCGTCGTGAATCGACGCGAGGACGGTCAGCGATCGGGTCAGCTCGGGGAGACGACCGGGGTCGACTCCGGCACGCTCGACGAGTTCCTCGGACCAACTTGTCGAGCCGAGCTGGCGGTTGTCAGTGAGTGCTAGTGGCATGGCCGAATTTGCCGTTGCCGCGATCCTTCCGGTGAACCGAGCATTCAGGTAGTCCATCGGCTCCAGGTACGCCACTGTTCGGCGATGGATGTCTGTCTGATGCTGGAACCACAGGATGTGGGACAACGAAGTGCTCGGGCCGAACCCGTGAATCTCTGCCCAGCGCGCTTTGACCGTGTCGGCGTCCTTGCCAGCTATGAGCGCTGCGGTGAAGGGCTCGCCGCGGCGATCGAACCACATGTGAAGCGGAGCCACCGGGAGGCCATTGGCATCGACAGGAACGATCGATGACCATTGGCTGGTCACGCAGATCGAACGAACTGCGTGCGTGGCCGCTGTGCCGGCTGTGGTGAGCGCCTGCCGGCACGCCGACAGCGTCGACGTCCACATCACATCGGGGTCCTGTTCGGCGAGTCCGCCTTCACCGAATGTCGTAGGGACCCGCGTCAGCCCCGAGCCGAGCACTTGTCCGTCGAGCGCGATCACCGATGCTTTGCACGCTGTGCTGCCGAGATCGATTGCCAGCGCGTTCACGTCACGGCGTACCGTTCGAGATAGGCCACAGCGGCGGAGACAGTTTCGGCGACGATTTCGCCGTCGCCTCCGGGATCGATGCGAAACGCCAGATCGAGCCCTTTGTCGATGATGCCGATCACGAGATGAAGTGCACGCTCGGGGCCGATGCCGACGAGATCGAGGCCGTGCCGGCTCAGACGCTCGTATGCGCCGATCGCGCCGGTCAAGTCGTGCTCGCGGTTGACCTCGATCATCGTCGCGCTCTGGAATCGCGAGAACCACAGGACGCGGAACCCCGGTTCCACCTGATAGAAGACAAACAGTGCGTCGACGACTGCGCCCAGTACCTCGCGCCAGTCATCGTCGGGCCTGGCCTCGTGGACAGCCTCGGCGATCGGAGTGACCTTGTCGAGGCTCGCCGCGACGATTGCGTCGAAGATGGACTCGCGGTTGGGGAAGAAGTCGTACAGCCATCCAATGGAGACGCCAGAGGCCTTCGCGATCATCACCGTCGTGATGGCGTCGGGTCCGACCTCGTCGATCAACCGCGCTGCGGTTTCGAGCACATGCGCGACGCGTCGCTGGCTTCGAGCCTGCAGAGGAAGACGCCGTGACCGGCTTCTCGACGGCTCGAGGAGGGCAAGCCTGGGTTGAGTGTTGATTCTCATCTCTCTTTCGACTCTCGGAATTGAACCCGAACAAGATTCGGGTTATTCTGCCACGAAACAAGGGGGACCGACAATGCATCGACACACTGGAGTTCGGAACTGGACAAGGGTTGCCGCACTCGGCATGGTCGTGACGGTCATGGCTGCGTCCTGCGGTAGCGATGACAAGACCACCTCGGTCAGTGCCGCAACGGGGGGCAGCCAGGCGCCTTCCGGCACCACCGGCGGCTCGGCCGCGCCGGGGGCCGAGGGCCGAGAGTTGGTCATCGACCGCGACATGGACCTCACGACGCTCGACCTCAGCCTGACCTACTGCGACACGTGCCAGATCTTCAACACCGCTGTGTACGAGACCCTCATCACGGTGGATCCTGCCGACCCCAACACACTCCTGCCTCGCCTGGCCACGTCGTGGGAGGCGAACACCGACAACACCGTGTTCACCTTCAAGCTCGACCCGGCGGCGAAGTTCGACGACGGCTCGGCGGTCGAGTCGAAGGACGTGAAGTTCTCGTGGGAACGCCTCGCGAACATGAAGGGCTCGGCGTCGTATCTGATGGCCGGGCTGGAGAGCATCGACACACCGGACGCGGGAACGGTTGTGGCCACGTTCTCCGCTGCCAACTCGGCATTCCTGCCGATCGTCGCCGCCAGCTACCTCGGCATCATGAACAGCGACGTCGCCACGGAACAAGGTGCCACATCTGCAGCCGACGCCGCCACGACCGACAAGGCGGGCGATTGGTTCCTCTCGAACTCGGCGGGCAGCGGGCCGTACAAACTCGAGTCGTACACCCAGGGCGACAAGCTGGTACTGGCCCGCAACGACAACTATTGGGGGCCGAAGAAGCCGGTGTTCCCCAAGGTAACGGTCGTCCAGGTCAAGGACTCGTCGTCGCAATTGCAGCAGCTGCAATCGGGCGACGCCGACATCGCCATGCAGATCTCGGTCGACTCGGTCGGGCAGCTCGAGGGGAACGCCGACGTCACCACGAAGATCGTCGATTCGTACAACTTCGTGTACATCGCCCTCAGCCCGGGCGCGGCGGGCGGCGAGATGCTGCAGGACGTCAACGTACGCAAGGCGATCAAGGAGGCGGTCGACTACGACGGCGCAATCGAAGCCCTGGTCGCGGGCAAGGGCAAGAAGCAAGCGTCGCCGATTCCCAACGGGTTCGTCGGCAGCGCAGACCTGCCACTGCCTGAGTACAACCTCGACGACGCCAAGAAGCTGTTGAGCGACGCCGGGCTGGCCGACGGGTTCGATCTCGATGCGACGTACCCCGACGCAAATGTGTACGGCGTCGACTTCAACTTGATGATGCAGAAGATTCAGCAGGATCTCGCCAAGGTGAACATCAACGTCAAACTGACGCCGGTCCAGTTCCCCGACTGGGCCACGCGGATCGGCGACACGGGAATTCCTCTCACCGCTGTCTACTTCGCGCCAGACCACACCGACACCGGTCAGTACATCCAGTACTTCGGGTTGATCCCCAACTCGTTCTGGGCCGCCAGCGCAGGTGGTGGTTCGGCGGGCACGCCGATGGACAACCCGAAGGAATCCGAGCTCCTCGCGACGGCGCTTGCATCGTCGGGCGACGCAAAGGCAAAGGCGTACACCGACGCCGGCCAGCAGATGATCGACGACCAGATCGTCATCCCCATCGTCAACACCCAGTTGGTTCTGGCGTCTCGCACCGACATCACTGGGATGCACTACAGCGCCTGCTGCAACTTGGATCTGAGTCTGCTCGGTCTCGCCGGCTGACCAGCACGCCTGGCAGTCTTCGGTCGTGAGGCGATTCATTCTCCGTCGGCTCGCGGCCGTGCCACTCCTGTTACTCGGGATCGTCACGATCGCGTTCTGCATCTCCCGGTTGATCCCGGCCGATCCGCTGGCGTCGATCGTCGGTGTGCGGCAGATGAACAATCCGACCATCGTGGACGCGGCGCGGCAGAAGTGGGGGCTCAATGGATCGATCTTCGAGCAGTACTGGGCATTCCTCCAGAATCTCGTCAAAGGCGATCTCGGGGTCTCCTTCCGCACACGTCAACCGGTCACTCACGATCTGCTCGACAGGTTGCCAGCCACGCTGGAACTGGCCGTTGGCGCGCTGGTTGTGGGTGGGGTCGGTGGCGTGGCGCTCGGTGCGTACGCGGCGAGCAAGAAGGACAAGCTCGCCGACCACCTGAGCCGTGGCTTCTCGCTCCTCGGCTCGTCGTTGCCGGTGTTCTGGATCGGCCTCGTCTTCTTGTTCGTGCTGTATGCACGACTCGGCTGGTTCCCGGGACCAGGTCGTCTGCCACCGCGAACGGAACCGCCGGGTCATGTCACCGGCTTTTACACGATCGACGCGCTCATCGACGGCAACTTCACGTTGTTCCGCCAATGCCTGTGGCGGCTGGTACTGCCGTGCTTCGTGCTCGGCTGGGCGTACATGGGTCAGCTTTCGCGCCTGGTCCGCGCAGCCATGCTCGACGAGATCAACTCCGACTACGTGCGCACCGCGCGGGCGAAGGGCCTCGCGGAGCGGCTGGTGATGCGGCGACATGTGCTGCGCAACGCGTGGTTGCCGACGCTGACGATTCTCGGCTTCTCGTTCGCCCAGCTGCTCACCGCGTCGGTGCTGACCGAGACCATCTTCCAGTGGAACGGCATCGGTTCCTACGCGGTACAGGCGGCGAACACGCTCGACTTTCCAGGCATCAACGGAGTCTCGCTCTTCGCCGGCCTTGCCTTCCTCCTCGCCAACTTAGCCACTGACGTGCTCTACGCCGTCGCCGATCCGAAGATCCGGTTGGCATGAGCTTGCTGTCGACCGAGCCGCGACTGCTCGCCCCCGTCTCACAGCGCTCGACGTGGAAGTCGCCGTGGAAGCGCGTCACTGTGATCGCCGGTCTCATCGTGGCCGCGTTCTGGCTCATCGTGTTGATCACCCTGCCCTGGTGGGCTCCGTACAAACCCCTCGAAGCCGTCGGCACCCGACTGCAGCCACCGAGCTGGCATCACCTCTTCGGGACCGACGCGCTGAGCCGCGACGTGTTCACGCGCACGCTCTACGGTGCTCGCCAGACGCTTCCTGTCTCGGTCGCCGTCATCGTCTGCGCGGTCGCTATCGGCACGATCCTCGGCTCGCTGGCCGGGTTCTTCGGCGGCTGGATCGAGAGCGTCGTCATGCGTCTCGTTGACGTCACCTTGGCCTTCCCGCCGATCTTTCTTGCCATGGCGGTCGCCGCGGCGCTCGGCCCAGGACTTCGCAACGCGTTCTTCGCGATGGTGATCGTGTGGTGGCCGATCTACGCGCGACTGATCCGTGGTCAGGTGCAGGCCGTCAAGCATCGCGACCACATCCAAGCTGCAGAGTCGATCGGCGCGACGCGTTGGCGCATCCTGCGCAAGCACGTGCTGCCACTGTCGTTCACGCCGGCCCTGATCAACGCCACGCTCGACCTCGGCCAAGTCGTCATACTCACAGCGACGCTCAGCTTCCTCGGCTTGGGAGCCAAGCCCCCTTCGCCGGAGTGGGGTGCGATGATCACCGAGGGCGCCGATTTCTTTTACCAGTGGTGGATCGCCGTCGCCCCCGGGATAGCCATCCTCACGGTCGGGATGGCGTTCAACTTTCTCGGTGATGGCCTACGCGAGGCGCTCGACGTCAGGGCCAAGCGTTGATGACATCGGCACCACCACTGCTCGAGATCCGTGACCTCCACGTTCGTTTCGCGGTGCGCAGCGGCCAGGTCCATGCCGTGCGCGGGCTCGACCTCGCCGTCCAACGTGGCGAAGTCGCCGCCGTCGTCGGTGAGTCAGGATCGGGCAAGAGCGCCTCGATGCTCGCCGCGCTCGGCCTGCTTGATGTCAATGCGACGGCGACGGGCTCGGTTCGGTTCGATGGGAGGGAGTTGCTGCAGGCCGCACCGTCGGTGCTTCGCGGGATTCGCGGTGGGCGGATCGGAATGATCTTCCAGGACCCGATGACATCACTCAATCCGGTGTTGGAGATCCGCCGCCAGATTGCCGAAGCCGTCATCACCCATCAGCGCGTGAGCCCTCGTCGGGCCGAGTCAAGGGCCGTCGAGCTATTGGAGTTGGTCTCATTTCCCGACGCCGCCCGTCGCGCCCGGTCGTATCCGCACGAGCTGTCAGGCGGTATGCGTCAACGCGTGATGATCGCGATGGCGCTGGCCAACGACCCCGACATCTTGATCGCCGACGAGCCGACCACGGCACTCGACGTGACGGTGCAGGCGCAGATTCTCGATCTGCTGCGGTCGCTCCGTCAGTCGCGCGAATTGGCGATCATACTGATCACGCACGATCTCGGCGTCGTCGCCGGGCTGGCCGACAGCGTCCACGTCATGTATGCGGGCCGCATCGCCGAGTCCGGGCCGGTCGTCGACATCTTCCACCGACCGCAACATCCATATACGGCCGGGCTGCTGGCGTCACTCCCACGTCTCGATCTTCCCGATCGCGAGCTCACGCCGATCGGCGGCATCCCTCCGAGGCTGTACGAGGAACCTGTCGGATGCGCGTTCGCTCCACGCTGTCAGTACGCGATTGCCGCATGTTCCGAGTCGGAGCCAATGCTGCAGCATGTCAACGAGTCGCTCGTGGCGTGCGGCGTGTTGCCGATGGAGGAGACGACGACGGAGGCTTCTCGATGACCGTTGACTCCCCAGTCGGCGACTCGACACCTGGCGACTCGACGGTTGGTGAGTCTGGCCACGGCGAGTCGCATGTCGCGCCACTTCTACAGGTTCGCGATCTCGTGAAGGAGTTCGAACTGCGCCGCACATCCTGGCGAACCCATGCAGCCACCGTGCAGGCCGTTTCGGGTGTTTCGTTCGACATCAGCGCCGGCGAGGCGCTTTCGTTGGTCGGTGAGTCCGGCTGTGGCAAGAGCACGACAGCTCGTTGCGTGTTGCGCCTCGTCGAGCCCACCAGCGGATCCGTTCGATTCGACGGAGTCGAGCTGACCGAATTGTCGGCCGGTGACCTTCGTGATGCCCGCCGGCGATTTCAGATGGTGTTCCAGGATCCGTACACGTCGCTGAACCCGAGGATGACCGTCGGCGAGATCGTGGCAGAGCCCCTGTTGGTGCACGGCGCAAGTGCGACCGAGCAACAGCAGCGCGTGGCCGAACTGCTCGAGCAGGTCCAACTCGGAGCCGACGCTGCCGACCGCTATCCCCACCAGTTCTCCGGTGGTCAGAGACAACGCGTCGGCATTGCGCGGGCGCTGGCGCTTTCGCCCGATCTGGTGGCGCTCGACGAGCCGGTCTCGGCCCTCGATGTCAGCATCCAAGCCGAGATCATCCGACTCCTTCGTCATCTACGCGATCAGCTCGGGCTGGCGTACCTCTTCATCGCCCACGATCTCTCGGTGGTTCGCCATCTCAGTCACCGGGTGGCGGTGATGTATCTCGGCAAGATCGTCGAGTCGGCTCCCGCGGCCGACCTGTACAGCCGGCCGGCTCATCCCTACACGAAGGCACTTCTGTCGGCTGCACCTATACCTGATCCCCTGATCGAACGAGACCGCGCCCGCATCGTGCTCGTCGGCGACCCACCCACCGCGACCGACCCACCCAGTGGCTGCCGGTTCCGCACCCGATGCTGGCGAGCAGAAGGGATCTGCGCCGAAGTGGAACCCCCACTCCTCGACATCGCCGCCGGTCACCGCGTCGCGTGCCACTTCAACCTCTGGACCTGAGCATGCGTTTGACGACTGCAGTCCTCAATACGGGGCGTGAGCACATCGGCGGCCGCCGAGACGTCGGGCCGATATCACAGCAGGTGGCTATCGATGATGTACCCACGGCTCGTGCTTGCCCGCGGTTGGGCGGGTCGCCGTACTCAACCCACGCGGCAAGCTGTTCCTGAGACTAAGTGGAGGCGGCGGTGGTTGTACCAGTCGATCCATTCGACGATGCCGATCTCGAGCTGCCGTCGGTTCCGCCATGGCCCGTGTAAGCCGATGAGTTCGGCTTTGTAGGTGCCGTTCAATTCTTCGGCCATGGCGTTGTCGGGCAGTCGCCGATGGTGCCGCTCGAGGCTGCCAGGCCGACGGCGGCGAGGCGGTCGGTGCAACGGATCGAGGTGTACTGGGCTGCCGGCGTCGGAGTGATGCACGCAGCCGTCGATTGGGGCTCGTCGCCAAGCGGCCATCTCCAAGGCGTCGAGCACGGGATCGGTGCGCATGTGGTTGGCGATCTGCCAGCCGACGATCACTCGGGCGTAGACATCGAGGATGAACGCCACATACAGCCATCCGTCCCAGGTCGAGCAATAGGTGATGTCGGCGAGCAAAATTCGTTCGGTGCTGCGTCGGTGAAGTCCCGTTCGACCAGATCCGGTGGCCGATCGGCGGTCTTGTCGGCATGGGTGGTGAACTGCCGTTTGCCGCGTTGCACACCACGGATACTGCGCTCACGTATCAGCCGAGCGACCGTGCAACGAGCGATCGTCTGGCCCTGGCGTCGCCGGTCACAGCCCATTCGAGTGCACCGAGGAGGGCCTGCTCGTCGAGGAGCTGGCCAGGGATCGGCGGCAGAAAAGTTGTCCACCTACCGTGCGCTAATGCGTGATCTTGGACGAGACTAGATGAGATGAAAAGTGCAGGTGAGTAGGTCAACTGCGACCAGAAGCGACTCAACAAGACGTGCTCGCGCTTATTCCTATACCGTGTGTCGTGGGTTCGAGTCCTGCCGGGGGCGGTCACATCGATCCGGCTCGGAAGCAGTTTCGGTTCGCCGTAATGTCTCCTGGCATTCGGGGCCGCTTCGTGGGTTGCCGACGCCATTTGGCAGGGGGTGGCAAACAGCGGCGGGCGAAGCACGAGTTCGTCTCCGAGGAGCCGGGCCCCCAGGCAGCACTCGCCGGCTGCTGGCCTGTTGCCCGGCGCGGGGTCTGACCAGACAGCGGTCGACGGGCATTGTTGCGATTCATGCCTGCGAACGACATCACGCCGGTGAACCTGGGTCTCGGCCGTGCGTCGACGGCTCGGAGTGCATTCGGGGGTTTCGGTCCGGGCCGTGCGCTGGATGTGCCGGTGCCGAGTCAGTCGTGGTGTCCGCTACGGATCGAGGCGAGCGCCTCGGCCATGGCGTCGGTGATGCGGCCAGGGTGGTGTGCGACGGTTGTTGGCGGTGCACCAACGTTGTACATGGTGATTCCTTCTTTGTAGACAGCGACGGTGTCGAACTCGTCGCCGTGTTCATTGACCCACGCGTCGAGTGCATCCTGTTCGGTCTCGGGAAGGGTCGTGCGCATTTCGATCTTCATGTCGTCGACCGGCGATCAGGAGAGTCGAGCATCTCGTTGCGCATGTCGTCGAGGTCGACAACGGGAACCGTGGCGCTCGCGTCGTAGTTGGCGAAGTTGCCCGAGAGGGAGGCCACCTCAGAAATCTAGCTCTAATGCCTCGGTACGTCGACCAGAGTGCAGCTCGACGTCAACGCAGGGTTTGGCGTTTCAGTCGGCGATGGTTTGTCGATAGTGTGATTGACCGATTGAGCCGCGATAGCCAGCACACATAGCGGTCGCGGCTCTTTCGCGTGGCGTCTCTCGCGACCGGGTCTACGCCTTGTCGCACGGATTCGGCAGATGGCCACGACCGGGACCTGTAGGTGCGTTCGGTCCGGACCGTGCGCTGGACGTACCGGCCTCCTCGACTCTCGTGAGGAGGGACCCTGCTGCTCAGTTGTCTTTTTCGGCGAGCTGGCGACAGATCGCCGTCAGGCACAGCCCGACCGTGAGGCAGATGGCTGCCGCGCCAAGCCATTTGCCGAGCAGTTGCCAGTCCACTCCGCGCGAGGCGGCGTGGCGGAAGTTGAACGCGTTGCTGGCGTACAACCCGCCCACGAGCAATACGACGGTGAGAGTCACTGTGATGTGCTCGCAGGTGTTGGCGAGGTTGCGGTCGCTATCGGGGTGCTGCCGGTCGCGCATCTGTACTCCCGGTCGCCGTGACGTATTGTGGCGACACCATCTTCGAGGGACAACGAGAGCGGGCCCGATCCGCTCTCGCCGACGGGAGTCTATGCACGCTCGCTGAGCCGGTCAGCCCCCTTCTGACCGACGGCGGGACCGATCAGTGTGCGTTCAGCCGGTCAGTGTGAGGTGCGGCGAGTGCACAGAAGGTGCACAAGATTTGCGAGCACCCACCACTACTGCAGCGCACTCGACGGACTGCACGGACTGGAACCGCACACCAGAGCACACTCGACGGACTGGCGGGCCTCAGTGGTACACCAACTGGCGGTCTTAAACCCCTGACCTTCGGGTCATGTGGGTTCGAACCCACCCGGGCACTCGTTCTGAGCTGGGTTGATAGGCCCGGTTGTGGTTCGGGTAGTGCCCAGTTCGCTGCGCGTGTCACATCCGTGTCACAACTCTCTGACACCCTCGATGTACGGTTGTGGGGCGGCGAAGGGCTCGGTCCAGCGCAAGGGAACGGTGTGGTCGTTCGTCGTCGACCTCGGGCCCGATCCGGCGAGCGGTCGCCGTCGCCAAGCTCGCCGTTCTGGGTTCGCCACCAAGAGGCAGCCGAAGCGGCGTTGCGGTCGTTGGCGACGGCTTCCGACGCCGGGACGGCCGTCGACCGCAATTGCACCACGGTCTCTGGGTTCTTGACCGAATGGCTCGAGACGATGCGACAGCGCATCCGAGAAACGACATGGGTCAGCTACGAGATGGCTGCCAATCGGATCACTCGACAGATCGGCGCGGTCCCGTTGCAAGCGTTGACGCCATTGCAGGTCGAGTCGCTCTACGCGACGTTGCTCGCGAGCGGTGGTGCCGGCGGGTGACCGTTGGCGCCGAAGACGGTTCGTAACTGTCACATCGTTTTGTGTCGTGCATTGGCAGACGCCGAGCGGCTCGGCCTGGTCAGCCGCAACCCGGCCGCTGCAGCTCGGGCCGTTGCCGCACCGAGAGCCGAGCAGCGGACTTTGGTCGTCCGAAGAGATCCAGCGGTTCTTCGTAGCGCTGGCGGGGGAGCGTTTGTCGATGGCGTTCGTCATGCTGGCGACGACCGGTATGCGTCGAGGCGAGGTGCTCGGCCTTCGATGGGAGGACGTGGATTTCGCGGGTCGTGCGTTGTCGATTGTCCAGACGTTGACGACCGTGCGGGGCGAGAGGCACATCGACCCACCCAAGACTGGCAAGAGTCGACGCCGAGTCTCCATCGATGCCGTCACGCTGGACGCCTTGAAGGCCCATCGCAAGAGACAACGAGTTGAGCGGATCGCGGCAGCGGACGTTTGGTCGAACGAGGGAGATCTCGGCTTCACCGACGAACTCGGCGAGCCGGTTCACCAGAATCGGTTGTCGTAATCCTTCGACCGAATCGTCCGTGACGCGGAGCTTCCGAGGATTCGTCTGCACGACCTAAGCACAGCCGCGAGTTCAATGGATCACGAGGAGTGGGAGCAGGTCCTCGCTCAGCTTCGCGCCGAGGGTTTCTCGCCTATCGAGTCGATCAAGATCACTCGCGCCGTCTTGCACGTGACTCTCCGTGAAGCGAAGCGGATCGTCCATAGGAGCCGTACTTGGTCGGACGCAAGCAATGACTTCAATGTTCTGCACAAAGCTGCACTGGACACGGTCGGTCGGCTTCAAACCTGAGGTCGACATACGCGCCACCCGATCTACACCGGGCTGCTGCTCCACGGAGCCGGCTCGGGCGCTCCTTACCTGGCGTAGGGCGACTTCGACACTGACGACGCCGGGTTCCCCGCGGCGCGGCTGAGGCCGCGGGATGCGATGTCCCGATCGACAAGTGATTTCACCATTGTGGTCAGTGGATGCGCGGTCGCGCGCCGTGCGTGCTTTGTGGGACGTCGCGGCCGAGCGAGAAGTGCGTGTGGATCCCAAGCCACGGCTTGTCGATCGAATCTCGTGTCAGCACCACGGTTGCTCGGCCTGGTCGATCGAAGCGGTGACCGTCCCGAGCGATGCCGATCGACGTCCAACCAACCACCGCGATCGCCTGGAGGCGGTCGGGCGACATCAATATCTGCATCTCGTCGGAAACGAAACGGAAGTCTTCGATCGCCGGCCAGATCTGCGACCATTGCTCGGTCTCGAGATTGTCACGACCGATCACTACATCGGCGTGGGTGCCGAAGGCCGACACATCCGTCGCAAAGCGCAGCCGCGCAGCAGCCAGGTCGACTGCGGCAACTTCGGCACCCCAGTCGTCAACCCAGGCTTTCACGGATTGGTTGTCGGTCGTGGCCGGCGAGATCGAGGCCACGAACACTTTGACTGAATCGCCGGTGAGCCGAACTGGGTGGGTGGGCTGGCATTCCTGCTTCACGGCTTCCCATCCGGTGTCGAGAGCAAACGCCCACTGGTGCCCGGGACAAACGATCTTGCCGTTGAGGATGACGCCTTTGGAGAGTTCGCGTTGGCGGTGCATGCAGATGTTGTCGAAGGCGAAGAACTGTCCCTCGTGGGCGATCATGAGGACTTGGCGGCCGTCGATCTCGACGACGACCTTCTTTCGTTTGGCGATGTCTGCAGCCGTACCGACCACGACCCATTTTCCAGCCTCGGATACGCCCGAGTCTCTAATCGGCGACCCGGCGAACTCGTCAGGAGTGCTCATCCACCGTCGTCCTTGGCCAACCAAACTTGCCGCAGCTTGTCGTAGACCTTGCTTCCCTCGTCCAAGCCGATCTGGTCGGGATCCCAGGCGACGGTTACATCGCCGTTGATGTAGGTCTGGCAGGCGAGCCGATAGCCCTGATCGACGAGTTCAGCGAGGCGGTCGCGTTCGCGTCGGCGGAGCTTCGAGCAATTTTCAGCGCCCGCTTCCACCCGAACGCGATCTGTTCCGCAGTTGCCGCTGGCGCATTTGAAGGGAATGCCGCAATCGTTGCGTATGGCGATGCGCAACAGGTTGACCTCGTCGCCCTCGGCGAAGGAGACCTCACGACCGGATGTCGAGAAGCGGATGGTGGGCATCGGACGGCCGCGACGACGGTTGTCAGGCGAGGGCCGGTGCGATCGGTGTGCCGGCGGGAACCGGCGGTTCCGGGGCGACGTAGGTGTCGTAGAGGGCCTTGGTGTACGAGAACCGCGCCTCTGCCCCGTGACGGACCAACTGGAGGCAGCGCGCCTGTAACTCGGGCGTCGTCGCGTGCTCGAGCACGATTTGGTAGCCACGCTCACCATGGATCTCGTCGGACGTGATGTGCAGGTCGAAGAACTCGGCCTCCTCCTCGGTGAAGCCGTACTTCTCGAGGAGTACCGGGTATTGCCGGCGGTAGATCGACGGGACCTGGGATTCGAGACCGACCACGAGAGCAGCGGTGGCGACTGCGAAGTGCTCGCGCATCGCGACTGCGTAGCACCAGCCCTGCAGACCGCGGGTCACAGCCGTCGCGTTGTCGATGTCCATCACTCGCTCGCGGGTTGTGCCTGCAGCTTCGGCGAAGCGAATCAACAGATCGGTGTGACGCACATCGGACAACTCCTCTTCGTACATGTTCTGGAGGAGGAAGTCCTTCGCATCGGTCGCGTAGTCGGGTGTGTTCGAGTAGATGTACCCGAGGTAGTCAGCGAACGGGCCGACGTAGTGATAGTGATTCTCTGCCCAACGGGCGAAGTGCTCGCGCTCGAGCTCGCCATTGGCCCACGCCTGCGAGAACGAGGCGTTCTTCGCTTCGCGACCCTTGATCGCGTCTTCCAGTGCTGTACGGAACTCGGGCTTGGACAGCAACTCGGCCATGTCGTGTACCTTTCGAAGGAAGCGCCGCCAGTTCGCGGCAGTTCGTATATTGTATACTAGATTTCCGATGATGCAAGCAGGTTTGTGCCCGACCGACGCGAGGCTACTGGCGACGTGGGATCGTTGACCATGGCGCACGAAGTTGCAGTGATGGCGGAACATTGCGCAGCCCTCGGCAGGTCCGGCGTCGTGTGCGCAGCAGCCCCACTGGCGGCACAGGCCGGCGCAGCGGCGCTTCGCGACGGAGGCAATGCCTACGACGCAGTGGTGGCCGCGGCCTTGGCCGAGACTGTGTTGCTCCCACCGAAGTGCGGCTTTGGTGGAGACCTGATCGCGATCCGCCTCGTCGCCGACTCTCCGACTCCCGACGCGCTCCTCGCGATCGGCGGAGCGCCTGCAGGGCTCTCCGACGTCGCCCGCTCCGGAACATGGCGCGAAGTGGGTCCGATGTCGGTCGGCCCGCCGGCGGCAGCGCCGGGCTACGCCGCACTCGTCGACCTCGGCCGTCTCGGTCGCGCCCGTCTCGCCGCGCCCGCCATCGATCTTGCCACCCATGGGTTCCCATGGGCAGAGGTGTGTTCGCGCCTCAGCCGGCAAGCCGCAGCGCTGGTACGCGAGATGAACCCGGAAGGCTGTGCGTACTATCCCGGAGGCTCGCCGATCAACCCTGGCACGATCACTCGGCTGCCAGGTCTCGCCAGAGTGCTCGAAGAGTTCGTCGTTCGCGGCGCCGAGCTCATGCACGGACCCCTCGGATCCGCTGTGGTGGCCGAGGTTCGTGGGCGCGGCGGCGTGCTGGAGCACGACGATTTCGGCTATGCGCGAGCCGAGTGGGCGCCCTGCGTGGCTGGTCGAGCCGCCACGCTGCAGGGAGACGTGACGACCTGGGCAACGCCGGCCCCCACGCACGGACCATCGCTGCTCGACGCCGTTGCAGGGCTCACAGCAGCTGCGTCGCCTGCCGAGGTGCTTCGCGCGGTGATGAGGTCAATTGCGGAGAGGCGATCCACTCTCGCCGACCCGAGTGGCACCTCGATGGTCAGTGCCGCCGACGCCGACGGCAATGTCGTTGTTGTCGTGCATTCGAACTCGTTCCCCCGGTTTGGTAGCGGGATCGTCGTCCCCGGGTACGACCTCCCCTTGGCCAACCGCGCCGGCCGCGGGTTCACCCCGGAGCCGGGTCACCCGAACTTTCCCAGCGCAGGCCGGCGGCCGGCGACCACCCTGCACGCGTGGGCGGTTGCCGGCATCGACGGTCGCCCCCGATTCATCGGCGCCACACCTGGCGGCGCCAATCAAATGCCGTGGAACGCCCAAACGCTTGCTCGCATTGCCGCGGGGGAAACGCATCCAGGAGTTCTCGTGGCCTCACCGATCTGGGAGTGGCTGCCCGAGGACGATGGCCTGCGGATCGAGGCCGGATTCGAGCCTGCCGAGGTCGAGTCGCTGCGCGCCGGGGTCGGGCGGATGATCGATGCGCCGCGTTGGGGATGCAAGTCCGCTCAGCAGGTGGTGCGAATTCGGCGCGCCGACGAGCCATGGATGGCAGCTGCCGATCCGCGGACGGTCGGCCTTGCCCTCGGCGTCTGAACCGACGGCTCAACTCACAGGAGCACGCTCGTTGCCGCGCTCGCGACAGATCCACAGCAAGGCCAGCGGTGTCAGTGTCGCCACAGCCAAGGTCGGCCTGAGACCGAACATGTCGCCGGCAAGGCCGATCAGCGCACTCGCCGCGGCGCCCAGCGCGATCTGCACGGAGCGGTAAGCCCCCAGTGCCATGCCGTCTCCGCCGAACCGTTCGACGGCGAGCACGTTCGCAACCGGGCCGAGTGAACTGACCATGCCGGCAAAGAGGGCGGCGAGTCCGTAGGTCACGAGAGAACCGGGGAGCAGGACCCACGCCAGGCCGGTCAACGTCAGCACGACGCCGGTGCGACGGGCGCTGGTCTTGGCGCCCACCCGGTCGGCACTGGCGCCGCCCACCACTTTGGCCACGATCGAAATGACCCGCCCGATCACCAGCACGGTTGCAGCGCGGGTTGCAGAGAGACCCCACTCGACGACCGCGAATGTGGTGAGGAACGGAATGGCACCGTACTGACAGACGGCGAGCACGGTGCCCACTGCCGTAGGCAGTGCCATCACCGTTCGCAACGAGAACCGCGAATGGCTGCCTCGCACAGGTTTGGCCTTCGCTTCGCCGGCACCGCCGACAACCGCGATTGCGCCGAGCCCGGCGGCGACCCAAAACGAGATCCGCCAGTTGTAGCTGGATCCGACTGCGCCGAGCACCGCGGCGAGGGTGAGGCCGCCGCTGAAGGCAACGCCGTAGATGCCCATTGCAAAGCCCTTCTTTGCCGGACCGGCGAGCAACGCCACGGCCTGTAAACCTGCCGGAAAGAACAGCCCGGCGCTCGAACCCAGCACGACCTGACCAACAATCAGGTGAACGAAGTTGTGTGCGGTAGCGGTCGCGACGCTACCCGCCACGCCGACGAGCGCCGCGCAGCGGATCAGCGTCCCGGGGCTGATCCGACGCAGCAACAAACCCGCAACCAGGTTGAACACCGCAATCGATCCAGTGAGCAGCCCGAACACGATGCCGCCTTGGCCGACGCTGAGCCCCAGGTCCTTCGATGCCGTGGGATACACGGGCGATAGCAGCTGTTCGCCGGTGGTCGCGACCAGATAGGCGACGCACACGAGGGCGAATGATCCCCAGCGCGGCCGGACCTCCGGTGCAGAGTGTACAGGGATTGGCATCTCGGATACAATATGCAATCCTGTGGCAGATGCGAAGAGAGACTGGATGATTGGCGCAGCATGATCCATCTCGACGACGACGCGATCGAAGGGCTACTCGACCTCGCGGGTGTCACTCAGGTAGTCGGAGACGCCTTCATCGCCTGGGGCCGGGGCGAGGCCGACACCACGCAGCGGGTCCGTGCGTCCACGCCGAATGCGATGGCCAGCGCGATGGCTGCGGTCGTGCCGCCGTTCAGTGGCGGCAAGATCTATGCCACCACAAACGGCATGTTCACCTTCGTCAACGTGCTGTTCGACACCGAGGGCCACCTGCTGTGCACTCTCGCTGGCGACGCACTGACAGCCTTCCGAACACCCGCCACCTGCGCCCTCGCGATCCGCACCTTGTGTGATGCGCCGAGTTCTCCGCGCACGACCGCTGCACTCGTCGGCGCTGGGCGCCAGGGCTGGTATCACCTCGAGATGCTTGCTGCCGAACTGCCTGGCCTCCACGAGGTGCGTATCGCCGATCTCAATCCCGCCGCCGTTGCGACAATGGTCGACCGTGCGTGCCAGGCGGGTATTCCGGCTACTGCTGCGGTGAGTGCGGCTTCGGCGGTCGATGGTGCCGATGTGATCGTGACCGTCACCCGCAGCACAGCGCCGCTGTTCCCAGCCGAGGTGGTTGGCAACGGCGCGCTGATCTGCGCAGTCGGGGCGACCAAGTACGACCGCCGCGAGATCGGCGCCGATGTCATTGCCCGCTGCGCGACTGTGGTCTGCGACGATGTCGTCGGCAGCCGCATGGAGTGCGGGGACTTGATCCAAGCGCATCGAGCCGGCGCATTCGATTGGGATCGTGCCGTCGAGTTGCACGCTGTGCTCGCCGAAACTGTTTTCGTCGAGGGCGCCGGTCGAGCTCCGGTGCTGTTCGAGACTCAGGGTGTGGCGTTGCAGGACGTCGCAGCCGCAGGTCTTGCATGGCAGCGATACAACTCACACGACTTCATTCGTCAGCATCAACACATCAGGGAGACAACACCGTGATCCAGATCAACCGACTCTCCATGGCCGAGGCCGAATTGGTCGTCGATGCCGCGCTCGCCACTGCGAAAGAACTTGGTGTCGGCACCGTTGTTTGCGTGTGCGACGCCGGCGGGTGGCCACTGGTCATCAAGCGCCCGGACAACGGCAAGCCGACCAGTGTGGAAATCGCGGTCAACAAGGCCTTCACAGCGGCGTGCCACAAGCGTCCGACGCACACCTACACCAACGCCCATCCGGGACAAGAGGCGTTCGGCATCATGAACATGCACGGTGGACGATTCGCGATCTTCGTCGGCGGATGGCCGATCGAAGTTGACGGTGAGGTGGTCGGTGGCATTGGCGTCTCCGGCGGTCACACGCGCGAAGACATCGCCTGCTGTAAATCCGGCATCACAGCGCTGCTCGAGCATCTCGGCAAGCCGGTCGACTTCTCGAAGTGGGACAGCTGGCAGCCGCCGAAGCCGACGGCCGACTGACGTGGCCGCCATCGGTTCATCGACACCAGTACACAATCGAATCGGCGGTGACCTCCGTCCGGCGGCCGACGGCGCCGAGTTCGAGCGGCGCAATCCGGCCGACACACGCCACGTGGTGTCGGTCGCACCGGAAAGCACGCCTGCTGATGTGCAGGCGGCAGTCGACGCAGCGAGCGAGGCCAGTGTTGAATGGCGACGCACGACACCGAGTCGACGCGCCGAATTGTTGACCGGGGCTGCCCGGCTGCTCGCCGAGCGAGGCGATTCCATCGCTGCGGAAATGGTGGCCGAGGAGGGTAAGCCGCTGGCCGACGCAAAGAATGAATCGAGCCGAACGCCGCGCAACCTCGAGCTGTACGCCGGCGAGGCCTACCGGCTGACGGGTGCGACGTTCCCCAGTGACGACACGCCGCTGGTGTACTCGGTCTGCGATCCGGTCGGCGTGGTCGGAGTCATCACCCCGTGGAACTTTCCTCTCAACCTGGCCAGCCGCAAGATCGGTCCCGCGCTCGCGGCAGGCAACACTGTGGTGTTCAAGCCATCGCCGATGACGCCGCTGATGGGGGATCGTTTGGCTGCTGCCTTCATCGACGCGGGTCTGCCACCGGGTGTCCTCAACGTCGTGCATGGATTCGCTGCGGGTGCGCACCTCGTGTCAGACGAGCGGGTCGGTGCGATCAGCTTCACCGGTTCGAACGCGACCGGTTCCAAGATCCATGCAGCGATCGGTGTCGGTCGCCGCGTGCAGTTGGAGCTCGGCGGCAAGAACCCAGTGATCGTCCTTGCCGACGCCGATCTGGAGGCCGCTGCATCCATCGTTGCTCGATCGAGTTTCAGTCTCTCCGGGCAGGCCTGCACCGGTGCAGGGCGCATCCTTGTGGATACGAGTGTCTACGACGAACTCGTCGAGCGTGTCGTCGCCTTGGCCAACGCCTATGCGATCGGCCCAGGAGACCAGTCGGGCATCACGATGGGCCCGCTGATCGACGAGAGTGCCGTGACGGCGATGGAGTGGGCGGTCGCTCAAGCTGTGAGAGACGGAGCTCGAGTTGCATGTGGCGGCACGCGACCGGCGGGCGACCAGTACGCGCACGGTTGCTACTTCTCTCCGACGGTGTTGTCGGACGCCAGACCCGAGATGGAGCTGAGTCGTCGCGAGGTGTTCGGGCCAGTCGTCGGTTTCGAGCGGATCGAGGGCATCGACGATGCAGTCGCATCCGCGAATTCGGTCGAGTACGGGTTGTCGGCGGCCATCTGCACTCGTGACCTCCGCGCCGCGCAATACTTCGCCGCTGAGATCCAGGCGGGAATGGTGCGGATCAATCGGGCCACCGTCGGTGCGGCATTCAACGCGCCGTTCGGCGGGATCAAGCAGTCGGGCACCGGTACCCACAAGGAGCAGCTCGGGCCGACAGTGATGGGCTTCTACACGGTCATGCGAACCGTTTGGATGGGTAGCTGATGGACCTGATGCTGGCGGGGCGTCGAGCGCTGGTGCTCGGCTCGTCGAGCGGCCTCGGACGCGCAGTCGCCGCCGGTCTCGTCGCCGAGGGTGCCCAGGTTGCCGTTGTCAGCCGCAGCGCAGATCGCAGCCTTGAGGCGCGCGAGTCGATCAACGCTGCTGTCTCACTGGTCGCCGACCTGACCGTCGCCGGCGACGCTGCACGTCTCGTGGCCGACGCCGTGGAAGCGCTCGGTGGACTCGACATCTGCGTCGTCAACACGGGTGGCGGCAAACCGGGATCGATCCTTGCAACCGACGGAGCCGACGATGCTGCCTATCACGCGATGTTGCGACCCGTGTTGGAAGTCAGCCGTGCCGTGGCGCCTCATGTCACCGCAACGGAACATGGTCGACTGATCTATCTCACCGCTCGATCGGTTGTCGAGGCCTCACCGGATCTTGCATTGAGCTCTGTGTTTCGCAGCGGCGTCACGGCGGCAGCAAGGTCGCTGGCACTGGAGCTCGCTCCGCGCGCGACCGTCAACGTGATCGTGACCGGACAGTTCGCGACGCCGGCGCTCGGGCGCTTTGAAACGGCGCGCGCCGCGAGCGAGTCGGTATCGGTCGACGAAATCCGCAGGCAGCACATCGCCGCGATCCCCATGGGACGGCTTGGTCGCGCCGACGAACTGGCCGACGTCGTGGTCTTCCTAGCCAGCCAGCGCGCCAGCTTCATCACCGGCACGGTTGTTCGCGTCGACGGTGGAGCAGTTCGCGGCTTCTGACGGGTTAGTTCGGTTCGGCAATGCCCTCGACGAGCGCGAAGCGAACAGTTGCAGCATCGCCGCGCAATGCCTTGGCGGCTTGATACTCGGGTGACCGGTAGTACGCGATGGCCGCGTCGTAGCTCGGGAACTCGATCACGACCACGCGCGACGGAATTGGTTCGCCCTCCAGAGTTTCGACCCGTCCGCCGCCCGAGAGGATCCGACCGCCGTACAGCACGACAGCGTCTCGGCCGCGGGCGGCGTAGTCGGCATAGCGCACCGGATCGTGAACGACGACCTGATTGACGACGTAGGTCTTGGTCATGTGCGTTCCTCGATCAGCCGGTCGCGAGCTGGTCGCTGACGTATGCGCGACGAGCATTGGAGATGTGTTCGCATGCCTGGCTGAAGGCGCGATCGCCATCGCCATCAGCGATTGCGTCGACGATTCGCTGATGCTCTGTCCACGACTCGCTGCCGCGTTGTGTGATCCGCTTCGTGTACACCCACTGGATGAGTTGCGACATCCGCTCGACCGTGTCCGCGAGCATCGAGTTGTTCGCGGCGTCACAGAGGAGTCGATGGAACTCGGTGTTGAGTGCTGGCAACGCCGACACATCGCCGGCACCGGCGGCGTCGGCGCCGAGTTGTGCGAGACGTTGCAAGTCGAGCAGTTGCTCCGGCGTGCGCCGCTGCGCGGCAAGGCGCGCGACCATTCCCTCCAGCGCCTCTCGCAGTTCGAAGAGATCGTTCGCCCGCTCCGTCGAGATCATCGCAACGCGCGCCCCGCGGCGTGGTTCCAACTCGACAAAGCCTTCCGCCTCCAACGCTTGCAATGCTTCGCGCACCGGGTTCCGGGAGACGTCCAACTCGTGTGCCAACTGGTCTTCGAAGATGCGTTCGCCCTGTTGCAAGCGACCTTCGACGATACGCCGCTGGACTTCGTCGTACACAGCGCGACGCAGAGGCTGATGGGCGCTGCCGACCCGCACGGCAAGCGATGGCGTCGGTTTCGATTCGGTCATGGGCACGTTCGCCTTGGCATGTTCCACTGGGACCTCTCCTGGCGCCTGTTTCGGGCTGGTGAACGTCGAGTGTGGACATTGACGTTCGGGATATGTAGATTGTATAAAGTATGCGATGGGTCAACGGGCCCACCTTATCAAGGGGGAATAACTTGAAGAAGCGTTACCGGTTGTTTGGTTCGCTGCTCGCCCTGAGTTTCGTCGCAGCCGCCTGCGGCAGCGACAACGATGCAAGCAGCAACTCCACGGCCACTGGCGGTACTACTGCCAGCGGCGGCACCACGGCGAGCTCGACAGGCGACACCACTCCGTCCACCGAAGGCACCGTGGCTGCCGGTGGGGAGATCACCATCGCACTTGGATCGGAGCCCACCAGCCTCGATCCGTATCTGGTCGACGACGGCGCAGAACGAGCTGTCAATGACAACGTCTACGAGACGCTGCTGACCCGCACTGCTAGCGGGGATCTGGAGCCAGGGCTCGCAACCGAACTGCCGACCCAGGTCGATGATCTGACCTGGCAGTTCAAGCTCCGCGAGGGTGTCGCCTTCCACGATGGCTCGGCCTTCAACGCCGACTCGGTCGTCGCGAGCATCACCAGAATGGTGAAGTTGATCGCCGACAAGAAGACCGACAACGACGGCTTCTATTCCAGCATCACCGGTGCAACCAAGGTCGACGACACCACGGTGAACATCACCACGGCAAAGCCAGACGGTGTCATGCCGGCTCGGATGTACTGGCTGAAGATGATCCCGACATCGGCCGAGACGACCGAAGACCTGTCTGATGCGCCGAACGGCACTGGCCCGTACAAGTTCGTCAGCCGAACAGTCGGGTCCGACGTCACGGTGGAAGCCAACGCGGACTATTGGGGCGACGCTCCCTCCATCGCCAAGGTCACGTACGAGTTCGTGGCAGAGGGTGGCACCAGGCTGGCCGGGCTGAAGTCCGGCAAGTATGATCTGATCACCAACTTGCCACCGCAAGACGTCGACCAAGCCCCCCAGTCGGCGAAGGTGCAGGGTCAGGAACACCCAATTCTCATTCTCGATAGCGACGAAGGCATCACTGCCGATCCGAATGTTCGCCTCGCGCTCAACCTGGCTGTCGACAAGCAGGCAATCGTCGATCAGGTCTTCGGAGGATTCGCTGCCGCCGACAAGGGTCAGCTGCTCAGCGAATCGGTGCTCGGCTTCAACGACTCGATCGATGCGTATCCGTACGATGCCGACAAGGCCAAGCAACTGATCGCGGATGCGGGCCTCGCCGGCAAGACCATCAACCTCGTCGGTGAGGCAGGCCGGTGGTTGAACGACCGCGACCTCCTCGAGGCGGTTGCTGGCTACTGGAAGGCCGCTGGCCTCGATGTGAAGCTCGACATCCTCGAGTTCGGCGCCTACCTCGACGTGTTGTTCGATCGTGAGAGCCGAGCCGACGCCATCTTCGTGTCGAGTTCGAACGACATCCTCGACCCTGATCGTCAGCTGTCGACCTACTACCAAGCCGGTGGAATCGGCTCGTCGAACACCGACGCCGACCTCTCGGCCCTCATCGACCAAGGTCGTCAGGAGTTGGATCCTGCGGTGCGTGCCACCACCTACCAGGAGGCCGTCAAGATGGCCTACGACGGCGCGTACTTCGTCTGGCTGGTCAACAACCAGGATCTCTACGGCCTCTCGACTCGCCTCACCTGGACACCTCGAGTCGACTCGAAGCTCCTCGTCAAGGAAATGTCCGTCACCAGCTGAGCTGGTGAACGACGCCGGAGCGGCAGCACAACGTCATGGGACGCTACATCGCCCGACGACTGGTACAAGGCCTCGTGGTCATCTTCGGAGTGACCGTGTTCGTCTTCGTGATCACTCGTCTGGTGGGCGATCCCGTGAAGTTCATGCTGCCGCTCTCGGCGACTGCCGAACAGCGAGCTGCTCGAAGCGCGGCACTGGGACTCGACAAGAGCATCCCAGTTCAGTTCGTGCACTTCCTCGGCGGTTTGATTCGTCTCGACCTCGGTGACAGCACGTATGTACGGGGACACTCGGCGCTGTCGGTCGTGTTCGACTACATCCCCCGCACCCTGCAACTCGTCGGCCTCGGAATGCTGTTTGCAATCGTGGTCAGCATCCCGCTCGGCGTGTTGGCCAGCCGCAAGCCGGGTGGCCTGACCGACCGGGTCCTCACGACCCTCAGCCTGATCGGGCTGTCGATGCCGCAGTTCTTCGTCGGGTTCGTACTCCTCATCGCGTTCACCGTGAAGCTGCACTGGTTCGAGTCCGGGCCTGGCCCATGGACCCGCAATCTTGTCCTTCCGGCTGTGTGCCTGGCCCTGCCGGCAATCGGTCGACTAGCGATCGTCGTACGATCGTCGATGATCGATGAGCTCAACACGCAGTATGTGAAGGTGGCTAGGGCCAAGGGGATGTCGCAGCGACGCATCCTCGGCGTGCACGCGATGCGCAACGCCGGGATTCCATACGTCACGCTGCTCGGCTGGGAGATCATCCGCGCCCTCGCCGGCTACACCGTCGTCGTCGAATCCGTCTTCAACTGGCCGGGCCTCGGGTTCATGGCCAAGACCGCGATCCAGAACCAAGACTTCTACCTCATTCAAGCGATCGTATTCGTCATCGCCGTCGTGGTCGTCATTCTCAACATAGTGATCGACATTGCCTACAAGCTCCTCGACCCGAGGGTGGACCTGCAATGACCATGCCAGACGAACACACCGCTCAACAGCACGATGTCGAAGAGGCAGAGCATTTAGAAGAGGCGCTGCACGGTCGACCGTTCGAGCTCGCCGCTGTGCGCAGCAAAGGGCTTCTGCCCGACCTCGTTCGCGACAAGCTCGGCCTCGCCTCTCTCGTGTTTCTTGTCGTGCTCGTCGGCGGGGCGATCATCGCTCCGATCCTCAGGCACGTCGATCCGAACGAAGGCAATCTCTCCAACGCGTTGGCCTCGCCAGTGTGGCACGGTGGATCCTGGAGCAATCCGCTCGGCACCGACTGGCAGGGATACGACATCCTCGCCAGGCTGTTGTCCGGTGCGCGTACTTCGCTGACGATCGGTGTGCTTGTCGTGCTCCTCGCAGGAACGTTCGGCGTGCTTGTCGGTTTGCTGTCGGGCTACAAGGGTGGCCGCGTCGACCGTTGGTTGATGGGCTGGGTCGACGTCCAGGTGTCGTTTCCGGGCCTGCTGTTGGCGATGCTGCTGATCGCGCTCGTTGGCGGCAGCATCACGACGATTACCATCATCCTCGCCGTCAACGGATGGATGGTCTACGCCAGAATGACCCGCGGTGTCGTGCTCTCGATCCGTGAGCGCCCATTCGTCGAGGCGGCCGAGATCATCGGCTGCAAGCCCAAACGAGTGGTGTTCACCCACATCCTGCCGAACCTCGTGACTCCGCTGGCGACTCTTGGCGTCCTCGAGTTCGCCCGAATCATCCTCGCCGAAGCGGCGCTGAGCTTCCTCGGTCTCGGTATCCAATACCCGGGGGTCTCGTGGGGTCTCGACATCAGCCGCGCCGGCGACCATGAGCTGTTCGGCAACCAATGGCTGATCATCTATCCGGGTCTTCTGCTCAGCCTGACAGTGCTCGCGGTCAACCTCCTCAGCAGTTGGTTGCGCGTGGCGCTCGACCCGCAGGAGCGGGAGAAGAAGTTCGCGGCGACGGTCATCGGGTCCGGGAAGGGCGCGCTGTGAGCGTCGAGCATCTCGGGGCGACTGCGACCGAGGGGACCTCCATAGGCGAGACGATTCTCGAGGTCGAACACCTCACCATCAAATTCTTCACACGGCGAGGGATTGTGCACGCGGTCCGCGATGTCAGCTTCACCGTTGCCAAGGGCGAGACGCTCGGTTTGGTCGGCGAGAGCGGATCCGGCAAGAGCGTGACCGCCCAGGCCTTGCTCGGTCTGACCGAGCTCCCCGGAAAGATCACCAGTGGCGATGTGCGCTGGAAGGGCCAATCACTGGTCAACAATGCCGAGGCAACCTTGGCACGGGTCCGCGGCAACGAGATCGCGATGGTGTTCCAGGATCCAATGACATCGCTCAACCCGGTGTTCAGCATCGGGATGCAGATCACCGAAGTCCTACGGCGGCACATGGGAATGAACAGGCGCCAGGCTCGCGAGCGAGCCGTGGAACTGCTGGACCTCGTCGGTATCGCCAATCCTCGCGACCGCGTCAAGCAGTACGCACACGAGATGTCGGGGGGTATGCGTCAACGCGTCCTCATTGCCATGGCGCTCGCTTGCGAACCGCAACTGTTGGTCGCCGATGAGCCCACCACGGCGCTCGACGTCACGATCCAGGCCCAGATTCTTGATCTGATCGCCGATCTTCAGCAGCGGCTCGGGCTGGCCGTTCTGTTGATCACACACGACCTGGGCGTGGTGGCAGGTCTCTGCGACCGCGTCGCGGTGATGTACTCGGGCAAGATCGTCGAGCTGTGTACGGCAGACGAACTGTATTCCAAACCGGGCCATCCGTACTCGGCCGGTCTGCTGCGAAGCACGCCACGGCTCGACATCGTCATGCCCCGGCTGGTGTGCATCGAGGGTTCGCCTCCCGATCTGGTCGAGCCCCAGGCGGGTTGCTCGTTCGCGCCGCGGTGTGCGCTGGCGATCACGCCCTGCCTGCAGGAGACGCCGGGTCTCAAGACGCATCCCGACGGACGCAAAGTGGCCTGCTGGCGCGCATTCGAGGTCGCCGATGTCTGACTCGACGATTGCAGCCCGCCAGCCGGTCGCCGCGCCTGGCGCTGCTGCGCACGACGCCGTTCCGCTGATCGAAGTCGACCATCTCAGCATTCGCTTCCCCGTCGGACGGAGCGGATTCTGGGGCAAGCAGGTCAAGTACGTCCGTGCACTCGACGACGTCTCGTTCTCGATTGCAAAGGGCGAGACGCTCGGTTTGGTCGGCGAGAGCGGATCCGGCAAGACAACGGTCGGGCGCGCCGTTCTGCGGCGGATCACGCCGGCAGAGGGCACGATTCGTTTCCGTGGCGACGACATCACCCAGACCACCGGCGAACCCTTGCGCAAGCTCCGCCGCCACATGCAACTCGTCTTTCAAGACCCGTATGCAAGCCTCAATCCGCGCAAGACCATTCTCCAACTGGTTGGTGAACCGCTGATCGTTCACGGCCTGGCGAAGAACAGCGAGGAGACCCGCCCAATCGTTCGAGATCTCCTCGATCGATGCGGACTGCCGGTCGACACCATCGACCGCTACGCCCACGCGTTCAGTGGGGGGCAGCGTCAACGAGTCGGTATCGCTCGTGCGCTTGCGTTGAGTCCCGACTTCATCGTCGCCGACGAGCCGGTCTCCGCACTCGACGTCTCGGTGCGCGCCCAGGTCGTGAACCTGTTGCAGGATCTCCAGACCGAACTCGGACTCACCTATCTGTTCATCGCCCACGACCTGTCGGTGGTGCGCCACA
Source organism: Ilumatobacteraceae bacterium (assembly GCA_031430695.1). Taxonomy (GTDB): domain Bacteria; phylum Actinomycetota; class Acidimicrobiia; order Acidimicrobiales; family Ilumatobacteraceae; genus JAENVT01. Next base: position 29,016 of record JANPBZ010000251.1, read on the forward strand.
TCTCGCACCGCATCGCGATTCTGTATTCGGGCAAGCTCGTCGAGATCGCTCCCACGCATGCGCTGTACGAAACGCCGCTGCATCCGTATACCGAGGCGTTGCTCTCGAGCGTGCCGATCCCTGATCCGCCGCTGCAACGGGCGCGGCGGCGCATCGTGCTGCAAGGCGAAATCCCGAACCCCGTCAACCCTCCCATGGGTTGCCGGTTCCAGACCCGATGCCCGCTCGTCCAGGATCGATGCCGCGTCGAGAGCCCACCGCTCGAGGAGAAGGCACCGGGCCATTGGGCCGCATGCTTCGTTCGTTGATCTCCGCCGATCCGCAGGGTCTCAACGCGAGGATCCGAAGCGGGCGGGGGAGAGGTCGGCGACGGTCACCATCCGTTCGGTGATCGCTGCCGGCAGCTGCTCGCCATGAACCATTGAGGCGATTGCTTGTGCAATGGCCGGTGCGGTTTTGATACCACCTCCGGCTTGCCCGACGAGCCACCAGAAGCCTGACTCGGCCGGCTCCTCACCGACGACAGGAGCCGCATCGGGGCTGAACGTTCGCAGACCTGCCCACGCTCGTCGAACGCTGCGTACCGGCAGTGTCGTCGCCTGTTGGACGCGATCAAGTGCCAGTGCGACGTCGATCTCCTCGGCCCGAGCGTCACACGGCTCGCTACGTGTGGCGTCCGCCGGCGAGATCAACAGGCCTCCGGATTCCGGCTCGAAGTAGTAGCGACCGGCCACATCCATGACCAGTGGCCAGCCCGGATCCACGTCGGCGAGCGCCGCGATGCATGCCGTCCGTCGCATCGGTTCCAGACCGAGCGTTGGCACGCCGGCACGCTCGGCGATCACGTCGCCCCAGGCTCCCGCGGCGTTGATCACGACTGGGGCGCGCTGCATGTGCGCCGATGTGGTCACCTCCCACATGTCGCCGTCTCTTCGGAGCTTGGTGACCTCTGACGACGTGATCAGTCGGCCGCCGCGTTGTCGAAAGCCACGTACGAAGCCTTGCAGGAGAGCGTCGGTGTCGATGGCCATGGCATCGGGTTCGAACGTGCCCCCACCGGCGATGGCTTCAGGATGAAAGTGCGGGACCAGTTCGAGAACCTCGGCGGGCGTCAGCCGCCGTACCGACGGAGCGATAGCGCGAGCCGAGTGGGCGAGCTCGTCCAACAGTTCGACATCAGCGAGTTCGCCGACCCACAGCAGACCGCGCGGCGAGAGCAGCGAATGGTCGACGAAGCCCGCTGGCGGTGATTCGAAGAACGAACGGCTGGCCGCGGCGAGCGCGCACACGACCCGATGGCCCGATGTTTCCGACAGCACGGACGCAGATCTTCCGGACGCGTGGTAACCGGGCGCGTCGGCCTGCTCGAGGAGAATCACGCTGCAGCGCGCCGCCAATGCCCATGCAGCCGATGCACCGGCAATGCCGGCCCCGATGACGATGATCGAGGCTTCCGAGCTACCCGTCATGTCGAGGAGCGGACACCGGATTCGTGAAGTTCATCCGTTGTCGATGTGGACACCGCGAGGTCTCGCTTCACCGACGCCATGTGCTGGAACGTGCAACTACGGGCGTGCTCGGTGTCGCCCTGCTCGATCGCATCGAAAATCCTCTGGTGCTCGTCCCATCCCATCAGGCCGCGCGAGTCGGCCAGCATGCTGAACACCAGCTCGGTCTTGTGACGAAGTGGCGCAACGACGGTCTCCAGATACTCGTTGCCGGACGCTCTCTCGATCGCGATGTGGAACTCGCGGTGCATTGCTGCTGCAGCCACGAGATCGTTGTTCGCCGATGCTCGTCGGCCAGCCTCGAGGCAGTCGTGGAGGGCCTTCAGATCGTCGTCGCTTCGGTTCTGGGCGGCCTGTTCTGCGGCGTATGCCTCGATCACGCTACGTAGATCGAGCAGTTGGCGGATCTTCATCGGATCGAGCTTGCTGACGTAAGCGCCGCGCCTGGACACGACTTCCACCAATCCGGTGCCTTCGAGTGCGCGGATTGCTTCGCGGACAGGGTTGCGTGACACGCCGAGCTGTTCGGCCAAGCGGTCCTCGAACAGACGCTCGCCTTGCTGCAGCTCTCCTCGGGTGATCATGCCCCGGATCTCGTCTGCCACGACCTCGCGAAGGGTTCGATGCGATTCGCCGATGGTCACGACCTCACGATAGGTCTCTCCGAGACCCGCGACTCGTCTCATGATCGTGGACAGGCGTTCTCGATATTGCATAATGTATACGAATGGAGGCAATCGTGTCGGACATCTCAGGACTGGCGCATCTCGCGGCCGGGGTGGCGGCCGTCGGGGCGGGCGTCGTGAATGCCGTCGCCGGTGGCGGAACGTTGATCTCGTTCCCTGTTCTGACCGCTATCGGCGTGCCGGCGATCCGTGCGAACGCCACCAACACCGTCTCGCTGTGCCCGGGCTACATCGGTGGAACGTACGGGCAGCGCAGAGACCTCGCAGGCCTTCAGCGCGGCTTGCGGCCGCAGCTGATCACTGCGGTACTGGGTGGACTGACAGGTTCTGTGCTGCTGATCATCAGCAGTGAGGCCGTGTTTCGCAACATCGTGCCCTATCTCATTCTCGCTGCCTGCGCGCTGCTTGCGCTGCAGGACCGTCTGCGCAGTTGGCTGCTGTCGAGGACACGTCCCGGTGGCTCGCACGCCGTTCTTGAAGTCTCGGCCGTGACCGTCGCATCGATCTACGGGGGATACTTCGGTGCAGGCCTCGGCATCATGCTGATGGCGGTACTCGGCCTGTTCTCGGAGCTTCCGTTCAACCGCTTGAATGCCGTCAAGCAGTTGTTGTCGTTCCTGGTCAATGTTTCGGCCGCGCTGTTCCTGGTCTTCTCTGGCAAGGTCGAGTGGACGATTGTGGCGGTCATGGCTCCGGCCAGCCTGATCGGTGGTCATCTCGGTGGCAGGGTCGCTAGTTCGCTGCCACCGAAGAAGATGCGCTTCGGGGTGATTGTGTTCGGAGCGATCGTGGCGATCGTGTATCTCGTCCGCTGAGCCGGCGAATGAGCGAATGAGGTGAGGCGGCCTTCGGTATTCGCACACGGCCCGGAGCGCGCCCTTTGGGGCAAAGTCGCTCGTTCTTAAGCGACCGTGTCCGTGCGCGTGCCGTCGGTCAGCACGTCGCCGAGTTTGCGAGGCGAGCTGATGCCGAGCCGGTACCGGGCATCGTCGCGTCGACCCGCGCGAAGCAGCCATTCACCAAAGACGAGATGAGCGCGCGCCGACTCGGCGCGGACACGAGTCTGACCGAGTCTGTCGATCGCTTCGCGGACGGTGGCGTCCTCGTGGACTCAGAGCAGGCGGACGGTGCCTTGCTTGGGATCGACTTCTACGTGGGCTCCGTGGGGGATGCGGGTGGTGGCTCGGTGGGCGCCGATCACCGCCGCAAGACCGAACTCGCGCGACACGATCGCGGCGTGGCACAGCGCTCCGCCTTCTTCCACCACGAGGGCGCCGATCACGGGCAGCAACGAGTTCACCGACGGTCCGGTGAACGGCGCGACCAACACATCGCCCGGCTCGAGCTGATCGAAGGCGAGCATCAGGTCGCGCACCACGCACGCCCGCCCGCGGTAGGTGGTGTCGCCGATGCCGATCCCGCTCACGGTGGATGGTTCGTCGTCTGCGGGCGGTGGCGTGGCGTCGGCGCCGAGGTTGGCCATGATCGCTGCGGTGGCGCGAGCCATCGCCTTCGGGAGTGCGTCGAGTGGGGGAGGAGCCTCGGGCTCGCCGAGCTGTCGGGGCGGGGGTGTGGCTTCGATGCGGTCGCGCTCGGCAGCACGCTCGGCGAGCTCGTCGGCCGATGGTCCGTCGGCCCTGCGCTGCATTCGGCCGGGCAGCACACGACCGAGCAGCACCCGGTCGAGCTCGTCGGGGAACAGCTCGACGATGTGCGCAACCTCGTGCACGCCTCCGGCTGCGTGCAAGCGTCGCCCGGCTTCCAGTAGGGCGCGCCGCACCAGTCCGCACGGCCAGTTCCAACACAGGCCGCGGATGTCTTCGCGTTGGCGATGTCCGTAGCGAGCTTCGGCCAGCAACTCGTCGAAGTGCGCTCGGTGCTCGGCCGGGACGCGAGAGCGAACAGCTGCGTCGTCGGGTTCGGCTACGTCGAGATGCTCGGTGGCACCGAGCAACGCCGCCAGCTGTAGCGCCGGAACCTCGGCCAGTGTGGGCCGGTCGACGTCGTCGCTGGTGACCGTGCGCCACATGTGCAACTCGAGCCAGGCATCGACGGCGGCTCGGGCGTCGGGGCCGAGCGCTCGCACGTCGTCGACCGAATCGAGCGCCGCCGCCGGCACCTCGCTGTGCTGGACGGCGCGGGCCACCGGGCGCAGCATCACGGCCGTCTCGACCGTTGCCGGTGAGCTGCCGGTGAGCAGGCCGGCCGCCTCGTTGGCGCTGATTCCCCACCCCTCGCAGTGAGCCACCAGATCGCCGGTGGGCACCAGATCGCCGCCGTGTGTCGCCAGGTTTCTGCGTGCCGATTGTTCGAAGTGCGACAGCGCGCTCGCAATGTGTGCCGCAAGCTCGACATCGTCGAGGGCGCCGGGTTCGACAGCCTGCAGCGCACGGTTCTTCGCCAGCTGTGCTGACCGATCGCGGTCGAACCACTGGTCGTCTTCCTGGCGCCAACGCCGTTGCGCGAACGCCTGCTCGGCAGTCTTGGCGCGCCGGCGCAGCTCGGGGTGCAACCGGGCGATCAGCTTCATCACGAACGCCGGCGGCGGTGCCTTGGGCGTGGAACCGGGTTTCTCGCCAACGGCCAGCGGGCGCATGTACAGGCAGCCGTGGACGAACTTGGCCTGCACGGTGACGAGCGGCAGTCCGTAGCGCTGCATCGGTTCGACGATGCCTGCTTCGAATGCTCGCTGATAGGCGTCGCGCAGGAAGGGGGAGAGCGGGCGTAGCCCGTGGTGGGCGGTCTCGAGTTCCCAGTGGCCAGGTGCCGGCGGATCGAACGTAACGGCGGGTGGTGCGGTGTGGGTGATGCGGTCGATCATGGTCCCCCTTGCTCGCGACCGACTTAATCATGTCCGTTGCCTGCCGTCAATACGGAATGTTGTCATCATGACGTAGATCTGCCAATATTGACCGTGGAGGGACCGATGAGCGAGTCACCGAAACGATCCACGAGCAAGCCCTATACCTCAACGTTGCGTGACCGTCAGATGGCCCAGACGCGGGAGTTCATTCTCGACGCCGTGACCACCCTGCTCGGCGATCGACGCGCCGACGAGGTGACCACGCGCGACATCGCTGCGGCAGCAGGGGTTTCAGAGCGCACGGTGTATCGCCATTTTCCCGATCGCAACGCCGTGCTCGAGGGGTTGTCACAACGGTTGCCTCACCTCGACGGCGTCAAACCATCGTTCGGAATGGGGGGCCTCGATGACATCGCTCCCACCAGCCGTCGCCTGATGGAGTTGCTCGACGAGCACTACGTGACCGCTCGCGCCGAGGCGGTGTTCAACGCTGATCCGCGCCGCTTCGCAGCCGACACCCAGGCCAACACACGCGAGATGCGCGAGTTGTTGGCGACAGGACTTCCCGAGCTCGGTGAGCGAGAGCAGCTTCGCATCGCCGCCGTGATCCGCTGTTTGGTGTCGACGCAGGCGTGGCTGCGGATGCGGGAGGAGTTCGGCGTACCCGGCACCGAGTCGGGCCCGGTGGTGGCGTGGGTGATCGACACCATCATCCGCGAGCTCCGCGCCGGCAACGGCCCCAGCGTCTCGTGAGCGAAGTGAGACTGCACATGACTCGTCGCGCGACCGGATCGGGCGCGGTTTCACGCGCCACCGGTCGCTCACGGCGCGCCCGACCAGATGTTATGGGCGCGAAAATACGCGCCGGGTGGCACGGCACGCGTCCGATGACGGAGAGCGGCAAGAGCGCACCGACGCGTCCACGGAGGTCATCACCGGCCTCGTGATGAATGACTAGCGGCTACATCGCGTCGATCTGGGGCATGATCTCTTCCTTCAGCCGCTTGAGATCGTCGAGCGTCTTGCTCACCGGCACGTCGGCGAACGGCGGCCAGAGGAGCGGCATCGTGAGCCCGGCCGCCTTGTAGCGCTTGAGGTTGTCGGTGATCTGCGGCGCGGTTCCGGCCAGCAGATTGCTGCCCTTGCCCTGCGGCGTCTGATCGGTCTCCTCCTCGGTGATGACGAACCAGATCATGCTGCAGATCTCGAGGCTGTCGATCGAGCGCGAACTCCCGAGCTCCTCGAGCTCTCGCTGGATGGCGCTGCGCCACTGCTTGAGCCCGTCGGGCGTGTCCTGGATCCCGATCCAGCCCGATAGGCCGTACTTCGCGATGCGGTTCGCCGAGCGCTTCGGGTCCTTCAGCCCGCTGAAGAAGATCGGCGGGTGCGGCTTCTGCACCGGCTTCGCTCCGAACCCGCATCGGTCGAAGTCGGCGAACTCGCCGTGGTACTCGAAGAGGTCGTTCGTCCAGATGCCCTGCATGATCTCGATCGTCTCGCGCACGTGCTTGTGTCGCTTCGGGAAGATGTGCGAGGCGCTCGCGGCCGCAAATTCCTCGGGCATCCAGCCGGACCCGAGGCCGACATTGACCCTGCCGTTCGAGAGGTGGTCCACGGTGGCGATCTCCGCAGCGAGGACGGCGGGCGCGCGGTATGGCGTGTCGGTGATGCTCATGCCGATCCGCACCTTCGTCGTCTTCGCGGCGAGCCAGGGGATCAGCGGCCAGCCTTGGAGCCACTCGCCGCGGGAGGACACCGGTAACGCCTTCGGGAACTCTTCCATCATGCCGAACGAGTACTGGAGCTCGGCGCGATCGGAGGCTTCCGGGACGACGATCCGATCGAGCGTCCAGACGGAGTCGAAGTCGAGCTCCTCGGCGAGGCCCGTGAGATCGTCGAGCTCCTTGACGGTCACCTTGTCGCGGAAGTTCGGCAAGTACAGAGCGAGCTTCATGAGAGACGCCTCCTCATCGTTCGTCAGTTGATCCCGACGATAGTCGGCACGGCCTCGGCGATTATCGCGAACGCGGCCGGAGTCGAGACTCAGCGCTGCCCGCCATCCTCCGCTTCGACACGGAGCCGGTCGCGCAGTTCCCGCTTGAGGACCTTGCCGTAGTTGTTGGTCGGCAAGGCGTCGACGAAGCGGTAGTCCTTGGGCCGCTTGAACCGGGCGATGTGGTCGAGGCACGTCCGGTCGAGGTCCTCGACCGGCGGTGGGGCGGCGCCGTCGGCGGCCACCACGAAAGCCACCACTGCCTCGCCCCACTCCGTGTCGGGCCGGCCGACGACGGCGGCGGCCCGGACGCCGGGGTGACGGAGCAGCGCCTCTTCGACTTCCCGGGGGTAGATGTTCATACCCCCGCTGATGATCAGGTCCTTTGACCGGTCCCGCAGCGTCAGGTACCCGTCGGCGTCGAAGCTGCCGACGTCGCCGGTGTGCAGCCACCCTCCCCGCAGCACCTCGGCGGTGGCATCGGGTTGGTTCCAGTAGCCGGCCATGACCACGTCGCCCCGGACCACCACCTCGCCGACCACGCCGACGGAGACTTCGCGGACGTCTTCGTCGACGACGCGGACCTGGACGTCGGTACGGGCGACGCCGACACTCTGTAGGCGCTCCCGCCACCGGGGATGGTTCCGGTCGGCGTGGTCTGCCTTGGACAGGGCGGTGATCGTCATCGGCGTCTCGCCCTGCCCGTAGATCTGGGCCAAGTGGGGGCCGAAGACGGCGAGGGCGTCCTCCAGGTCGGCCAGGTACATCGGTGCACCGCCGTAGATGATCGTCCTCAGGTGGGACAGATCGGCGGCTGCGACGGCCCGGTCGCCGGCCAGCCGCTTCACCATGGTGGGAGCGGCGAAGAACGACATTCCCGGCCAGCGCCGCAGGAGGGCGGCGATCTCTTCGCCGTCGACGCCGCCGGACTGCGGCACGACGCTCACCGCCCCCCGGGCCACGTGGGGCAGCCCGTAGAGCCCCGAACCGTGCGACAGCGGCGCGGCGTGGAGGATGCAGTCCTGCGGCATCACCGGGTCGATGTCGGCGAAGTAGCTGAGCGACGCCATCAGCAGGTTGCGGTTCGTGAGCGTGGCCCCCTTGGGCCGTCCGGTGGTGCCGCTGGTGTAGAACAGCCAGGCCGGGTCCTCCGGCTGCCGGTCGACGAGCGGCGCCGGCGACGACGCCGTCAGCCGGTCCCACCGCTCATCGGGCGCCACCACCGCCGCCTGCAGCGAAGCGACGGTGTCGACCAACGGCTCGACGTCGCCGGCATGCTCGGCGTCGGTCACGACAACGGCCGACCCGCTGTGTTCGAGGATGTAGGCGATCTCGTCGCGGTGAAGGCGAGCGTTGACCGGCACGGCGACGAGACCGGCGTGCCAGATGGCGAACAGCGCCTCGAGGTACTCGGGCCGGTTGCGCATCACGATGGCGACCCGGTCACCGGGCGACAGGCCGAAGT
>JANPBZ010000252.1:0-2637 GCA_031430695.1 Ilumatobacteraceae bacterium
TGGACCCTGCCAAGGAACTGACCTTGACCGTGATCTGCATCGCGAGTGTGCCTGGCACGTACGAGGCCGATCTGGTCGTGACCCACAGCGGCAACCCCTACTCGAGTTCCCAGGTCAGGCTGCGCGCCCACGTCGAGTGAACCCTGGTTTTGCAACGTCTCGAATCCGCTGCTATGTACCACACTTGCGTGGTACAGTCGTAGCCCATGACTGCGTCGACTCGCCGCAACCGCCCGGAAATCCCCAGCACCACACCAGATGCAATCGACCGGATCATCGAGTTGCTCGGATCGCCGGAGACCGAGACTGCGAATACATCGATGCGGATTCCGAACGCGCTCCGAGACGCAGCGGCGATCGCGGTGCACGACCTCGGCGCGGCGGTTTCGACCACGGCGCTCACGACCGCCGCGTTGCGGGCGACGCTCGAGGCGGTCGTAATGCAAGGGACGCTCGACCAGCACTACAAGCAGCACCCGCGTACTCGCCCGACGCTGGCCGACCTCGCCATCGCTGCAGCTGAACTCGATGGCCACCCGTTGGCCCGCAAGCCCGCCCGTCTCCGCCGAGCAGCGACCCAGGTCGTATCGCTGCATCCCGATGCCGACGCTGACGATGTGCTTCTGTGGGCCGAAGCCCAAGAGGCTGTCCCGGCATGAGTCACAACGTCGTCTTGGACAACGAAGCAGTCCAGGCATTGTCGAGCCCCGACCACCCCAGGCACCGCAAGTTGCTCAGCCACCTGCAGGTGATCGCGACTCGCAAGAAGAAGGCAGAGCAGATAGCGATCGTGGTTCCTACCAGCGTCCGCGTCGAGGCGGGGTGGGATCGTACGAACAGGGCATGGGCGTTGGCGAACAGGCTCGGGATTGCCGACGTCGGGCTCGACGCAGGTCATGCAAATCTCGCAACCTCGATCCGTGGCCGCGTCGGGCCGCACATCTCCGTCGTGGATGCCCACGTGGGCACGGTCATCCAGTCATCGACCTCCCAGCGCGTCACGGTCATCACCAGCGACCCCGCCGACATCAGCGCGGTAGCCGAGGCGACACCGGTTGTCGTCGTGACGATCTGACCGCCGAGCAGCTACGTCGGCCGAACGCGCCGCTCATGATGCCGAGACGGACTGTCCGTAACGCTGTCGGGCCGCCTCGCCGGAGGTGCCGACCATCGCTCCGATCGACGCCCACGAGTGCCCTGCGTGGCGGGCCGCCACGACCGCGTCAGCGAGGTTGCGCTCTGCCTCGGCGCGCGCCAGGAATGCGTCGCGCACAACTCCCAACGCCGACGCGTCGCGGACGTCATCGCCAGGCTGGTGCTGCTCGAAGCGAGCTGCGAGTGCTTCGGCGTGGTCAAGGATCGCTTGGGCGGTGCGGGGCATGGGATTCACCTCATGTAGTTCGGTCGGGCGGGCATAGCGTGAATGATGATCGGGTCGTCGCTGCTATCGATGACGCCGACTTCGAGCAGATTGCCTGCGTGGTCGGCGCCGACGAACATCGTCAAGCCTTCCTCGAGGTCATCGACGGGGATCGGATTGTTGAAGGCGTGAATCATGTCGTGGTCGCGGATGCCGTGCTTGCGGGCGCTGATGGCGATCAGCGGGGCATCCACGTACAACAAGTTACCTTGTGGTCCTCCAGGTCGCAAGTTGCCTTTGATTTGTGCGCCTGAACTCGAAGACGACCTTCAACCGCCGAGCGCAGCCAGTTCGGCGACCGGCACAACGTCGATCTGCTCGGAGAGCGCGTAGCGGCGGTGACCGGGGTAGTACACGGTGAGGCGGTCGAGCCGAAGGTCGGTGAGAGCCGTGCGCATCGACGGTGTGACCCGCGGGGCATCGGCTCGCTTCACCTCGATTCCGATGCGTTGGTCGCCTCGAACCAGGAGAAGGTCCAATTCGGCGCCGTTGGAGGTTCTCCAGAAGTACGGCGTCATGGTGTCGCCGAATTGTCGAATGCATTCTTCGACGACCACGCCCTCCCACGTGGCTCCGACCCGCGGGTTGCGCAGGAGGTCTGCTCGGCTATCGATACCGAGCAAGGTGTGGGCGATCCCCGAGTCGCGAAAATAGACCTTCGGCGAGCGGACCTGTCGCTTGGCGACGTTCTCATGCCACGGGCGAAGGACACGCAGCAGCATCCCATCGGCGAGCACGTCGACATACTTGCGCACCGTGGTTTCGGCGATCCCCAGGGCGCGTGCAGGCTCGGCGCTGTTCCACAGTTGTCCGTGAGCGTGTGCGACCAGTGCGAGGAAGCGTTCGATTGTGGCTGCTGGAAGCCCGACTCCGAAGTCCGGGAGGTCGCGTGTCACCAAGGCCCGGATGTAGCTGCTCCGCCAGCGAGCCGACGCGGTGTTATCAGCTGCGAGGAAGGATCGAGGGAACCCGCCTCGGAGCCGCAGGAGGATTCGATGTATCTCCGCAGTCGCGCTCGGTGTCATTAAGACAAGCCGATCACACGTGATCTGCGTTCACGAAGGAGGCATTTTGTCATGTCAAAACCCAAGCAACACTCACCCGGGCATGGCGGCCATCACGGGCGCATGCCGTACGAAGATCCTGACTACGAGCAGCCCCATGAGCATCCGCACGAACCGCCCGACAACTACCGCTATCCGGATCGGTCGATCTAC
>JANPBZ010000253.1:0-28587 GCA_031430695.1 Ilumatobacteraceae bacterium
TCCAGTCGAGGGTTCGCCGTGTTGCGTTGGGTGACCGTACAGTCGGTGGCATGAGCGACATCGTCCTGTACGAAGCCCGCGGCCGTATCGGCCTGATCACACTCAATCGTCCCGAGGCCCGCAATGCGGTGAATGGCGACGTCGCTGCCGGACTGGAAGCGGCGATCGACCAACTCGAGAACGACTCCGAGGTGTGGGTCGGCATTCTGACCGCAAACACCGAGGGACAGGAGCGGCCGGTCTTCTGCGCCGGCGCAGACCTGAAGGCGATCAGCTCCGGGCAGGCCGGCGCCCTCAACACCCGCCGCGGTGGATTCGCCGGGTTCGTCTATCGGGATCGGGTCAAGCCGGTGATCGTCGCCGTCGATGGGCTCGCCACCGCCGGCGGGTGCGAGATCGTGCTGGCCGCGGACCTGGTCGTTGCGACCACTCGATCCGCATTCGGACTTGCCGAGGTCAAGCGCAACCTGATCGCCGGCGCCGGCGGGCTATTCCGTCTTCCACGCGCCATTGGCCGCGCCGCGGCGATGGAGGTGATCCTCACGGGCGAGCCACTTCCAGCGCAGCGGGCCTACGAGCTCGGCCTGGTCAATCGCGTCGTCGACCCGGGCCAGGCAGTGGAAGCGGCCACACGACTCGCCGAGCAGATCTGTGCCGCCGCTCCCCTCGCGGTACGCGCCAGTCGCAAGGTCGTGTTGGCATCGGCGTTCGAAGACGACGAAACCCTGAAGAAGATGACCAACGACGGCTTCGCGGAGATCCTTGCGTCGGAAGACACCAAGGAGGGCCTTGCCGCATTCATCGAGAAACGGGCCCCCAACTGGCAGGCCAGGTAGCCGCCGCTACAGCCGGGTCGACACGATGATCTTGCGGGCAGTGATACCCGCACGTTCGTACAGGTTCTTCGTCTCGCGATCTCCCGGCAGAGCAAAGCCCTCGAGCGCACTGCACCCGTGCCGCTGCGCCTCCTGTCTGGCAGCGTCGAGCAACCCGTCGCCGAACCCCAGTTCGCGCGCTTCGGGTTGCACATACACCTGTCGCACCACAGCGATGTCACCGGTGACCGCCAACTCGAGATAGCCGACCACGAAGCCGTCGAGTTCGGCGACGCCGATCCAGCGCGCGTGATTTTCGATCGCCGCTACCCAATCGACGATCGCCGGTTGTTCAGCCAGCAGCGCAGCACCGCCGCGCTGGTCGATCAGATGGTGCCGTGCAGCGGCTTCGAGTTCGTTGAGTTGTGCTGCGTCAGTGATCTCGGCACGACGGATCACCTCGATCATCGGGTCAGCTGAACAACGGGCACTCGTCGTCGCCGACCGGGCAGATCGGCGCGCTGTTGCGCACGAGCAGGAAGCAACGCGGGCACAGCTGTTCGTCGGCACGCTTGGGTTGGAGGCGATCGGTCGATTCGCTGCGATCCTCCGGTTCGTCCTCCTCGTCGTCGCTGCCCTCGTCGTCGGCGGCGACCAGGCGGTCCTTGAGGATGGTGTCGAGATCGGCCTCGACATCGTCAGGGGCGATGATGTCGTCGTCGTCGTCGTCCTCTTCGGCGGTTACTGACTTGCGGACCGGCCCCTCGGTTTCGGCGTCCTCGTCCTCTTCGACATCGACCTCTGCATCGGCGTCGAACGGATCATCGATCTCGCCAAACTCGTCATCTTCGACGAGCGCCCCCTCGTCGAGATCTTCGTCGGTCAGTTCGGCAGGTTCCTCTTCTTCCGACTCTTCCTCGAAGTCCTCATCGGGCCCAATCACCTCTTCATCGTCAGCCATCTGTAGTCCTTCGTGGTCGTGCGGTAACCCTGGGCGCGGGCGGGGATACTACGGCGGCTAGCGACTGACCCTGCTTCTCCGGTCTGTGACAACGGTCACAGCGAGCGAGCAAGTGTCACGTCTGACCTCGTCGCACCTCGGCGCGACGCTCTGCTTCGAGGCGTTCGAGTTCGGGCGCCTGCGTGGTCATGTGGTTCATCGCGTCGGCAATAGCTCGGTGTCCGGCCTGCTCGCCGATCAGCCGGTGCATCTCCAGGGCGACCTGGCGATAGGCCGGATGCCCCTGCGGCGACGACCGCAACTCGAGCATGTGGATGGCCTCGCGGGCGTTGAACTGCATCGAGTAACGCAGCCGGTAGGCCATCGACACCGCATAGCTCGCCTGGTGCGGATGCTCGTCTTTGAGGAGGTCGTACAGCGCAGCCGAGCGGGCCATGGCATCGTCGAAGATGTCGGTCATGCCGGCTTCGTCGATGAGATCAGGTCGCACATAGCCGTGGTTGGGAGTCAACGGCTGCCACTCGATGGTCAACATCCGATGCCGTTGCAGGTCGCGAAATGCCCCGTAGTCGCTGAGCACATCGAACCGATAGTCCACACGCTCGAAGGCACGACCCGGCTTGTGTCGGCGATTCTCGCGCTCGCCGATGTACGCGCGGATCAACGCGAGACGTTCTGTGGGCCCGAGAGTGCGGACACGTTGCAGCAGTTGTGCCTCGGGCAGGTTGGTGTGCGTGTAGCAAATCGCGGCGAGCAATTTGTCTTCGGCATCGCGATCCCAGTCGACGAGTTGCACCGATGGGGCGTGCTCGACCGGTGTGCCGCCGAACAGCGAGTCGACCAGTTCGGCCGTTCGCTCGCGTGTCGTCGAGAGATAGTTGGTCCAGCGACCGCCCCGGTCGGCGATGTCGACTCGACGAAGAAAGCTCGGGATGACTTTGCGCAACTCGTGGAGCATGAGATCTGCGTACTGCCGGGCCTCTGGTAGCGGATGGGCACGCATGCGCAGCAGCAGGCTCTCGAAGGCTTGACCACTGCCATAGATCCCGACGTTGGAGAGCGACGCCGCAGGGAGCACGCCGCGCACCGCGTCGAGCGCCTTGGCGCGGGTCGCCTGGCGGAACACGAAATCGCTGTCGGCAGGATCGCGGTCGACGGTTGCGCGCACATGATCGGTGACCTTGCTGAGCAGCAGCGAGTACGTGTCGAACAGACGATCCATATCACCGACGTATCGGGTGCCGAAGCGGCTCGAGAGCACGGCGGGATCGCGGTAGAAGCGATAGCGACCACCGATGCGCGAGTCGTAGGCGATGTAACGAGTGCTCTGCTCGAGGTAGCTCATCAGGCGGCCCCACTCGAGCACCTTGGTGAGCACATTGGATGCCTGCTCGCAGGCCAGATGAACGCCGCCGAGCTGGGCGACCGAATCGTCGCCGTATTCGAAGAACACCTTCTCGTACAGTTCCTCGGCCCGCTCCAGGCCGATCGTCGCATCGACGGAGTGATCGCCACTGATGTCGAGATCGCCGACGAACTCGTCGAGAAACAGACGCCGCAGGCTCTTCGAGCTCCGGCTGTAGCGCGCGAAGAGTGCACCTTTGACCACTTCGGGCAGGTTGACCAGGGCGAAGACAGGACCGTCGAGATTGGTGAAATATCGACGGAGGGTGTCGGCCTCGGCGGGCGTGTAATCCTCGGGGACGTAGACCGTCACAGCTGCAAATCCTACGGGCTGGGCCTCGTTGGCAGCCGCATTACGCGACCGCCTGACCAGCGCCTAGAGGACCTCGACCGACGATGGCCGCCCCGCGAACGCCGTCGCGGTCGCTTCACGGAGGTCGGCGGATGTCCACAGATCGACGATCGTCATCGCCATCGCCTTGGCGCCGTCGAGCACCGCTTTGTCGCTGTCGGCCGATCGTGCCCATTCGGCGAACTCCACCGTGTGGATTGCCACTCCGTCGCCGGCCACCTTGATCATCGGATGAATCGAGGGCACGAGATAGCTGATGTTGCCCATATCGGTGCTGCCAACGACTCGCCGGCCAACAGCGGCGGGGTCGACGACTGTGCGACCGACCCGGGCCGCGTTGCTGACATAGGCGGCGACCATCGGCCCGTTGTCGATCATGTCGGCGTACGTATGCCCGTGCCATTCGTGGTCGATGGTGCACGCACACGCCGTCGCGGCACTCTCCAACGAGGTCAGCACGCGCTGTTTCAACGGTTGCAGCGACTCGATGGTGGCCGATCGCACGATCCACTCCATTGCGGTTTCGGCCGGCACGATGTTGGCCTTGTCACCGCCCTTGGTGAACACGCCGTGGATGCGCTCGGTCGGGCGAATGTGCTGGCGCATCGCGGCGATGTTCATGTAGCCGAGCACGGCTGCGTCGAGGGCGTTGCGTCCGTCCCACGGCGCCGCAGCTGCGTGTGCGGCCTTGCCGTGATATTGCACGTGCAATTCCTGCAGGGCGATGCAGTCCATCGCGATCAGGTCGGCATCGGCAGGGTGCACCATCATCGCGGCGTCGATGTTCTCGAACGCGCCGCGCCGGGCCATCTCGATCTTGCCTCCCCCACCCTCCTCGGCCGGGGTGCCCATGATCCGCAGCATGCCGCCCGCCTCGGCAGCGACTGCCGCTGCTGCCAAACCTGCGCCGAGCCCAGCCGTGGCGATGACGTTGTGGCCACAAGCATGACCGATCGCGGGCAGAGCGTCGTACTCACAGAGCACAGCGACGTTGAAGCCGCTCTCACCGACTGAGGCCTCGAATGCTGTGTCGACACCATACGCGTGCGGTGTTGGCTCGAGTCCAGCCGACCGCAACTGGTTGACGAGAAGGTCGTGGGCGAAATGTTCCTCGAAGTTCAGTTCGGGATGGGCGTGAATCTCGTGACTGGCATGCAACAACTGATCGGCGAGGCGATCAACCTCGGCACATACCGTCGCCTTCAGCGCTTCGACATCCACGTCAGCTCCCTTCGTGGGTCAACACGATCTTGCCAAGTTGTTCGCCGTGTTCGAGGCGGGCCAGCGCATCTTGGTAGCCCTCCAGCGGAAACGACTGATCGATCGTGATCGGCAACCCGTGATCCACCAACTCCAACACCTCGTCGAATTCTTGGTAGCTGCCCATCGTCGAGCCGATGATCTCGAACTGCTTGAAGAACAGCCGTGGCAAGGTCAGTTCGACCTTCGGGCCCGATGTGCTGCCACACACGACCATTCGACCACCCGGCTTGAGCGCCCGCACCGATTGCTCCCACGTCGCCGGGCCGACGCTTTCGACGACGACATCGGCTTGAACTGACCACTTCGGCGCCGCGCTGTCGTGTGCGGCCGCTGCGCCCATCTCGAGCGCCTGAGCCTGCTTGTGCTCGCTGCGACTGGTGACCTCGACCGTGGCACCCATCATGGTTCCCAGCGCCAACGCGGCACACGAGACACCGGAGCCGATGCCGACGACCAACAACGTGTCACCGGGCTGCAGCCGGGCGCGCCGGAGCATGCGATAGGCCGTGAGGTACGCCAACGGGAATGCTGCACACTCCGCCCACGTCCGCGTCGATGGACGTTTGCGCACGTTGCGCTCGGGGGCGATTGCAGTCTCCGCATGACCACCCCAGCAATGCTCGCCGTAGATCATGAAGCTGGGTCCCATCGGGCTGTCGTTGCCCCACGCCTCGATGTCTGCCACCGAGGACACGCCCGGGTTGACGACCACCTCGTCGCCAACGGCCACGGTTGTGACGGCGGAGCCGATCGCGCTGACGACTCCGGCGACATCGCAGCCGGGTACGTGCGGCAGCGGCGGTTTCGGAGCGCCACGGGTGACCCACAGATCCATGTGGTTCAACGCACTGGCAACCACGCGAATGGCCACATCGTCGGCCGCCAGCTCGGGCAGGTCGATCGACCCCCATCGGTAGGCGCCGGGTGATTCGTCGAGGATCCATGACTGCATGGCTTTCGACCATACCGGGGCACGCCCGACGAGGCACAAACGTCAGACGTAGGCCGTGAATGCGTCGGGCTCGACGTTCACCCGAACGCGGCGCGCCGTACCGCAACGCACCCCGTCGATCCACACGACCATTGGCCGGTCGTAGCGCTGGTCGACCTCGGCAACAGACTGCGTCGACAGCAGCGGATGCGGAACGTGGGTACCTGTGCGCGCTCGCTGCCGCGCCTGCAGCCGGTCGCGCCACCCCATTGCCGAATCGACGCGCACCACATCGAGCTTTCCGTCGTTCGGATGCGATCGCGGCGCCACGTTGTACGCGCCGAAGAACTGAGCGTTCATCACCATCGTCACCTCATCGCGAAGCCATCCGCGGCGGGCGACGATGTGGGCCACACCCCACGTCGGTTCGGCATCGTCGATGGTCACCTGCATGACATCGAGCATGACCTTCGCCGACGAGGGGTGAGCGCCGGTCGCGCCGCCACATGTGCGTGCCAGATCGCCGCCAGCGACTCCGACATCATGAATCGACTGACCGCGCGCTCGGTGCCAGACAACCCATTCGCGAAGATCGCGATCGGTCGCCACGACCCTGAGATCGGTGGGGCACACCGCCGCTTCGCCCCACGGTTCACCCCTGCGGATCGTCATCGCTCGGCTCGACGGTTTCCACTGCGCTCGATGCCGCGACGACTCCACGGAAGAGTTGGTCGGCCGCCTGCTCGGCGCTGCGTCGTGTCTCGCGCTCGGGAGCCACCAGAGCCAGCTGACGCAGTACGTCGATCAGCTGTTTCATCGTACGCACGAAGTCGCCACCGGAGAGTTCCTCGGCCTCGACGACTTCGGCGAAACCCTCGCCTGCCGCCCAGGCGAAGGCGACTGCGACGAATGTCGGGTCCGGTGGCCGGTGAACCGACAGCCCGGCTTCTTCTTCGATCTCCTCGAGTTCGTAGCTGATCTCGGCGATCCGCTGCCAACGCTTGCGCACCGTCGGTGACGGAAACCACGCGGTCGGGGTTGGCTCGGGGCTGCGGTGCTCGTACACGAACACCGACACCAGGCCGGCCAGTGCTGCTGGCTCGAGGTCGTCGAGTAGGCCTTGCCGAACACACTCGACGATCAGCAAGTCGCACTCGTGGAAGGTGCGGGCCAGGATCTTGCCGGCATCGGTCAACGCCCATCCGTCCACGTATCCCCAGTTCTCGAGGACACGCAACACACGGTCGAAGTCACGGGCCACCGACTGGCTGCGAGTACGCACCCGTGTACGCAACTCCTCGACCTCGCGAGCTACACGCTCGGCCTGCGCGGCAGCTTTCAGGCGGTCGTCGAGGTCGGGATCGTCTTCGACCGAATGCGCACCGTTGCCGTTGGCGGCCTCGACGGCGCGACGTGTCCCCTTGGAGTGCGGAGAAAGGGTCGCCAGTTCCAGGCGATGGACGACCTCCTTTTGGAAGTCGTGGCGGTTGGGCGCGTAGTCGCTGGGTAGCTGGATCTTGCCGAGGGCGCGCGGCGGTTCGTCGAAATCGAGCGCCGTCAGCATCACCAGATCTCGGCGCGACGTCAGCCCCGTCACGCGCAGGCCACCCTTGCGGTGCGCGCTTGACAGCACGGCGACCCGTCCGGCATAGCGGGCCTTCTCTACGTAGATCACGTCACCGGGACGCAGCTTCATCAGCGCCAGCGTCACCAGGTCGTCTCGACCTACCGCGCCGCCAACCGCCGGTGGTTGCGAAGGCCCTTTCATCTCCTTGCGGTACTCGTCGATATCGCCGAACGGGCTGCGCGCCCGCTCCAGCAGATCGGCCAGGTGGATCTGGCGCCGGTCGAGTCGAGCCTCGATGCGCACGACATCGCCATCGGCCTGATACTGGGCGAACGACAGGTTGAGCAGGTGGTGGGCTCGCTCGCTGGTGTACGACCGCACCAAGTTGGCGGCCATGTTGTACGTCGGCCTGAAGGCCGAGTTGAGATGAAAGGTGCGGCTGCTGGCGAGGGCGGCAACCTGATCGAACGGCACGAACGGACTCCACAGCACCACGGCGAAGCCGAGGTCGTCCATGCCCCGGCGCCCTGCTCGACCGGTCAGCTGGGTGTACTCCCCCGGCGTCAGGAACGCATGGTGGTCGCCGGTGAACTTCGTCAACTTCTCGATCACCACAGTCTTGGCCGGCATGTTGATGCCGACGGCCAGCGTCTCGGTTGCAAAGACCACCTTGACCAGACCCTCGACGAAGCAGGCCTCGACGACCTCCTTGAAGGGGGGCACCATGCCGGCGTGATGCGCGGCCACGCCAGCCTCGAGCTGGCCGAGGAAGCTGCTGTAGCCCAAGACGGCCAGATCGGCAGGGTCGATGGCGCCCAATCGAGCATCGACGATCTCCCTGATGCGATCGCGTTCAGCCCCGCTGGTCAGCCTGGTGCCGGCTGCCATCACGGCCTTGGCGGCCTCGTCGCACTGGTTGCGGCTGAAAATGAAGTGAATCGCCGGCAGCATCCGGTGCTGCTCGAGGAGATCGACTACTTCCAGACGCGATGGAGTGAACAAGCGTCGACGCGCCTGCGCAGCACCACGTCGGGGCCGGCTGCCCTTGGCACTACGCGCCGCCTCCTCGTCGAGCCGCGCCGCGTCGGTGTTCATCCGGCCGTTCACCAACGTCGGCAATAGATGCATGCGCTCGTGCGTCTTGTCGCCGATCAGGTACAGGTTGTCGAGCTTCACCGGGCGGCGGTCCTCGACGATCGCCGTGGTCGGTCCGCGCACCGTGGAGATCCACTCCGCCAACTCGGCCGCGTTACTGACGGTCGCCGAGAGGCACACCAATCGCACTCGGCTCGGCAGATGGATGATGACTTCTTCCCACACCGGCCCGCGATAGGTGTCCTGCAGAAAGTGCACTTCGTCGAGCACCACGACGGCGAGATGGTTGAGCGCCGCGCTGCGCGCGTAGATCATGTTGCGCAGTACCTCGGTGGTCATCACCACGACCGGCGCATCGCCGTTGATCGCGTTGTCACCCGTGAGCAGACCCACATTCTGCGGACCCAGCCTGGTTACCAGATCGTGGTACTTCTGGTTCGACAGGGCTTTGATCGGCGCCGTGTAGAAGGCTCGATGGCCGTTCGCGATCGCAACATCGATGGCGTACTCGGCAACGACCGTCTTGCCGCTGCCGGTCGGCGCTGCAACGAGCACCGACTGGCCTCCATCGAGCACGTCGAGAGCGCGCAGTTGGAAGTCGTCCAATGGAAAGCCGTAGTGGGCGATCAACTCAGCCCGACGTGCGTTCACGACCCAATCGTGTCAGTCGGCGGCCGCTTCCGCGGCGCGCTTTCGTCTTTGGAAGAACAATCCGATCACGATCGAGATCAGGTAGAACAACGTCATTGGCAGTGCCAGCGCGAGCATCGAGTACGGGTCGCCGCTGGGCGTGATGACGGCAGCGATCACGAAGATCGCCATGATCGCGTACCGCCAACCTCTCAATAGAGTCTGCGGTGTCAGTACCCCGGCCAACTGCAGGAACACCAACAGCACCGGGAACTCGAAGGCGATTCCGAAGGCCGCGACCATCAATCCCACCAGGCTGATGTACTTGCTGATCTGGAAGTTGGCTTCGACGTCGGGGCCGGCCCAAGCGATCAAGAACTCGATGGCCTTTTCGAGCGTCCAGTAGGCCACGGCGCCGCCGAGCAGAAACAGTGCCACCGAACTGAACACGAACGGAATCGCGTACTGCTTCTCTTTGGCGTGAAGTGCCGGAACGATGAACCGCCAGACCTGCCACATGATGACGGGCAGGGCGATGATGATTCCGCCGTAGGTGGAGATCGACAGTCGCGTCGTGAAGCCCTCGAGCGGGCTGAGGTACTGCAAGTTGGCAACGCAGAACTCGGGGCCTTTGCGAGCGCACAGCTTGACGTACGGCTTGGTGAGGAACCGCAATACCGGCCCGTAGGCCGCCAGCACGACGACGATGCCGATGACGATTGCCAGCAGGGCGCGGATGATGCGCGACCGCAGTTCGGCCAGGTGCTCGGTCAGGGTCATGCGGTCTTCAGGCGACGCGATCTTCGTGCGCTGATTTCGCTTCAGGGGCAGCTTCATTCGGAAGCGGGCTCCTCGACGGCTTCGACGACCTTCGGCTGTTGCGGGGCTGCGGAGTGGAAGGTGGGGCCGGCTGGGCGGACGACAGGCGGCTCGTCGCCGTTTGCCGGAACCTCGGCGTCCGCGGCCACGATGGCCGGTGATTCGCTGACCTCACTGACCTCACTGTCGGCGTCGGCGTCGGCGTCGGCCTCGAAGTCGAAGTTGACGGCCTTCTTGAACGCGTCTGCGGTCTCGCGCATCTCGCGCATCGGCTCGTCGAGCGCCGACTTCAATTCACTCTGAAAGCCGGTGGTCATCTTCTTGAACTCGCCGTAGGCCTTGCCGAATCTGCGGACTGCCTCCGGCAGTTTCTCGGGCCCGAGCACGATCAGGGCGAGCAGCAACAGAAAAACAATTTCGCTGCCGCTGAGATTGAACATCGCCGGGGAGTCTACGAGCTGGACCTGCGATCGGAACTGCACCGTGTCATCATTCAGACGTGCAACAGCGCCTGCCATCGATCCTCGACGATCCCATCGCCTTCGGACATCGCGGGGCGCGTGCACACGCACCCGAGAACACCTTGGCAGGGTTCGAATTGGCCCTCAAGCTGGGTGCTACCGGGCTGGAGAGCGATGTCTGGATCACGTCCGACGGCATACCTGTACTCGACCACGACGGCGTGGTCAAACGTTCTCTTGGGCGAACTCGCCCGATCGGCGAGATGCTCAGATCAGCGCTCCCCAGCCACATCCCATCACTGGCCGAGCTGATCGAGCGTTGCGGCGGCGACTACCACCTGTCGCTCGACCTCAGGGACGCCCTCAGCGGCCAGGTTGTCATCGACGTTGTCGCCGAAGCGGCCCCCTCTTTGCTCCAGCGGGTCTGGCTGTGCGCGCCGCAATGGCAATCATTGCTGCCACTGCGCGGTCAGGGCGCGAAGTTGGTCGATTCGACACGGCTGTCGCGAATCAAGGAAGGACCAGAGCGCCGAGCAGCGACGCTTCGTGAGAACGGAATCGATGCAGTGAATCTGCACCACTCCGACTGGAACGGTGGCATGGTGGCGTTGTTCCACAGGTTCGATCGTGTTGCCTTCGGCTGGGACATGCAGGAGCCACACATCCTCCAAGCAGCGCTACGCATGGGCCTCGACGGGGTCTACAGCGACCGGGTCGACCGCATGATCGAGATCTACCAAACCGAGATTGGCCAGCCACCGATCCAGCGCTAGCCCGGCCTACAACCAACGCCAATCCGATGTCGGCCAGACAATCACGAACGCCCGCCCGATCAGGTGGTCGTACGGGATCTGGCCGATCGCCAGGGTTCGGCTATCGAGCGAGGCGGCGCGATTGTCGCCCATCACGAACACATGACCTCGTCGGACCTCGACCAGTGTCTGGGATTCGCCACAGTGGTCGCGTGCGACGAGAATCGGATCGAGATAGGGCTCGGTGATCCGATCGCCCTCGATGAACAGCTGGCAGTCGCGATATTCGATGGTTTCTCCGGGTAAAGCGATCACCCGCTTGATCAGGTCGCGAATCTGTAGGCTCTCGTTGATGTCTTCCAGCACCACGATGTCGCCATGGCGCGGGTCGTGTAGGTCATAGCTCAGTTTGTTGACAAGGACCCGATCGCCGGAATGCAGCGTGCCGAGCATCGATGCTCCGTCGACCGCGAACTGCTGGACCACGAACGTGCGCAGCAGCAGCGCACCTCCGAGTGCAACCACGGCAATGATCAGCAACTCGACCACGACACGCCGGCGGGAATGCCGCCGAGCCGGTTGGGGCATCTCGTTCGTACCCGCGTCGATGCCGATGCCGACATCGACGCGGGTCTCAGGACCGGGGTTTGCTCGAGGTATGTGTCGAGCCCGAACCGATCAACTGCCTGCGTCCAC
Source organism: Ilumatobacteraceae bacterium (assembly GCA_031430695.1). Lineage (GTDB taxonomy): Bacteria > Actinomycetota > Acidimicrobiia > Acidimicrobiales > Ilumatobacteraceae > JAENVT01. Next base: position 11,747 of record JANPBZ010000253.1, read on the forward strand.
CAATCATCCTCGGCCATGTACGCCCAAGTGCTGCGTTACAGCCACTGCCAGTCGGCAAAGGGCCACATGATGACAAACGCACGGCCGATCAGGTTTCCGTAGTCCACCTGCCCGACGCTGGAATCGCGGCTGTCGAGTGATCCGCCGCGGTTGTCACCCATGACGAAGACGTGATCGGTCTCAACCTGCACTGCTGGTTGATCGGCTCCACAGCGATTCGATGAAACGATCTGCGGATCGAGATACGGCTCGTTGACGAGCGCACCATCGATGAAGAGCTGGCAATCGAGATACTCGACCGTCTCACCTGGCAAAGCGACGACTCGCTTGATCAGGTCTCTCTCCTCCGAATTGCTTTCGATTCGTTTGAGCACGACGACATCGCCACGACGAGGATCGTGCAGGCGATAGCTGAGCTTGTTGACCAACACACGGTCGCTGGGATGCAGTGTGTTGAGCATTGAGGTGCCTTCGACAGCGAACTGTTGCAGCACATAGGCGCGTACGAGCAGCGCAGAGCTGATGGCGACAACGACGACAATGATCCACTCGGCGAGGCCGGACCGTTTGCGCTTGCCGCCCTCGACCAGGTGGGAGGGCGAGTCCGGGTCGGTGACGTCGTCGTACTCATCCTCGACTGACAGGTCGGGATGCAGGTCGACGACCGTCGCCCGTGTGTCCTCAGTGCCCATCGAATCCACGCTAGCGGGCTGTTCTGCAATTCGAGTGGCAGGTCACAAGGATGCGATCAGCTTCTCGACCCGTTCGTCCCGGCTCTTGAACGGGTCCTTGCACAACACCGTGCGCTGCGCTTGGTCGTTGAGCTTCAAATGCACCCAGTCGACGGTGTAGTCGCGCTTGCGTTCTTTGGCCCGCTTGATGAACTCCCCGCGCAGTCGTGCGCGAGTGGTCTGCGGGGGGATGTCGACCGCGGCGTCGATGTCGGCATCGACACACATCCGCTCGATCATGCCGCGATCCTGCAACTTGTAGAACGGGCTGCGCTCGCGCGAGATGTCGTGGTATTGCAGGTCGAGCAGCTGCACTCTCGCATGACCGAGGGGAAGGTCATGTCGGGTGCGGAAGGCATCGAGCAACCGGTACTTGATGACCCAGTCGACCTCGCGATCGAGCTTCAGCGGATCGTTTTCGATGGTGCTGATGCAGTGCTCCCACATCTCGAGCGCACGTTGTTCGAGCGGCGGGAAGCCTTTGGTATCGGCATACCGCTGTGCCCGATCGAGATACTCCCGTTGGATGTCGAGGGCGCTGACCTCGCGTCCATTTGCCAATCGCACCTTGCGCCTGCAGGTCATGTCGTGGCTGATGTCGCGTATCGCCCGGATTGGGTTCTCCAAGGTCATGTCGCGCAGCACCACGGAGGGATCCTCCAGCATGCGCAACATGCAGGCAGCCGAACCGACCTTCACAAAAGTCGTGTACTCACTCATGTTCGAATCGCCGACGATCACATGAAGTCGCCGGTATCGCTCGGCGTCGGCGTGCGGCTCGTCGCGGGTGTTGATGATCGGCCGGCTACGGGTGGTGGCGGAACTGACACCTTCCCAGATGTGTTCGGCGCGCTGGGCGATCGAGTACATCGGCCCGCGGGCCGTCTGCAGGACCTTGCCCGAGCCGGTGAATATCTGCCGGCTGACGAGAAATGGAATCAACACCTCGGCGTAGTGGCCGAGGTCGTCGGCGCGCCGTGTGAGGTAGTTCTCGTGGCACCCGTAACTGTTGCCGGCAGAGTCGGTGTTGTTCTTGAACAGGTAGATCGTGCCGCGAATGCCTTCTTCGCGCAGGCGCTGCTCGGCCGAGACCAACAGGCTCTCGAGAATTCGCTCGCCCGCCTTGTCGTGCACGACGAGGTCGTACAGCGAGTCACATTCGGGGGTGGCGTATTCCGGATGCGATCCGACGTCGAGATACAGCCGCGCCCCGTTCTGCAAGAACACGTTGCTGCTGCGGCCCCACGACACCACGCGGCGAAACAGGTAGCGAGCGACCTCGTCGGGGCTGAGCCGGCGCTGCCCGCGCAATGTACACGTGACGCCATACTCGTTCTCGAGCCCGTAGATGCGGCGCTCCATGTGCGCAACGTAGCGCGCTGCGCAGCGGATTGCTCGTCTATCCGATCGTGTGTCGAAATCGCAAGACGGTGCCTGGACGAGCCTGGACTACCAACGGCAGATGGTATGGAGCTACCACGGCAATCACTGGATAGCCGCCGGTCACGGGGTGATCTGCCAGCATCACGATCGGCTGCCCGTCGGGAGGCACCTGAATTGCTACTTCGACCAGCACCTCGCTGAGCAGTTCACGAGCCACAACCCGTTCCAGGACCGGGCCACTGAGGCGGGCTCCGACACGATTGCCAGAAGGGCTGACGACAAACGCACCGGTGGTGAGGATGGTCCAGGCTTCAGGTGTGAACCAGTCATGTCGTGGTCCCTCGGAGAGGTGGATCAGCGTTGCAAGTGGCACCCGAATCCCGAGATCGGTCGTGATCGGTGTGTGGGGGTCTGGACCGATGCCGATGAGCGCTCCGGCCGACAGCCGCGGCCCCAGACCGGCCAAGGTGTCGAAGCTGCGCGAGCCCAGCACCGGATCGATGTCGAAGCCGCCGCGTATCGCTAGGTAGTAGCGCATGCCTTCGTCGGGTGATCGCAACGTGAACTCGGCCCCGGCCGGCTGGTGTTCGACGCCGTTCACCGCCATCGGTGGCCCCTGGCGGACGTCGATCACTCCTCGGGCGCCGGTCACGGCGACGACCGCTGCGTGGTGAAGGCGCACGGTCAACCCACCGCACGACTCGATGGTGGCAACGGACTCGTCGTTGCCGACAAGCCGATTGGCCAGGCAATGTGAAGGGCGATCGGCTGCACCGCTGCGACCGACACCGAGGTGGGAACATCCGACGCGGCCGAGGTCTTGGAACGTGCTACCGATCCCCTGGTTGAGGATCTCGATCATGTTCGTACGAAACGCACACGGTCGCCCGCCATCACCAGCGATGGCTTGTCGCGTTCGACGTCGAACATTGTCGTCGTGGTGTGGCCGAGTAGATGCCAGCCCCCCGGACTGGCCGTGGGATACACGCCGGTGAACTCGTTGGCGATGGCCACGGAGCCCGCAGTTATCGCAGTCCGCGGTGTCGACCGGCGCGGCAGGTGCAGTTCCGGCGACAGTCCGACCAGGTAGGCCCAACCTGGCGTGAAGCCCAGGAACGCCGCCGAGTACTCCGTCGAGGAATGTCTCTCGATGACCTGCTCGGTCGACAGCCCCGTTGCCACCGCCACTTCTTCGAGATCGATGCCGTCGTACACGACCGGAATCTCGACAAGCGGCCCGTGCGTGCGGGGAGCCGTCGCACCCGGCACCAACAGTTTTTCGAGCGCTGCACCGTCGATGTCGCGGTAGGTCACCAACACGGTCCGCGCAGCCGGTATGACATCGTCGATCCCCGCAAGGCCGGAGTCACGCAAGGCATCGTCGACGGCCATCACCTCGACCAGCGAGTCGTACTCGGCGAGAATTGCTCCGGGCCCGCAGGGCAGCAACCTCATCGCGTGAAGGCCCGCAATTCGAAGCCTGCCTGTAACAGGCCGACCGCAACGGCAGCGCCGAGCGCAGCAGCGCCCGGTGTGTCGCTGTGGAGGCAGATCGATGCAATACCGCGATCCGCGAGTTCGAGCGCCTGGTTGGTAGCCGCGTCTTCGTCGGTCAGCAGCGCCCCGGGTTGGCTTCGTGGGATGAGAGTGCCGTCGGGTGCATAGCCCCGGTCTGCGAAGCCCTCACCGCGAGCCGACAATCCATGCTCGATCGCGACTCGCTCGATCACGCTGCCGGGCAGAACCAACAGTGGCAGCGTGGCGTCGTACGTGCGCACCGCTGCGGCAACGGCATCGGCCTGCTTCTCGTGGTGGACGATGGTGTTGTACAGCGCACCGTGTGGCTTGACATAGCTGACCGACCCGCCGGCAGCGCGTGCACAGCCGGCGAGTGCGCCGATCTGATAGATCACGGCATCGGCGAGTTCGTCTGGCTGCACGTCGATGAATCGGCGACCGAAACCGGCGATGTCGAGGTAGCTGACGTGCGCACCGATCGCAACGTTCTTCTCGACGGCCATCTCGCACGTGCGACGCATGATCGATGGGTCGCCGGCATGGAACCCGCAAGCGATGTTGGCCGAGGTGATGATGTTCATCAGTTCGCGATCAGGCCCGCCGGGCCATGCGCCGAAGCCCTCACCGACATCGCTGTTCAGATCGACAGAACGAGCCACGTCGAGCTAGCCCGCCAGAATCTGGGCGACCTCGTCGTCGGTCAACCGCTTGAAACAGCGTCGTCCGTTCGACCGAGCCAGCATCGCCACCTCGAGGTCGTCGGCTCCCAATGCCCGATCCGCGCCTTGCAGCGCAGCAGTGCCTGCAGTGACGGCCGTGGCGAGGGTCAAAGTGTCGGTATACGACTCGTTGAGGCGGCTGGCGATGGCCTCGGCATCACCGCCGAGCACGCTGAAGCGCCGCTCGTCCATCACCGTGCCGTCGTAGAGGATGTGGAACAACTGATAATCGTCGGCACCGTGACCAACCTCCGCCACGAGGATCTCGACCTCCATCGGCTTCATCTCATGGGTGAAGACTTGGCCGAGAATCTGGGCGTACTGGTTGGCGAGACCACGTGCGTCGACGTCGTCGCGCGAGTACTGATAGCCCTTGAGATCGGCAGCGCGAACACCGGCAACTCGTAGCTGGTCGAACTCGTTGTACTTGCCGACTCCGGCGAAGGCGATGCGGTCGTAGATCTCGCTGATCTTGCGCAATGTGTTGGATGGGTTCTCGGCAACGAGAGCGACCCCGTCGGCGTAGCTGACCGCAACCATGGCCCGTCCACGCGCTATCCCTTTGCGGGCGTAGTCGGCGCGGTCCTTCATCACCTGTTCGGGCGCTACGTAGTACGGCATCGTCATCGTGCTCTCACCTCCGATGCAATCTGCTCGAACACCGTAGCCAAGCGATCGTCGGTGACTCGCTGCCAGCCGGCCGCAGTGATGGTGGCCACAATCGGGTAGATCCCGCGCAACGCATCGGGTCCACCGGTGGCCGAATCAGCGTCGGCTGCCTCCCACAGACCCTTGCAAGCCAAGGCCACTGCATCGTCGTCAGACATCGACTCGCGATATCCGATCTTGATGACCGTTCCAGCGTGCAGGCTGCCTGACCCGGTGGCCACGTAGTCCTGCTCTTCGTAGCGACCGCCGGTGACGTCGTAGGTGAACAATCGCCCGTTGCGCCGGCGCACGTCGTACCCGGCGAAGATCGGCACGACGACCATTCCCTGCATGGCTGCCGGCAGGTTGCCACGCACCATCATCGACAGCTGGTTGGCCTTGCCCTCCAGGCTCAAGAACGAGCCCTCGACCTTTTCATAGTGCTCGAGCTGCAACTGGAACAGCTTGATCATCTCCATGGCGGGACCGGCCGCTCCAGCGATGGCCACGCCGCTGAAATAGTCGGCTTGTACCACTTTCTCCATGCCACGGTGGCTGATCAAGTTGCCGCAGGTGGCGCGGCGATCACCGGCCATCACGACACCGTCGGCGAACCTCATGGCGACGCACGTGGTGGCATGAGGAACCACTTGATCGCCCATGTTGACCACCTCCGTTGCCAAGCCGATGCGTCGCAGCAGTTCAGGGAAGTTCGAGCCGGGATCGTCGCCCGGCGTAAAGAACGGCATCGCCATAGGTGTTACTGGCCACCCTTTTGCACGTAGGACTTCACGAAGTCTTCCGCGTTGGTCTCGAGTACGCCGTCGATCTCGTCGAGCAGATCGTCGAGCTCTGCCTTCAATTTGTCGCCCGACGCGGCCGTAGCGGGAGCTTCCTCGACGGTCTCCTCAGTGCGACTCGGTGCCGGTTTTTGTTTCTGGGTGCGTTCAGCCATCGTGTCCTCCGCTCGAACCCTATGCCCCTAACCGGGCAAGCAGCTCGGCAGGGGTGTTGCTTTCGTCGATCAACCTAGCCACATGCTCGGCCGTGCCACGCAATGGTTCCATCATTGGCACACGTCGCAGCGGGTCCCGACCGATGTCGAAGACCAGGCTGTCCCAGTTGGCGGCGACGATATCGGCCGGCCATTTGGCCAGGCACCGCCCCCGGAAATAGGCACGGGTTGTGTTTGGCGGCTCGGTCTTGGCCGTGCCGACGTCGACGCTGTCGATGATCGTTTGCAAGCCGACCCGTTGGGCCAGGCACTTGCCGGGTCGCAGGTCGTGGTACTGCAGGTCGAGGGCCTTCAGTCGTGCGTCGGTCACCTTCAGATCGTGCCGATCGGCGTACCCCTCGATCAATCGTTGCTTGGCAACCCAGTCCACCACGTCGGCCACCGTCGAACGGTCGCTCTCGAGGCCGGTCAGAACTGCTTCCCACCGTGTCAGCACATCGGCTCCCACCGTTTCGCCGACCACGGTCAGACCGTGCGAGCGTTCGTACTTCCGAGCACGCTCGAGCATGCCCCACTGCACCTCCGCGGCGGTCGCTCTCCGGCCGTTGCGCAACATAACCGTGCGCTGCAACGTTGGGTCGTGGCTGACCTGTCGAATGGCGGCGACGGGGTTGGCCAACAGCCAGTCGTCGCCGAGCGCGTCGTCTTCGATCATGGCCAGCACGATTGCGGTGGTGCCCACTTTCAGATAGGTCGCCACCTCGCTCATGTTGGAGTCGCCGACGATCACATGCAGGCGGCGATATTTGCTGGCGTCACAATGCGGCTCGTCGCGTGTGTTGACGATCGGACGCTTCAGGGTGGTTTCGAGGCCGACCTCCTCCTCGAAGAAATCGGCGCGTTGGCTGATCTGGTACGGCACGTCGTCGGCCGACATGCCCGGTAGCTCGCATCCGACCTTGCCGGCACCAATCACGATCTGACGGGTGACGAAGTGCGGAGTGACTTGGGAGACGATCCTGCCGAACGGCACGCTGCGGGCCAGTAGGTAGTTTTCGTGGCACCCGTAGCTGTTGCCCTTGCCGTCGGAGTTGTTCTTGTGACACAAGATTTCTGCGCCGTCTGGGAGGTGGCTGGCTGCCGCGACCATGCTCTCGCGGATGATCTCCTCGGCAGCCCGGTCGTAGCGCACCACTTCCAGAGCAGTGAGGCACTCGGGAGTACTGATCTCCGGATGAGCGTGATCGACGTAGTAGCGCGCCCCATTCGTCAACACCGAGTTGACCAGGTTGGTCTCGATGTCGGGTGCCAGCAGATCGTCGACGGCAAAGCCTCGGGCATCGTTGCCTGGGTGCTCGTCTTCGAAGTCCCAACCGACCTTGCGGTAGTTGATGGCGAGGTAAGCGTTGATCAACAGCGACGACGCCGTGACCGGGTTGCTGTCGGCGCCGCGCACCATGATTCCGTACTCGGTCTCGATCCCACAGACCTTTGGGATTGCCATGTCAGCACCCTAACGAACGAGCGACGCGCTTACACGAAAATGACCCGTCGTCACCGAGTGTCAACACTTGTGCTCCCACAATGCCGTCGTCGGCCACCCGACAATCATCGCCACGGTTCTCGAGGGCGTAGAAGGTCGAAGGACCGCCGCACAGTTGCAGCTCACCGTCATGCCAATCGAACGCCTCGTGCAGGTGACCGCTGACGACGGCGCCGACATGGGGACGAAGGCGTAGCGCGGCAAGCATCTGCTCGGCGCCGATCAGCTGAAAGATGCCGAGCGTGCTCGGCGACCGAGGTGGGTGATGAATGGCGATCAACGTCGGCCGATCATCGAGTCGATCCAGGCGACTGGTCAATTTGTCGACATCGACCGAACCGTGGCCGTGACCGGGTATCGCCGACTCGACCGAGAGCACACGCCACGATCCGACCTCGGCCGTGTCGGTTGCGCCGAACACAGCGCGCACGTTGTCGGCGTCGTCGTGATTACCGGCGATGGCCAACACCGGCGTCGACAGCTCAGCGACCATGCGTTCAACTCGCTGCAGCGCGGCGAGCGATCCATCGTCGGCGAGGTCACCGGTGAGCACGACGAGATCCGACTGGACATCGCGGACGGCGTCGATCGTCGCCTGCAGCCGGGCATCGGGATTGTTGTCGAGCGATGTGCGCGGCTCGGACCGCAGATGGGTATCGCTGATCTGCAGCACGATTGCCATAACAGTGACTACAGGTATTGCCCTGTGCCGACTCGTTCGATGGCTCGGCCGCCCTCGCGGTCGGCCTCGGCACGACCCTTGACGAGCGTACGGATGAAGACGATGCGCTCGCCCTTCTTGCCACTGATCTTGGCCCAGTCGTCGGGGTTCGTCGTGTTGGGCAGGTCCTCGTGCTCCTTGTACTCCTGCTTGATCGAGTCCAACATGTCCTGCGTCGAGACGCCGCGTGCTCCCCCGGCGATGACACGTTTGATCGCCAGCTTCTTGGCACGGCGGACAATGTTCTCGATCATTGCGCCCGAAGAGAAGTCCTTGTAGTAGAGGATCTCCTTGTCACCGTTCTGGTACGTGACTTCGAGGAACTGATTGGCCTCGTCGATGCGGTACATCTCCTCGACGGTCTTGACGATCATGTCGGGCACCTTCTCGTCTGCGGCGATCGGGATCTCATCTGTGAGGTACTGGGCGAAGATCTGTCGGGCGGCGACGTCGTTGGGACGCTCGATCTTGATCTTCACGTCGAGCCGGCCGGGTCGGAGGATGGCCGGATCGATGAGGTCCTCACGGTTCGTCGCACCGATCACGATCACGTTGCGCAGTCCCTCGACACCGTCGATCTCGGCGAGCAATTGCGGCACGATGGTCGACTCCATGTCGCTGCTGATCCCAGAGCCACGCGTGCGGAACATCGAGTCCATCTCGTCGAAGAAGACGATGACCGGCCAGCCCTCCTCACTCTTCTCACGGGCCCGTTGGAACACCAGACGAATCTGCCGTTCCGTCTCACCCACGTACTTGTTGAGGAGCTCGGGACCCTTGATGTTGATGAAGTAGCTGCGGCCCTTCTCGCCACCAGTCTTGTCGGCGACTTTCTTGGCCAGCGAGTTGGCGACTGCCTTGGCGATCAGGGTCTTGCCGCACCCGGGCGGGCCATACAGCAAGATCCCCTTCGGCGCGGGAAGCTGATGCTCGGCGAACAGGTCGTGGTACAGGAACGGCAACTCGACTGCGTCGGCGATCTGCTCGATCTGGCTGTCGAGACCGCCGATGTCGCTGTACGAGATGTCGGGCACTTCCTCCAACAACAGATCCTCGACCTCGGGCCGCGGCAGCTTCTCCAAGAGCATGTTGGTGCGCGGGTCGAGCCGCATGCTGTCGCCGCTGCGCAGGTGGACACCGCGCAGCGAGTCGGCAAGTTCGCAGACACGCTCCTCGTCGGCGCGACCCACCACCAGGGCGCGCACACCGTCGTCGAGCAACTCCTTGATCGACACGACCTCGCCGGTGACCTCTGGATGCCGAGCCTGCACGACGTTGAAACTCTCGTTCAGTACGACCTCGGATCCGCGAGGCAGCTGTTCGTGATCGATGTCGGGGTGCAACCCAACGCGCATCTTGCGGCCGCTGGTGAGTACGTCAACCGTGCCATCGTCGTTCTTGCCGACGATCACTCCGTACGCAGATGGCGGCTGGGTGAGCTTGTCGACCTCGTCGCGAAGTGACGAGATGTGCTCACGAGCCTCGCGAAGCGTGTAGCTCAACTTCTCGTTCTGGGAGACCGCCTGGGCAAGCTGCCCTTTGGTCTCCAAGAGACGTTCTTCCAGCGCACGTTGGCGCTTCGGTGCGTCGGCGAGGCGGCGGCGCAGCTGTTCGATCTCCTGCTCGAGCACGACAACTTGGGCCTGCAGCACCGCATCAGTGGGCTCAGATTCCTCTGCCATGATCGGAACCTACACGCGCGTGGTACCCAGCGGCGCGCACTTACCGCGTTGCTGGTGCTGCGAGCCAACCGTGACGCCTATCACCTGGATCGCAGTAACCAGTGTTTGCACCTGACCGACCTGTATGCTCAGCCAGGTCTGACCCTTCGAATGAGGAGACTGTACGTTATGAAGGTCTGGATCGACCAGGATCTGTGCACCGGTGATGGGCTCTGTGAAGAGATCGCGCCCGACGTTTTCACCCTGCTCGACGATGGCCTTGCCTATGTTCGCGAGGGTGACAAGATCTACGCCACAGCCAAGGGCAATCCGCAAGGCGCGGAGGGTATGGCCGGCTTCCCCGACAGCAAGCTCGATGCCGTCATCGAAAGCGCCGAGGAATGCCCCGGCGAGTGCATCTTCATCGAGCCGTAGATTCGCTCACGAGTACTCGTTGGCAAAGGGCGCCGCAAGGTGTCCTTTCTTCGCGTAATGACTTGGTGGGGGTGGCAATCGGCGCTCTTTGACCGCCGATCAGTTCGTCCAACGCTCTGTGTCAGCTCATGGAACGGCAGTCGTTCAAGGAGCTGACAGGGAAGTCAGCACAGCGCCCGAACGGGTCAGCCGAGGAAACGCGCCGTCGTCAGAAAGCCGGTGTGGGCCACCATGCGGTGGTCGGGGCGCACGGCTTGGCCTTCGACGTACCAACCACGATGCAGCACCTCAAGGCTTCTGGTGCCGTTCCACGCCTTCGACGCCAGGGCGGTGCGCAGTTGCGAGACCTGGATGATCGAGGGCGTATAGGCGATGAAGATGCCGCTGGGCCGCAGCGCCTCCATGGCATGCGGCACGACCTGCCACGGTTCGGGGAAGTCGAGCACGACGCGATCGATGCCGCGCTCGTCGATGCCGTCATAGCAGTCACGCAACTCGACGCGGTAGTGCTCCATCGCGCCCTCGCCGAGAAAGCTGCGCACGTTGGCCTTGGCCCGGTTGGCGAAATCCTCACGCAATTCGTAGCCGACGATCTCGGCGCCCCACCGCAGCATCGTCATGCTCAGTGCACCCGATCCGACACCACTCTCCAGCACGCGCACGCCCGGACCGATGTCGGCCAGCATGCACATCGGGGCGAGGTCCTTCGGATAGATCACCTGTGCGCCACGTGGCATCTCGACGACGAAGTCTTCCAGCGTCGGTCGCAACGCGGTGTAGGGCGAACCCTTGGTGCTCTTGACGACAACTCCTTCGAGTTGACCGACCAGATCGCTGTGGGCGAAGAAGCCGTTGTGGCTGTGGAACTCGGCACTTTCGGCCAACGTGATGAGGTAGCGGCGCTGCTTCAGGTCGAGCAGCAAAACCTTTTCGCCATAGGCGAACGGCGTGTTCATTTCTTGCCCCTCCCCTTCCTCATGGCCAGTTCGACCGGCACGGGGGCGTGGGCGGAGGCGGTTTCCACCAGGCGGCAGAAGGCGCACACGCTACCGGTCGTCGGTGCGCCACAGTTCGAACAGCTGCCCAGCTCGTGGCCGTCGGTGATGGCGCGGCCGGCCAGCAGGGGGGCCATGTTGTCGATGAAGTTGAAGTAGAACCCGGCCTTGCTGCCGGGCGAGGTCTCCTCAATGGCGTTCAACGCTGCTTTGTAGGCAAGATGCTTGTTGCCAACGGCCATCGGGCACTCGTCGACGAGATAGTCGATGCCGCGCACGATGCACCACGCCGCGGTCTCCCGCTCGGTGAGCCGCACCAACGGTTTGACCTTCTTCGGGAAGCCGGCACGCGCTTCGAGCACAGGTAGTTGGCGAGCCAGGTACTCGACATCCCAATGCAAGGTGTTGCCGAACAGCACCGCTGCTTCGTCGTCCAGGTTGTGGCCGGTCACCAACACGGTGTAGCCGCCGTCGAGCGCTGCCTTGTCGAAGATGTGCCGTTTGCTCATCCCGCACGCCGAACAGGGGACGCGACGAGTTGCTTTGGCCGCCGTTGGAATGTCGTAGCCGTAGTCGTCGCGCAGCTTGACCTCGATCAGGTTCAGGGCACGCTCTGCGGCGAACGCGCGCGCGTAGTCGGCCGACGTATCGCTGTAGTCGCCGATTCCCAGTCCCACGTACAGCCCGTCGGCCTGATAGCCGAGCTCGATCAACAGATCCCAGATAGCGAGGCTGTCCTTGCCGCCGGAAACCGCGACCAACAGCCGATCGTCGCGAGTGAACATCTTGAAATGATCGATCGCCTTCGTCACCTGTCGCCGACACAGTTCCAGGAAGTGCTCCGCACAGAAGTTGGCGTTGTGACGCGGCAGATCGATGATCGCCGGGCCGCGGCAGGTCCGGCACTTCGAGCCTGCTGCCACCATCACGCACCTCCGGAGATGACCGGACGGATCTCCACAGTGTCAGTGTCGAGCAGCTCGGCGTCGCCCGGAACCAACGTGCCATTGCAGATCACGAGGTGAGACTCGCGGTTGAGGTCGAGCTTGGCAAGCAGGGCGTGAACCCGCCGGGGCCCGGTGACCTCGATCTCACGCCTCGGGTTGCGCAACAGCACCTTCATCGAGCACGACGGCCCGCCCGGAGCTCACCGCGGGTCGGTCGTTCGATCGCTTCTATTCGCAGTGTCTGGCCGGGCTCGAGCCTCTCGGTGAGAACGACCTGCTCCGTTCGCCCAAGCGCCTTCTTCATGAGCCGTGGTCCCCACACCAACGCGCCGATCGCCATCCAACCGCGACTGCCACCGAACAGGCCCTTGTACAGCGCGTTGCGGCGAAGCGCTGCCGTGGGCGACAGCACTCGGGTGCGGCGGGCCATGCGTCAGACCCGACGGATCTCGACCAGCGTGGTCTTCTTCTTGCCACGGCGGCTACCGAGCATGAAAAACACCAGCAGCAAGATGACGGCGCCGACAACCCCAACGGTGGCAAGGGTGCGCTTCTTGTCGTCGACGCGCCCTTGGACGTTGTCTTGAAGTTGACGAAATCGCGATTCGAGGTCGTCGCGGGTGATGCGTTGCTGCGCCATCATCAACTCTCTTTCTGCAGGGTCTTCTTCTTCGAGATCCGCCATGCGGCGATACCCATCACGGCGAGACTGGCAACGAAGGCAAACAGGTACGGAAGCAGTGACACCCAACCGCCGCGGAACGATCTGCCGAACTCGTTCTGCACCATCCGCAGGGCACCCAGCACCAACAACACACATCCGGTGCCGATCAACACCGCGCCGGCCGCGCCCGCAGCAAGCCACCTACCGGCACCTTTGATGGGGCCGAGCGTCTCTTGCCGCGCGTAATCCTTGACGAGCTCGATGACCTGGCCGATCTGGCCGGAGTCACCTTTGGCGGCGGATCTGTCCTTGTCGGGCACGGCCATATGTGTAGCACGCGGAAGTGTTGAAGCTCTACCGATCCATCACCGATCCATCACCGATCGATCACCGATCAACCGAGGCGGAATCGCAATCCGGCCTCGACATCGTCGAGCAGGCGATCGATCAGGTCGAGGCGAGCGAGTGCGTCCGGTGCGCACAGCACGGCGTACTGATCGGCGGGCCCGAATGGGCTGATCGTCGCAACCAGAAAGCCGTCGAGCACCGGGTCGCCGGTGAGCTCACCCTCAGGAACGCTCGACTGGTCACCCATCTCGACCGCCAGTCCCGCGCATCGCCGAGCCCGTGCTGCGGTCGCCATGATTCGCTCGGTCGACACCACACAGCTCTCGTCGGGCCATTCGTCGACCTCGGCACGGGGATACGGGTCGTCCGGAAGCCACTCCCGGACACGGATGCGCCGGGTTCCCACAGTGACGATCGTGAATCGCCCGGCATCCATCGCCGCGACCTGCACCATCCGGGCAATCACACCGACAGCTGAGCGCGTATCACCTCCACCGACTTCGCTGCCCCGATCGATCAACACCACGCCGAACTCGTTGTCCGCTGACTCGAGACAATCACGGACCAGTTGTTGATACCTCGGCTCGAACACGAACAGCGGCAGCACGACACCCGGCAACAGCACAGTGCCCAGCGGGAACATGGGCATGACCGCCATCAGTGGTTCATCGTGGGGCCAGAGTTTCCGTCGACGGGCCGGTCGGATACGGGCCGAGCGCCTGACCCAATAGGTCCCACAGCGCCCGGTAGTTGTTGGCGATGCACTCGCCGTTCTGCAAGAGCACGAACTCAATAGCACCGCCGCCGTCCTGCGGCACGTATCCGCCAAGTGACTTGGCACCGAGTTGACCGGGATTGCAGTTGGGATTGAGCGAACCGGTCTTTCCGTGAAGCTTTCCGGCCAGCGGTCCATCGGTGAAGATGTTGAACAGCGTTCCGCCCGCCACACCTGCCACCGGCATGCCCTGACCAACGGCATCTGTCGCCGAGCCGTGCTCGAGCACGCCGAGAATCGCTGCACACGTCAGCCGATTGGCGTCGGCGAGTCCCGAGCCGTCGACCAGGCTGACACCGGCTGTCGGAACCCCCCATGCAGTCAGACGCTCCATGACGACTTGCAGGCCGGCAGCGCGGCTGCCTTGGGCCTTCGCCTGGAAGCCGACCTCCTTCAACACCATCTCGGACGTGTTGTTGTCGCTGGTGGTCAACATTTCGGCGAGGATCGCCGGCAGTGGCTGCGACTGAACTTCGGCGATCGTTGCCGCACCGGCGGGCGCGATTCCGGTGGACGCGTCACCAACCTCTATGCCGCGATCGACGAGCATGTTGCGCAGTACCGTGGCCGCCCCCAGCGCCGGGTCGTTCGCCGCAACCTGCTGGGTCTGCCACGAGTCGTTGGCCAGCAAGGCGTCGATCGGTCCGGCCTGGGTGACGTGGTCGGCAGCGGCCCAGGCGGGAACGAAGAACTCGTCGTCGTAACGCGAGCCATCACCGACGATGCCCCCGGTGATCTGAGTCACGCCTGCCTGCTGAACGATGTCGGCGAGCGACTCGAACGAGGTCTCGTTGAACGGTGGCCAATTCGGGTTGTTGCCATTCCACCACTCACTTGCCAACACGGGATCACCTCCGCCGACGAGGTACAGATCGCCTTGCACCACGTCATCGGCGAGAACGCCGACGACCTTGGTGGAGTAGGTGAATCCCGGCCCCAGTACGTCAAGTGCCACGGCGGCGGTGAGGATCTTCAAGTTGCTGGCTGGCGAGAGCGACAGTGTTTCGTTTCTGGCCGCCACCCGCTGTCCGTCGATGGCCAAGGCGAAGCAGCGGTTGTCATCGATCGAGGCCAGCAGCGGCTGCAGCGCCGCTTGCAGGGAGGTGAGGTTGACCTGGCGCGACAGCACACCGGGAGCGCGGCGCACGGACAGCAGTGGCGTGCTCATCGCCTCCGGCAGCGTCGCCGGATCGGGCGCGACGGGTTGCATGACGGGTGCGGGCCGGCGGGCGTCAGCAAAGCGCCACAACGCCCCGAGACCCACCGCTGGAAGAGCGGCGAGCACGACCAGCACGGGGATCGGGTTGATCCGCCGCTTCGCCATCAAGGCAACCCTCGACGGCGTCGGAATTCGGCGTAGCGATAGAGGTGCGCCAGTGCAGTTACCGCACGGTTGCCGCTGGCGTAGCACAGCCGACCACTAGCGCGGACAGCCGCCGGTCCGGCATTGGCGGGGTCTGCGACAGCCAGTTCGCTCGCCGTCAGGATGGGCTTGTCGTAGCGCCGCGACAGCTCGTCGGCAGCCTCGGCGAACCGCTGATCCTGCCGCTCGTGGTACAGCACAATTCGATCGAGGCCGTGGTCGGGATGGTACCCGCCTTCACGCATCAGCCTCGCCTGATTGCTCTGGATCCCGATGCCGAGATAAATCACCGAATGCACGTCGCTGTGTGCAGCGATCATCTCCATCACCTCGGGGATGGTCTCACGGGTCTCGCCGCCGGCGCAGTCAACCGGATTGCTGCGACTCCAACGCGCCGGCAGTTTCGTGTCGATTGCGGCCAGTAGATCTGGCGGCAACGGGATCAGCTTCAGGCCATCAGCGCTCGCGATGGCATCCGAGGTCACGACCCCCCATCCCCCGGCCGTCGTCAGCACGACGACGTTTGGTCCCTTCGGCAGCGGCTGCGTCGCGAACGTGGCTGCCGCATCGAACGCCTCCTCCACTGTGACCGCCCGTGTCACACCGGCTTGGCGGCAGGCGCCGTCGAAGACCTTGTCGTCTGCGGCGAGCGCGCCCGTATGGCTGGCCGCCGCTCGGGCACCGCCTTCGGTTGCACCGCCTTTGATCACGACCAACGGTTTGCGGCGAGCGACTGACGCGAACGTGTCGAGTAGGGCGCGCCCGTCGACAATGCCCTCCACATAGGCCAACGAGACAGCTGTCTCGTCGTCGTCGGCGTACCAGTCGAGGTAGTCGCCAGGTGTGACAGCAGCGGCGTTTCCGGCTGACACGGCACGGCTGATACCGATGCCCGTCTGCCGGGCGTAGTTCAAGAAGCTGCTGACGAGATTGCCGCTCTGACTCGCCACCGCGATGTGACCACGTGGTGGGTACGGCGCCACGATCTGCGCGCACAGGTTCGATGGCGTACTGACGAGGCCCTGGCCATTGGGGCCCGCCAGCAGAATGCCCAACTCGTCGGCAAGCGCGACCAAGTCGGCTTCTGCTGCCCGCCCTTGTGGGCCGGACTCGCCGTAGCCGGCGCTGGTCATGAACGCCGCCTTGATGCCTTTGGCAGCGCATGCCCGCAGCACGCTTTGGTTGGCAACCGCCGGAGTGCATACGAAGACGAGATCAATGGCATCGTCGGGCAACGCAGCTATGTCGGCGACGGTGCGAATGCCGAGAACCTCTTCGCCTTCGAGGTTCGTCCCGAACACCGAACCGCGGTAGCCGCCGGCAAGGATGTTGTGCAGGCTGACAAAACCGAATTTCCCGGGATGGGTGCTGGCTCCGGCCACCAGCACACCCTTGGGATCGAACAGGGCACGGAACTGCGCATCGGTGGGTCGGC
>JANPBZ010000254.1:0-3127 GCA_031430695.1 Ilumatobacteraceae bacterium
CGCGTGCTCGCCCAAGCGATCAAGGACGAACGATCGATCACCCCAGCGGCTGAATGGCTCGTCGACAACTTCCCGATTGTCGACGAGCAACTTCGCGAGATCCGCGATGACCTGCCCGCGAACTACTACCGCGAGCTCCCGAAACTGGCTGACGGTCATCTCGCCGGCTATCCACGGGTTTTGGGTCTGGCGTGGGCATACATCGCCCACACCGATAGCCGATTCGACCCTGACAGCCTGCGATGCATGGTGCGGGCGTACCAGGAGGAGGAGACACTGACGATCGGCGAGTTGTGGGCGATAGCGATCACCCTGCGCATCCTTCTCGTCGAAAACCTCCGCCGCATCTCTGAAGAGATCGTTCGCAGCCGTACTGCACGGCAGACGGCTGACGACATCGCCGACAGGTTGCTCGGCCTGAGCGAGGACGCCCCGGAGGACGCCGCCGCAGCGCTGCGTCGCCTATCGCGCACGACGCTGCCGACGGCGGCACGGGTGCAACTCTTCCAGCGCCTACGCGATCAGGACCCTGCCACCAATCCAGCTGTGCACGGGTTGGAGGAGCGGCTTGCGGTGCAGGACACCAGCGCGGAGGAGTTGGTCCGCCTGGAGCATCAGCGACAAGCAACGATGAACGTGACGGTCCGAAACGTGATCACGAGCATGCGGCTCATCTCATGGTTCGACTGGGCCGAGTTCGTCGAGAGCGTATGCAAGGTCGACGAAGTTCTTCGAGCCCGAAGTGAGTTCGGCAAGATGGACTTTGCGACGAGGGACAGTTACCGGAAGGCCGTCGAAGAACTCTCCCGCGGTTCAGGCATGACAGAGGTCGAGATCGCCCACAAGGCGGTGGAGATGGCCGAGGCCGCAACTTCCGACGAAGATGCCAGTCACGCGCCCTCATCGCGGCGCCGTGACCCTGGCTACTACCTGATCTCCGACGGACGCTCGGCGCTTGAGCGCGACGTGCACGGTCGGGCGCCTCTGGCGACTCGGCTCCGGCGCGCGTACGTCAGGTATCCAGCGACGGGCTACATCGTGACTGTCACCGTTCTCGCTGTGCTTGCTGTGGCGATTCCGTTCTTGATGTCCCGTCGCCAAGGTGTCACCGGAATCGACATCGCGATCGTCTCGGTGTTTGCGATCCTTCCGGCATCAGATCTCGCTGTGGCGTTGGTCAACCGCATGGTCACGAAAATCCTCGGCCCCGCGCGCCTTCCTCGGTTCGATCTCGACGATGGCGTGCCAACCGACCTTCGAACCATGGTCGTCGTGCCGATGTTGTTGACCAACGAAGCCGACGTCGAGGCATTGGTCAGTGGCCTCGAGGTGCACTACCTCGGCAATCGCGAAGGCGATATTCGATTCGCGTTGCTGTCGGATTGGCTCGACGCGCCCGCCGAGGGGATGCCCGGCGACGAAGAATTGCTCGCCGCCGCGACAGTGGCGATCGACCAGCTCAACGAACGACACGGCGAGGCGCCCGGGGGTGGTGCCCGGTTCCTGCTCTTCCACCGCAAGCGGCAGTGGAACGAGGCCGAGCGCTGTTGGATGGGTTGGGAGCGCAAGCGCGGCAAGCTCCACGAGTTGAACGCGCTCCTGCGCGGGTCGACGACGACTGGAATGTTGACGGGGCGGCCGTCGTCGACGCCGCCCTCCGACGTTCGCTATGTCGTAACCCTCGACGCCGACACACGACTGCCGCGCGGTGCGGTGAGTCAACTCGTCGGAACGATCGGCCATCCCCTCAACCAGCCGTACTTCGACAGCACGGTCGGCCGCGTGACGCATGGCTACGGCGTGCTCCAGCCCCGGATCACGCCGACGCTGCCGAGAGACCGAGGTGGCTCGATCTTTCAGCGCGTGTTCGGTGGATCGGCGGGCATCGACCCGTATGCGTCAGCGGTCTCCGATGTGTATCAAGACCTGTTCCAGGAGGGCAGCTTCACAGGCAAGGGCATCTACGACATCGATGCGTTCGTGGCGGCCTTGGATGACCGAGTGCCCGAGAATGCGCTGCTGAGCCACGACCTTTTCGAGGGCGTCTTTGCCCGCGCCGGGCTGGTGACCGACATCGAGTTGTTCGACGAGTTCCCCTCGAACTACCTCGTCTCAGCCACGCGCCAGCATCGCTGGGCGCGCGGTGACTGGCAACTGCTGCCGTGGATCCTCGACCAAGCACGCGATGCGAAGGGCACACGGAGCCATCATTCGATTCCCGGGATCTCGCGCTGGAAGATGGTCGACAACCTTCGCCGCACCGTGTCGGCACCGTTCACGTTCGCCACGCTCGTCGCCGCTTGGACGCTGCCGTCCGTATCGGCGGGCTTGTGGACTGCGTTCGTTCTGGCGACGGTGATCATTCCTGCGGCTTTGCCGGTGCTGCTCGGGTTGCTGCCGCGACGCCACGGCATCTCCAAGCGCACTCACCTGCGCGATGTCATCGCGGACGTCACCCAGTTCGCCGCCCACCTGATCCTCGGGTTCACCTTCCTGCCCCACCAAGCGTGGTTGATGGTGGACGCCGTCGTGCGCACGTTGGGTCGGCTGTACTTCACGCGGCGGAACTTGCTCGAATGGACGACCGCGGCACAGGCCAAGGCCAGCCACGACCTCCATCTCGTGCGGTTCTATCGGCGAATGGCGGGATGCGTCGCACTTGCGGTTGCCGTCACTGTCCTCGTCATCGCAGTCAAACCCGCCGCGCTGTGGATCGCCGCACCATTCCTCGCTCTGTGGCTCACTTCGCCTTTCCTAGCTCGCTTGGTCAGCGTGCCGGTCGCAGAATTGTCCGCCGGGGATCTCTCGGACCACGAGGCCGAGACACTTCGCCTGACCGCTCGCAGGACGTGGCTGTTCTTCGAGACGTTCGTCGGTGCAGAAGACAATTGGTTGCCACCCGACAACTTCCAGGATGATCCAAAGCCGGTCGTCGAGCACCGCACCTCACCCACGAATATCGGGATGTACCTCTTGGCCTCCGTGACGGCCCGGGATTTCGGTTGGATCGGCACCCTCGACATGGTCGAACGACTCGAGCAGACGCTGACGACAATCGACAATCTCGAACAGTTCCGCGGGCACCTCTTCAACTGGTACGACACGCGCGACATGCGCACGCTTGAGC
>JANPBZ010000255.1:0-12947 GCA_031430695.1 Ilumatobacteraceae bacterium
TTGCGGCCCGCTGGGCCATCACCGGACTGATCGTCTTTCGGTTTGAAGCTCTTGTGTGATGCCCACGCTTCCAACAAGGTCCCGTCGACAGTAAAGTGGTCCGAGGAGATGTAGCGGCGCAGCTTGGCTTGACGGACAACGGCGGCGAAGAACTCGTCGGCGATGTCAGCGTCGAGGAGGCGTCGGCGGTTCTTCGAGAACGTCGACGCGTCGAACGATGCGGCGTCGATCGGCAGGTCGAGGAACCATTTGAAAAACATGTCGTAGTTGAGTCGTTCGCAGAACGCCCGCTCCGATCGCATCGAGTACATCGCCATCAGCACCGTTGCTTTCAACAGCATCTCCGGCGGAACCGACGGCCGACGCCCGGTCGAGTACATCGCTTCGAAGGTGTCGTCGAGATCGGCCAGCACCGTGTCGACAACGACACGGATCCGGCGGATCGGATGATCAGCCGGGATCAAATCCTCGGTGCTCAACGACGACAACATCGACAACTGACGGTCCGGGAGTCCACGAATCCCCCCATTCTTTTCGATCCCGCGACCAAACGCGAGCACCAATCAAAGGTTTTTCAGCACCCTGTTAGGGGGCCAAGTATCCCCAGTCGCGGAGGACCTCGAGGATGCGCCGTGCTGCGTCCGCCGGGTTGGCCTCGATCGTCTCGCCTGGCTGCGGTGCCGCCGACACGTCGGTGAGCACTCGCAGCCGGTCGAGCGCCGTAGCACCGACAGGAGCGGCCATGGCGCGGGCACGCGGTCGATAGGGACTAGGGACTGCGCCGGAGGTGTCGCCGTCGTATGCCGACGCGGTGGCGAAGGGCAGCACCTCGGCCGCCTGGGCAGTGAGCGCAGCACGAAGCGGAGCGCGTCGCAGGCGGGCCACGGAGCCTTCGACCGAGAGCACTGCCGCACCGGTGACTCGCAGCACCTCGCGGCGCCCGCCATCGAGTCGACGGGTGACGCGCAGTGGCTCGATTAACTCGACACCAACGAGGCCGAGCGCCTGCTGGCGTTGCAACCGGTGGGCGAGGAACGCGGGAACGCTGCCCGTGCCCCGATCAGCGGAGTAGTCGCCGCACCACACCGCAGTGCTGTGCGCCACGACGGGGCTCAGCGCCGATGCGACCGACGCGCTGTCCATATCGTCGGGAGCATCGACGCGAATCGCCGTATTGACACCGCACGCCAACGCATTGCGAAGACCACGATCGGCCGTGGGACCGCCAACGCTGACGGCAATGACGGTGCTGCGAATCGCCTCTGCGTGCCGGAGCGCGATCTCGATCGCTGCCTCGTCGGCCGCTGACAGACCGGCCGTTGCCTGCGCGCCAATCCACTTGATGCATACCGCGATCATCAGGTGCTCCGAAAGATCACGCCGTGGCCGCCCTCGGGGTACGACCAACTGATCGCTCCCTCGTGATTGCAGACGAGATAGCACGTGCCGCACTCGAAGCACTGCTCGTAGTTGAAGACGATGCCCCCATCGCTGGTCGGTACGAACAGGTCGGCGGGGCAGGCGACGATGCACGCCCGAGTCGTGCAGTCGGCGCAGGCCTTTCCGTCGACGACGATGTGGGGGTTGTCGTGCACCTTGAACTCGACGGACTCCATCCGATCGCTGAACGAGATTTCCGGCCAGGTTGGGTCGCGCTCGATCATCCGAAGCTCCGGAACGCGTCGTGCCCATCTCGCAACAGGCCGGGCAGGCGAACACCCGCACGCTTGCGCTCCTCGCGAACAATCCTGCGTAAGCCAGGTTTGGCAGCCGGATTGTCAACTCGGAACATGCGCTCGGCAATGCTCGTCACCATCGATGGATACAGGTGTTGGACTCGGTCGCTGAGTACGAGCTTCGGGGCCCGCCGCAGCTTGCGATGGTCACGCAGCACGAACGTATCGCTGAGCCGACGGGCGTATCCGCTGAGGCCGCGCTGGCTGACATCGCCGTCGCTGATGGCCTCGGCCGCGGTTTGCCCGGCGTACATACCGCTGGCCATCGCGAAGTTGACGCCCTCCAGCCAGATGCCGGCGGCCAGGCACAAGGCTGCGGCATCGCCGGCGATCAGCAGTCCGTTGCCGGTCATCTCCGGCATCATCGAGAGACCCGCCTCGGGTATGAGGTGCGCCGAGTACTCCTGCAGTTCGCCGCCCTCGACCAAAGGGGCGATCGCCGAGTGGCGCTTCATCGCGGCGATGATGTCTTCCGGCCGTGTCTTCTGCGCGGCAAGCTTCGGGAGTTTCAAGACCACTCCGACGGCAATGGTGTAGAGGTTGGTGTACACAAAGCCACCGCCGTTGACACCGCCGGTGCAGCCGATGATCTCGATGTCGACCCCTTCACGATCGCGGACACCGAAGCGTTCATCGATGACCTGCTTGGGCAACGCAAGTGTCTCCTTCACACCGAGGGTGAAGTTCTTGGCGTTGGGTGTTCCGTACAGCCCGGCCTCCTTGGCGACAAAGCTGTTGACACCGTCGCAGGCGATGACAACAGCGGCCGTGACATCGCCGTCGGGTCTGTCGGTG
This sequence comes from Ilumatobacteraceae bacterium, assembly GCA_031430695.1. GTDB lineage: Bacteria > Actinomycetota > Acidimicrobiia > Acidimicrobiales > Ilumatobacteraceae > JAENVT01. The sequence continues at coordinate 2,532 of JANPBZ010000255.1, forward strand.
CGCACACCCGTGACCTGATGGTGCGATCGACGCGACGGACTGCGCAGCAGACCGGTGACAGTCGTATCGCACAGCAAAGTCGCGCCGGCGGCGACTGCATGATCCGCCAGCCAGCGGTCGAAGTCGGGGCGATATGCGGTGGCACCGTTGTAGGGCGGCGCGTTCCAACCATCATTGCGGAAGTCGACCGAGAGCGCCTGGGTGTCGGTGAGGATCATCGTCGATCGACGGGTGACCCAGCGTTGTATCGGAGCCTCGTTCCACCATTCGGGAATCAGGTCGTCGAGGATGCGCGGATACACGACGCCGCCGTACATGTTCTTGCTGCCCGGGAACGGCCCGCGTTCCAGCAGCAGCGTGCGCAGACCGCCTCGCGCGGCTTCGATCGCCGCGCACGATCCGGCTGGGCCGGCACCGACAATGATGACGTCGAAGTCGGTCTCAGCCATCCTGCCCACCAATCTGTTCGAGCAGTTCGTCGAGCACAGCGTTTGCGTCGGCGATCACCGCCACATCGGCAAGTTGCATCATCGGACAGTGTGGGTCGGTGTTGACGGAAATGATGTGCTTCGGCTGGCCGAGTCCGCTGGTGTGCTGCACCGCGCCGCTGATTCCGAACGCGACGTACACCTGTGGATCGACGATCACGCCGGTGGTGCCGATCTGGCGCTCGTGGCCGACCCATCCGCGGTCCGTGATCACTCGGGTCGCGCCGACGCTTGCCCGCATGGCCCCAGCGAGTTCGGCGAGCTGATCGAACCGCTTCGGGTCGTCGAGCCCGGCGCCACCGGCGACGATCCGATTCGCCTCGCTGAGGTCGATCGTTGCCGCGTCCGGCGGAAGCAGCTGTTCGATCGTGGCGTCGTTGCGTCCGGTCATAGCCGTCGTGAGTGCGTGAGTCGTCGTTGCCACGTCGATGTGATCCACACCCCTCACGCCGGGTTGCAGGGTCGCCACGAACGCTGCTGGAGGCTCGAGGCGATGCAGTTCGGTGCCGCCTCGACGAACCAGGTCGATTCTCGTCGGCGATACCCCGATCGCCATAGCGTACAGCGGTCGGTGCAGTTCGGCTGCCAACCGCGGAGCGAGATCGCGTCCATCGGGTGAGGCCGGTAGCACCACCATCTGCTCATCGGTCAGGTGCCCGGCCAGTGCCTCGGCCCAGGCCGCAGGACGGAAGTCGCCAACCTCGAATGCCGTCACCCGACGGGCAACGTGCTGCACCTCGGCGACAGCGCCTTGCGTGCCCGAACCGACCAGCATCACGTTGCCATTGCACTCGGAAATGGTCTCGTCGGCGCCCGCCGGCAGTACTCCGTCGCGCACCACGATCACTGCAAGCATCGGGTTCAGGCTAAACGGCTTGACTACGCGGTCAGCGCCTTCTCCACGCAGACGGACATCGCCGAGGCTGATAACTGCTCCGACTCATCTCCACATGGGCAGCGCCGGAAGCCGAACTTCTCCAGTGCGGGAAGCTGTCGGTACCAGGTTTCGAGCAGCATCCGCTGCGCACCGTTGCCTCTGGCGATGGCCTCGAGCTCGGAGATGATCGCCGCGCCGACCTTCATGCCTCGAGCCGAACGGGCGACGTACATTCGCTTGATCTCAGCGGTGGTGTCGTCGGCTGTTCGATACCCGCCGCACGCCACAGGTAGGTCGTCGATCTCGGCGACGACAAAACAGCCCTCAGCCCAGGTGTCCTCGTCGAGGTCAACGTCGCCGTCGAGCCGACGGATCAATTGTTGGGCGCGGGCATCGTTGACGCTGGCGCGTTCGATCACGAGTGCCGGCCGGTTCTGGCCCATCTCGAACGCGTACGGCGAAGCGCCGAAGGCGTCGATGAAATCGAGTCGACGCTTGGCATCGTCGGTGGTTGGCAGTTCCCCGGCCGGTAGCCACCACAGCGCGGTGCGTGTCGACCCTTCGACAAACCATTCCGAACGGCGTCGGAAGAAATCGCGATGGATGCCGCGGTATGCGAATGCCTTCAGCGCGTCGAGCGATTGCCATACCGTGAGGTTGACGATGACCAGCGGGTCGTCGAAGATCCGGATATCGGTCGCATCGCCCGAGTCGCTCTGCAGTCGCCAGACGAAGCCAGCAGACTGTTCGCCGGCGCCGTTGACCATCGGCAGCGCATTGTTGAAGTCAGCAATCCGCGGGTCGTCGAGCGGATGGCGCAATGTGGCGATGTTCAGTTGGGCGAGTTGTCGAGTCATCGGTGGTCAGCCCATTGCGGTCGCAGCCTCGCGACGCTTCTTCCTGACGAGACGAGCGATCTCGATGACGATGTTCGTAGCGATCGCCAGACCGAATGCAAACAGGAAGGCCTTGGTGTGGTCGTTCTTGAACGCCTCGCCACCGATGCGACCGAGCATCGCCGCGTACGTCGCCCAGATCACTGTCGCCACAAACACCCAGCGCACGAACCACCATCGCTTCTGACGGGTGATGCCGCACGACAACGTCAGCACAGTTCGTCCTCCTGGGATGAACCTCGCGGTGATCAGCAGCAGACCACCTCGCTCGCGGATCTGTTGGTCTGCCCACGCCAGCTTGCGGGCGAACTTCGGTTTACGATCGGCTCGGCGTTGAAACCAATCGCTGAGTCGACGTCCGATGATGTACGCGGTGTTGTCGCCCAAGAACGCCCCGACAGCGCCCACCGCAATGACCGCATAGATGTTCTGGTTGCCCTGGCTGGCGGCCACGCCGCCGATGATCACAGTGGTCTCGCTGGGAACGATGGGGATCACCGAGTCGAGGAACGCAATGACAAGGATGATCACCAGGAACCACCAGTGGCTCGAGATTCGATCGAGCCAGTCGGTGAGATCGGTGACGATTCCGGCAGTCATGGTCTGCGAAGACTAGCGAGTCGTCAGGCTCGTTCGAATGGCGTGCGCCCGTTGGTGAGCTTCGTCGGGAGTTGCCGCTGTGACTGTGATGTGGCCCATCTTGCGCCCGGGACGTGCCGCAACCTTGCCGTACAGGTGCAGCGACGCATCGGGGTCGGCCAGAACCGATGACCAGTCGGGCTCGCCATCCACCCACAGGTCGCCGAGCAGATTGACCATCGCCGCTGCGGGTGCAACCAACGAAGCGTCGCCGAGGGCGGCACCGCACACAGCCCGCACCTGCTGCTCGAACTGACTCGTACGGGCTGCATCCAGTGTCCAGTGACCACTGTTGTGCGGACGTGGGGCAAGTTCGTTGACGAGCAACTGATCGCCGACGACGAACATCTCCACGGCCAGTACACCGACGTAGTCGAACGCCTCGGCGATCTTCTCGGAGAGGTCCGTGGCGCCAGCAACGAAATGCGGTACCACTGTGCAATCGAGAATTCCATCGACGTGAGTGTTCTGTGCCACGGGATACAACGCCGTTTGCCCGTCGACGCCGCGGGCCAGGACCACCGAGAGCTCACCGTCGAGCGACAGCCGCTGCTCCAGCACGCATGGCTGCTGGTCGAGATCGCTCCAGGCGGTGGCCAGTTCGTCGTGGCGTGCGACAGCGATTTGTCCCTTGCCGTCGTACCCCATGCGTGCCGTCTTCAAGATGGCGGGGAAGCGGAAGCTGGCCGCACCCGCGACGTCGTCGGCGCGCTCGATCAACGTGAACGGCGCCAGCGGGATGCCGGCGTCGAGCAGGAATGCCTTCTCCGCTCGACGATCTTGGGCGATGGCGACCGCTCTCGGCGATGGGTGCACAGCGGTGTGATTGGCGAGCCATTCCAAGGCCGCCGCAGGCGGGTTCTCGAACTCGGTCGTGACCACCGAGCACACCGAAGCCAAGTGCTTCAGTGCGGCTTCGTCGCCGAACGCGGCGACGATGTGCTCATCCGCAACCTTGCCCGCAGGAGCATGCGCGTCAGGTTCGAGTACGAGGGTGCGGTATCCCATCGTGCGCGCGGCCATGACGAAGTAGCGACCGAGTTGACCGCCACCGAGGATGCCAAGCGCTGCCGGTGGCCGAATCATTGCGGAGGCAGAACGGCCGCAGCAGCGCCGTCATGGCGATGCTGACGGTAGGCATCGAGCGCATTCGCCAGGTCGGCGTCGGTGCCGGCCAACAACGCGACAGCAAACAGGGCAGCGTTGGTCGCCCCGGCCTCGCCGATCGCGAAGGTGGCGACTGGTACGCCGGCCGGCATCTGCACGATCGAGTACAGCGAGTCCTGTCCACCGAGATGCCGAGACGCGACCGGCACGCCGAGCACCGGCACAGTGGTCTTCGCGGCCAGCATGCCCGGCAGGTGGGCCGCTCCGCCCGCACCGGCGATGATCGCTCGCAGGCCGCGCTGCATGGCCGCTTCGGCGAAGCGGAACATCTCGTCGGGCATGCGATGCGCCGACAACACCCGCACCTCGTGGGCAAGACCGAAGTGCTGCAACACCTCGACGGCTTTGCTCATGGTCGGCCAGTCGCTGGGGGACCCCATCACGACGGCGACTAGCGGGCTCTCGTTCACCAGCTCAGTATTGCATCGGAGTGTTTGCGTGCACCCCGTCTGGGCCTCAAACACTCGGCTAGGACAGCGAGGCGCCTGCGCGCTGTCCCTCGATGACCGCAGCGTGGGCACGACGCGGCGCAACGCAATCGCCGACCCGCTCGACGCTGACGCCTGCCGCCTTCAGTTCGTGATACAGCCACTCGACTGGACCGGCCGGCACGGCCAGCACGACCCAATCAGGAGATCTGGTGACAGTGGCGCCGGTGGGGTGGTGCAGGAGGTTGAGCACGCGACGCGGCGCCGGATCGCCCATGCCCATTGCGACCAGATCGGTCGATTGGAGGATGCTCTTGGCGCCGGCTCGCATCCACCAGTTCTCCATGTCGAGTGTGATGCCGAGGTCCTGCCCGACGACCATGCCATTGGTGATGATCTCGACGTTGCAGCCCCGATCGACGAGCAGTTCTGCGACCGAAGTGGCATGGTGGAAACCGAGTTCGTCGATCACGACGACGTCGCCGGTGGGGCTGGCGGCGCCGTCGAGCACAGCGCGCACGTCGACCACCTGATCGGCGTCGGCGGGCACCCACCACGGTCGTTGGGCCTCCGCTCCGGTCGCGACGATCACGTGGTCGGGGTTCTGCTCGGTGATCAGGCCTGGCCACACGCTGACGTCGTACTCGATGGCCACACCCAGGCGTCGGCATTCGGTGAGTTGATTGCGGATCATGTCGCCGAACTCGGCGCGATTCGGCACGGACGCGGCGAGGCGTACCTGGCCCCCGGCGTGATGTTCCTTTTCGTAGACGGTGACCTTGTACCCACCGTGCGCCGCCGCGATCGCGGCCTGCAACCCGGCGGGCCCCGCGCCCACGACCACGACAGACCGCCGCGATGAGGGATGAGCCGCCCGAGACCGCACATCTCTCACATCAATCGTCGGGACTTCTCTCGGCGCCGCTGCGACGCTCGCCTCCGCCTCCTTGCCGGTCGTGGGGTTTTCGATGCAGCCGAGCCAGCGATTGAGTCCCATACGGCCAACACATTCCTGATTGCACGACAGACACAGTCGTATGTCGTCGGTCGCGCCGGCCTTGGCCTTTGCGGCGAAATCGGCGTCGGCAATCTGCCCGCGAACGACCCCAACCAGATCGCAATGGCCTTCAGCCAGCGCTCGTTCGGCCTGTAGCGGATCCTTGAAGCGGCCGACACCGACGACCGGTAGTTCGACCGCCTTGCGAATCGCCGAGGGGATGAACATCGCATAGCCGGGTGGGACGTGCATGCTCGCTTCGATCATGAACAAGCTGGCGGTGGCGACCCCGATCGAGGTGTTGATGTAGTCGACGTGACCCGTTGCCTCGATCAGTTGGGCGACCTCGACGGCGTCGTCGATCGTCGTGCCGCCCTCGATCAGTTCGTCGCCGCAGATGCGCACGCCCAGTGCCAGGCTGCTACCGATCACTCGACGGACCGTGGCCACGATGTCGATCATCAAGCGCGAGCGGTTGAACAGAGATCCGCCGTACTGGTCGGTGCGCTTGTTGGTGGCCGGCGACAGGAACCCGCGCACGATCGACGAGTGGCTGCACTGCAACTCGATCCCGTCGAAGCCTCCTTCGGCACAATGCTCGGCGACCTGTGCGTATCCGGCGACGATCTCGTCGATCTCACTCTGCACTACTGCCTTCGGAACTTCGCGAAACAGCGGGTCGGCGACGGCCGATGGTGCCCACACAGGTAGCCGCGAGAACATCGAACTGGCCTGGCCGCCGTTGTGGTTGATCTGGGCGAAGATGGGCACCCGGTGACGGTGAACTGCCTCGGTGATCACCTGGTAGCCAGGGATCACATCGCGGTGGAAGCCATGGATCAGCTTCTCGTAGGGCCAGTCGGTGGGATGAGTCGAGTGTTCCTCGGTGATGATCAGCCCGGCGCCGCCCGCCGCCCGTGCCGCGTAGTAGGCCGCATGCTGCTCAGTTGGCCTCCCGCCGCTGGCGTAGTTGGTGAGGTGGGCGCTGAACACGATGCGGTTGCGGGTGGTGATCGGCCCCAGCGCCAATGGAGTCCACAGATACCGATAGCCCATCGCCGGTCACACTACCGACCCGCGTATCGCCGGGCCGGCGACGTGGGGCGCGGTAACGTTGCCGCGTGGAGGATCGTGCCGGAGAGGCTTCGGCAAAGCGACGTGGTACGCGCACTTCGGCGTTTGGTGTTGGTCGACGAGAGGGGCATGACTCGACAGCGTTCTACGATCGATTTCAGGCACCGGCCATCAGCACCGACGAGCGGGTTGCGCCGCCGAAGTGTGTCGATCGTCTGATCGTCGGCGATGCCCGGCAGATGACCGACGTCGCCGACAACAGTGTCGCCCTGGTGGTCACGTCTCCTCCATATTTCGCCGGCAAGGCATACGAGGAAGCACTTGGCGAAGGGCACATCCCGGCGACGTATCTCGATTATCTGCAGCAACTGCGCGATGTGTTCGCGGAGTGCGTACGCGTGCTCGAACCTGGTGGGCGGATTGCCGTCAATGTGGCCAACCTTGGCCGCCGGCCATATCGTTCGCTGTCGGCCGATGTCACGGCAATCCTTCAGGACGACCTGCGGTTGCTGATGCGCGGTGAGGTGCTGTGGATCAAGCAGCGTGGCGCGGCCGGCAACTGCGCGTGGGGCAGCTTTCAGCGGCCGGGCAATCCCGTGTTGCGCGACCTCAGCGAACGGGTGATCATCGCCTCGAAGGGCCGGTTTGATCGGGCGATATCGGCAAAGGACCGCGCCAAGATCGGTCTACCCAGCATCAGCAGCATGACCCGCGACGAGTTCATGGAGGCCACTGTCGACGTCTGGGAGATACCGCCCGAGCGGGCGAGCCGCGTCGGCCACCCCGCACCGTTCCCTGTCGGTCTGCCGGCGCGGCTGATTCACATGAACACCTACCTCGGTGACCTCGTTCTCGATCCCTTCGTCGGCTCCGGCACGACGGCTGTCGCGGCGATGCGCACCGGTCGGCGCTACATCGGGTACGACACCGACAATGGATACGTCGAGGCGGCAGAGCAACGCCTGGTCGACGAACGATCCGAGGAACCGGTCGATATCACTGCGGCGCCGACGGTCGAACTCTTGGCCAACGACGGGCGGAAGACCGAGCCGTTCCGCGGCGGGTGGTCGTCGAAGGAGGTTGCCAAGTGGCTCCTGGCCGAGGCGGGCTATACGCAGATCGATGATGCGGCCGCTGTCATGCCTGGCGTGGTGCCGACGCTGAGGGCGATCGATGATGGCGGCAGGGTGTGGTGGTTCGAGGTTGTCGGCGGCCGCACGTCGAACCGGCCTGGAGCGCAGCGCATCGATGTGCTGTGGCGAGCAATCGCCAAAGGCGCCGTACTGCTGCAGATCGATCCATCCGCAGGATTCGCGATTCTGTCCGTCGACCAACCGACCGCCGCATCGGGTGGTCGTGCGTTGGCAGCCGTGACGGGAACAGGCAAACCGGTAGCAGCAGTCGTCGACATGTTGTGCGAGTCGGCAGTCGCAACCCTTGCCGGGTTGGCGAATCTGGACTTGGGGCTCGACTGATTGCACGGTTCTCGGCACCGAGGTCGTACGTCCTAATCTGGCGACTACTGCACTGCGACACATTGGGGATGATGAGATGGTTCCGCCGGCCCAGTCAACGCTCACAGACAACCCCACCACACCAGCGCGCCCGGTTGGGGCGACAGGCAAGATTGCCGAGGCAATGAGGCCGCTTCTCGTGAGCAGTTTCGGCAAGAAGATGCCTGTCGCCTTCGAGTTCTGGGATGGGTCGGCCGTTCGACCCGAGCAGCCGGTGGCGACCTTGCGATTCAAGTCGCCCGACGCCATCCGGCGATTGCTGTGGATGCCCAACGAGCTTGGCCTCGGTCGAGCGTATGTGGCGGGCGACCTCGACCTCGAAGGAGATCTGTTCGATGTCGTCGTGGCGTTTCGTGACGCCAATCCCGAAGGTGCGGCACCGGCCAGGGCATGGCGGGCGCTGCCCTCCGCCGCGAAGGTGGCCAAGCAGGTCGGCGCCTGGCGCGGGCCCCTGCCTCCTCCGCCGGAGGAGGCGCGGCTTCGCGGCTGGCGTCACTCCCTGAAGCGCGACGCGACGGCCATCGGGCATCACTACGACGTCGGCAATGACTTCTACCGGTTGGTTCTTGGTCCGATCATGACGTACTCGTGCGCCCGATTCTCGAAACCCGACGCGACGCTCGAAGACGCTCAGATTGCCAAGCACGATCTGGTATGTCGCAAGTTGGGTCTGCACCTGCGGCCCGGCGCACGCCTGCTCGACGTCGGCTGCGGCTGGGGCTCGATGGCCATCCATGCAGCGCTTCACTACGACGCACGCGTCGTCGGCATCACGATCAGCCGGGCACAGGCAGAGCTGGCCCGGCAGCGGATCGACGAGGCAGGTGTCGCCGATCGCATCGAGATTCGGCTTCAGGACTACCGAGATCTGTCGGGCGAATCGTTCGATGCGATCTCCTCGATCGGAATGTCGGAGCACGTGGGCCACGACAAGTTGGATCAGTACTTCACCACGCTCCACTCGGTGCTCGTACCGCAGGGTCGGCTGCTCAACCATGCGATCTCATCGGTCGGTGGTTCGACGCTCGGGCCGCGGTCATTCGTCGGTCGGTACGTGTTCCCCGACGGAGAACTCATCGATGTCGGCGACGTCGTGCTGGAAATGGAGCGAGCCGGTTTCGAGGTCCGCGATGTCGAATCGCTGCGCGAGCACTACGCGCGAACGCTGCGGTCTTGGGTCACCAATCTCGAGTCGAATTGGGATGAGGCGGTGGCACGGGTCGGCGAGGCGCGAGCCAAGATCTGGCGCTTGTACATGGCCGGATCGGCTATCGGCTTCGAGGACGGCGGGATCGCCATTCACCAGGTACTCGGTGTAGTCCCGACGGACTCAGGAAGCGCCGGCATGCCGGCAACTCGCGGCGACTGGGGCTAGCTCGTTCAGAACAGCAGCTGGCTGACCGTGTAGATCACCAGCCCGGCAAGACCTCCGACGATGGTGCCGTTGATCCGGATGAACTGCAGGTCGCGGCCGACCTGCAACTCCATTCGCTCGCTGGTCGCCTTGCCATCCCACTTGGCGACTGTCCCCGCGATGAGGTCGGCCACCTCGCCGCGGTAGTGATCGACGACATGGCCGGCTGCACGCATGACCCAGTCGTCAACCTTTGCTTGCAGCTCGGCCTCGTTGGCCAGGCGTCGGCCCAGCGTTGCCAGCGAGCGATCGAGCCGTTGGCGCAGTTCGCTGCTGGGGTCGTCGAGGGCGCTGACGGTGTTGCGCTTCACTTCACCCCACAGCGAGCCCAGCCAGGCCCGAACATCGGGGTGAGCCAGCAACTCGATCTTCAGCTCCTCACCCTTGGCCAGCAGCTGTGGGTCGTCGCGCAATCGATGAGCGAACGCGACGACTCGGGTGTCGATCGAGTGGCGCACCTCGTGATTCGAATCCGAGCCGATGTCGGCCAGGAAGCCGTGCACCGCGCCGTAGATCTTGTTGAACAGCCGGTCGTCGATCGACTCGGGAATCCACCACGGTGACTCGTGTTCGAGCCGTGCTCTGAACGTTGTCCGATTGTCCTCGAGAAAACCACCGAGGCCGGTCAACACAGCGTCCAGCAAACGTTGGTGGTGCCCGCCTTCGACAGCGAGGTCGATGGCCTTGCCGACGAGCGGCGCCACCGGAGTCGCCCGAACGCGACGCTCGATCAACGTTTCCAACGCCGACGAGACATCGCGATCGTCGAGCACCTCAAGCGCGCCGCGCAGCAGATCGCTGACTCCTTCACCGGCCTTCGCCGCGTTGTGCTCGTCGGCCATCCAGTCACCGAGGCGCTTGCCGACCTTGGCTCCCGAGAGACGCTCGTGCAGCACTTCACGCGTCAAGAAGTTGGTCTGCA
>JANPBZ010000256.1:0-11117 GCA_031430695.1 Ilumatobacteraceae bacterium
GAACTCCATCGTGTCGGGATTGACGTCGACCGTGACTTCTTCGGCTGCGGTCGGGCGACGCTTGTAGGCCGTAGCCAGCGCATCGACCATCACCTGCAGCAACGTGTCGACAGAGATGTTCTTCTCGTTCGCCAACATCCGCACGGCTTCTGACATGTCGAGACCACTCATGACTGTGCTCCTCCTGCTTGCATGCCGCTGCGCTTTTCAGCGCGCCGCTCGCGACTTGTTTCTGGCGTCTTCTTCTTCTTCGTCGCCGCCGGCGCTTTGCCTGGCTTTGGTGCGGGGCCCCACTCGAACACGGTCTTGGCGCGGTCGATCTTGTCGTACGGCACCGAGCGCTCGGTCTGCGCAGCGTCGTTGAGCTGGATCGTCACCGCATGATCGTCGGCCGCGGTCAGTACACCCTGCAAGCGACGCTCGCTGCGCTCACCCTCGGGCGTGACGATGTCGCGCAGCCGCAGGGCCACCGTCTTGCCGATCGACCGCTGAAAATGGGTGGGTACGCGCAAGCTGCGCTCCAGACCGGGGCTGGTGACCTCGAGCGTGTAGTGCCCGCCCATCGGATCCTCGTGGTCGAGCTCGCGGCCGATCAGTCGTGACGCCAGAGCGATGGCCTCGAGGTCGAGGCTTTCCTCGACATCGGCCGGACGATCGATGGTGACGCGCAGCGTGCCGCCTCGGAACTCGAGGTCGTACAGGTCGAGCTGCAGGTCAGAGACGATGGGAGCGATCAATCGCTCGACCTTCTTCAAAGTGTTGGTGTCACTCATCGCGTCTCCTTTCCTGTCTCTCTCGTTGCTCTCGTAGGCTTTCGTTCGGCCCGACATCGGGCCTATCAGTAAAGAAGGCGTGGACCCCGAGGAGCCCACGCCTTCGGTTCATCGAACTTCAAAGGACCGATCGAGTATATCGGCTGGCGGGTAGTGTTTCGCCGCCGCCTGTAACCCCCCTCACGCCCACCTCTACCCACCCGCCCCACGTCTCCAAACCGAGGTAATCACTGTGCTCCGAATGTCGACAATGTTCCTGCGTACCCTACGCGAGGATCCTGCCGACGCCGAAGTTGCCAGCCATCGGCTCCTCGTGCGTGCCGGGTACATTCGCCGCGCTGCGCCTGGCGGGTTCACCTGGCTGCCGCTCGGGTGGATCGTGTATCGCAACGTCGAGCGAGTCGTACGCGAGGAGATGGACCGAGCCGGCTTTCAAGAGGTCCACTTTCCCGCTCTGTTGCCCCGCGAACCATACGAGTTGTCGGGTCGCTGGACCGACTATGGCGACAACCTGTTTCGCCTGAAGGATCGTAAGGGCGCCGATCTCCTGCTGGCGCCGACCCACGAGGAACTCTTCACGCTGCTCGTGAAGGACCTGTACAGCAGCTACAAGGACCTGCCGCTGGTGATCTACCAGATCCAGACCAAGTTCCGCGACGAGGCCCGCCCTCGTGCCGGCCTGTTGCGCGGTCGCGAGTTCGTGATGAAGGACTCGTACAGCTTCGACCTCACCGACGAAGGCTTGGACGTCAGCTACCAGCGTCACCGCGTCGCCTATCAACGCACATTCGACCGTCTCGGCCTGCCCTACGTGATTGTGTCGGCCATGAGCGGGGCGATGGGGGGTTCGGCCAGCGAGGAGTTCCTTGCTCCTATGGAGGTCGGGGAAGACTCATACGTGCGCTGCACCAACTGCGACTATGCCGCCAACACCGAGGCGGTTCAGGTCGCCGTGCCCGCTCCCATTCCCTACGATGCCGGACACCCTGCACAGGTTGCAGACACTCCCGACACACCGACGATCCAGACGCTCGTCGATCTCATCAACAGTCGCGACGACCTGCGCCGCGCCGATCGCGATTGGACCGCGTCCGACACCCTCAAGAACGTCATTGTCAAGCTCCGCCACCCCGATGGACGTGTCGAGCCCTTGGCTGTCGGCGTACCGGGGGATCGCGAGGTCGACCTGAAGCGCCTGGAGGCTCAGCTTGGTCCTGCGGAGATCGGCGCGTTCGACGAAATCGACTTTGCCGCCAACAAACACCTGGTCAAGGGCTACATCGGCCCCGGAGCACTGGGCAGCGACAAGCCTTCGGGCATCCGCTACCTCATCGACCCTCGGATCGTCGACGGCACGCAGTGGGTCACCGGCGCCGATCAGCCGGGTCGGCACGTCCTGTACCTCACCGCTGGACGCGACTTCACCGCCGATGGCACCGTCGAGGCCGCCGAAGTGGTCGATGGCGACCCGTGCCCGGTGTGCCACTCGGCGCTCGAGATCGCCAGGGGCATCGAGATCGGCCACATCTTCCAGCTCGGCCGCAAGTACGCCACCGCCCTCGGCCTCAACGTGCTCGACCAGAACGGCAAACAGCAGGTCGTGACCATGGGTTCCTACGGCATCGGGGTCTCGAGAGCGGTCGCCGCGATCGCCGAGATGAACTGCGACGACAAAGGCCTGATCTGGCCACACGAGGTTGCACCGGCCGATGTCCACATCGTCGCCACCGGGAAAGCCGGCGATCCGCAACTGCCGGCCGCCGAACAGCTGGCCGCAGAGTGCGAGGCAGCGGGTCTACGGGTACTGCTCGACGACCGGATCGGTGTGTCGCCGGGCGTCAAGTTCAACGACGCCGAGCTCATCGGGGTCCCAACGATCGTCGTGATCGGTCGTGGCCTGGTCGACGGACTGGTGGAAGTCAAGGATCGTCGTTCGGGCGATCGCCGCGACGTCACCCTGGCCAATGCCGTGTCGGCGCTGCGCGCCACGCTCCTGGCGCCACCCATCCGCTGAAATCGCAGCCACGAGGTCCGGACGGCGTGCAGTCCGGGACGAAGGACCCTGGAGCTGACGGTGTTTGACCATTGTACTGACAGCATGGATGTACTACTGATCGAATCATCGCCGGGGATCGCCACATCGCTGCAACAGCGGTTGGCACGCGACGGTCACGAAGTGATCTCGTGCAACGACTCCCATGGCGGGCCCTGTCGAGGCGTGGAGTCGAACGAGGCCTGCCCGATGACGGGAAACATCGACGTCGCGATTCTGGCCCGCGAGCGCGATTCGGCTCCGAGCCTCAACGAAATGGGCTCCGTGTGTGCCCTGCAGCATCGTGTGCCGCTGGTGACGCTGTATCCGGGTGACGAGTTCGGCCCAGGAGCCAGCACGGAGATCGCTGCCGCCGTTGCGAGGCGAGAGGTAGAAGCCGGCTATGTGGCCTCGGTACGTCGCGAGCTCGGCCATTCGGTCAAGGACATCGTCGTCATGCGCGAACATCAGCGCGTACACGTCACCATTTCCGTACCCACATCTTCTGATGCGCAGACCATCAGCAGGCTGGCCGACCGGGCCCGTCATGCGGTACGCGAGCACGACAGCCACACCCTGGTCGTCGACATCTCCGTCGTCATGGCGGATGCAGCAATCGACTAGAACGAGACCCGTACCACGAGTGCGGGGAGAGTTCGATGCCACTGAATCCGGATGCCGTCGGCACGGTCGGCGAGGCCTACGAGACGTCATGGACCAGCAAGGATGCGTTGCTGTACGCAGTCGGCATCGGTGCGGGCACCAGCGAACTCGTGTACACCACGGAGAACACCAACGGTGTCGACCAGCAGGTGTTCCCGACGTTCGCGGTGGTGGTCGGGTGGGGTGCCGGCGCGGTCATGCGCAACATCGGCACGTTCAATCCGGCTTTGCTCGTGCACGGTCAGCAGGCCATCACACTGCACAAGGCGCTGCCGGTCAATGGGTCGGCCAGTCTGCAGGTCCGAATCGTGGCCATGTACGACAAGGGCAAAGCCGCCGTCGTGGTCACCGAGACCGTCGCCACCGATCTCGCCGACAGCCGGCCACTGTTCACCAACGTCTCGTCGGCATTCATCCGTGGTGAAGGCGGCTGGGGCGGCGATCGAGGGCCGAGCGGACCACAGAACGTGCCTCCGGACCGTGCTCCGGATCATCAGCTCACGTACCAGACGTCACCCGACCAAGCCTTGATCTACCGCCTCTCGGGCGATCGCAATCCATTGCACAGCGATCCATCATTCGCGGCGATGGGCGGATTCGATCGCCCGATCCTGCACGGCCTGTGCACCTATGGATTCACGGGACGAGCGCTGCTGCACACGCTGTGCGGAAGCGACGCGAGCCGATTCCGACACATCGAAGGTCGCTTCGCTTCTCCGGTGCAGCCGGGCGATGCGCTGACCGTAGCCATGTGGGACGTTGGGGATGACGCCGCGGTGTTCACGACCTCTGTCGGAGAGCGAGCCGTGATTGATCAGGGCCTGGTGCGCTTCGACTGAGCGCGGTCCGTTACTGCGGCTGCGGCCAACCGCCGGGCACGCCTTCCATACCGGAGTTCAGCCGAGCCTTTGACAACAGTTCGCGCACGACCGGGCCAAGTGCCGCTGCGTCTTCCAATGGAGCCTGCCGGGGACCTCGCACCCAGCCCTCTGCGATCGCCAAGACATTCCCGCTGACCTCGAAGACACGGCCCGTGACATCTTTCGACTCCGCCGATGCCAACCATGTGACGATCGGAGCGATCCACCGCGGCGAGCGCATCTCTCGCTCCTCATCGGTCTCTGGTGCTGGGCCGAGTCCTTCGGTCATGCGGGTCAGCGCAACGGGCGCCACTGCATTGACGGTGACGCCGTAGCGAGCCAACTCGAGCGCGGCGATGTTGGTGAAGGCGGCGATGCCGGCCTTGGCGGCACCGTAGTTGGTCTGGCCAGGATTGCCATAGATGCCGCTGACCGAGGTGGTGTTGATGATCCGGCCATCGACCGGCTTGCCGGCCTTGGCCTGCTCGCGCCAGTACGCGGCAGCCCAACGACTCGGAGCGAATGTGCCCTTGAGATGCACGTTGATGACGGCATCCCATTCCTCCTCGGTCATGTTGGTCAACATGCGATCGCGGAGGATGCCGGCGTTGTTGATGACGGCATGCAGATCGCCGAACGTTTCGATCGCCGTGTTGATCAGTCGCTGGGCACCTTCCCAGGACGAGACGCTGTCGCCGTTGGCGACCGCTTCTCCACCCATCCCCTTGATCTCCTGCACCACCTGTTCTGCGGGACTGAGATCTCCGCCGGTGCCGTCGATGTTGCCGCCGAGGTCGTTGACCACCACCTTGGCGCCATGCGAGGCCAGGCTGAGAGCATGCTCACGCCCAATCCCGCGACCGGCACCGGTCACGATGGCAATTCGACCTTCACAGAGCTTGCTCATTGGGGAAATCCTCATAGCTAGGTAGCGGACGACGCGAATCATAAGGTGACGTCGATGTGTGACTGCCAGTCGACCCGCGGCGTGACCCGACGCGAGGCGATCGCCGGGGTGCTGATCGTCGGTTCGGCGATCGCCGCGACGGCCGGCATCAGCGCCGGGGCCCGAGCCGCTGTCGGCTCGGCCGTGCCGCCGGTCGAGGTGCTGCCCGGACTGTCGATCTACCCGCGTGCGGCGTGGGGAGCCAACCTTCCACCAACGGGACCGATCGACGTCGAAAGCCCGCAGTTTCTGCTCGTCCACCACACCGCTTCGTCGAATTCCTACAGCAGCGCGGTGAGTCTCATCCAGGCCACGTACGCATTCCACACCAGCGCCGCGAAGGGCTGGAGCGACGTGTGTTACGAGTTCTTCATCGGTCGCGATGGTGATGTGTGGGAAGGTCGAGCCGGTGCGTTGACCGGCCCGGTGGTGGCCGATGCGACCGGTGGCAACCAGGGATTCGCGCAACTGATCTGCCTGCTCGGCGACTTCACCAGCCAACCGCCGACTGCCGCCGCGCAGACTTCGTTGGTCAAGGTCCTGGCCTGGCTGGCCGGTCGATACGAGATCGACATCGGTCCCGGCGCGACCACGTCGTTCACCTCCAGGGGATCGCAGCGATGGCGCTCAGGAACACCGGTGTCCACTGCGACCATCGCCGGCCACCGCGACATGTCGTTCACCGCCTGTCCCGGCGACGCGCTGTACCCGATGCTGCCTGCGATTCGTGCTCGCGCCATCGCCCAGCGAGATGCGTGGAAGTCGACCCTGAAGCCGGCGCGGCGCCTTGGCGTCGTCGCCCTTTAGCCTGCCCCGATGACTGTGGTCGCAACAGCTGACGTCGTCGTGGTCGGCGCCGGCCCCGCTGGTGCGACCGCGGCCACACTGCTGGCCCGCGCCGGGCGGTCGGTCGTCGTTGTCGACAAGGCCATCTTTCCACGTGACAAATGTTGCGGCGATGGGTTGACCACGCTCGCGCTTCGAGAGCTGGAGCTTCTAGGGCTTCGGCCGGCAATGGTGCCGAACTGGAAATCGGTCGATGCCGCATGGCTGCGTTCGCCCTCGGGTCGCGAGGTGTGCGTGCCATTGCCGGGCGACGGCATCTTCGCGGCGACCACCCCGCGGCGCGAGCTCGATGCCGCTTTGGTGGACCTTGCGATCGAGGCTGGAGCGACGGTGCATCAGGGACACGCCGTGCATGCGGTCCGACAGTCGCCGTCGGCGGTCGAAGTCGACATTGAAGGGCTCGGATCCATCGAAGCCCGCTACGTCATCGCGGCCGATGGAATGTGGTCGGCGACACGCAAGGCACTCGGTGTCGGTGAGTCCGGCTACCTCGGTGAATGGCACGCCTTCCGCCAGTACGCCCGCAACGTCACCGGCCCGGCTGCCGAACGGTTGATCGTCTGGTTCGAGCCCGAGCTGCTGCCGGGCTACATGTGGAGCTTCCCGTTGCCCGGCGGCCGGGTCAACCTCGGCTTCGGCGTGCAGCGCGACGGCGTGCGGCGGGTGCGGGACATGAAGCAGCAGTGGGACGATCTGTTGCTGAGGCCGCACGTGATCGAGGCCCTCGGAGTCGGCTTCGAGTTGGAGGATCGCCACACCGCCTGGCCCATTCCGGCGGGGATCGACCGCGCCACACTGGCGAAGGGCCGCGTGTGCTTCGTCGGCGACGCGGCAATGGCCACCGACACCATGACCGGAGAAGGAATCGGCCAGGCGGTGGTCACGGCGCGACTGGCGGCGGAGGCGATCATCGAATGGGGCGCACTGGCACCCGAGCAGGTGGCCGGCCAATACCGCACCACGGTCCGCCACCATCTTCTGGCCGACCACAAGATGTCGGCGCTGCTCAGCAGGGTGCTCGGGCACCAACTCGGGGCGCGTGGCGCCATTCGTGTGCTGGCGTCGAGTGCCTGGACCCGGCGCAACTTCGCCAGGTGGATGTTCGAGGACGAACCCCGAGCGATCGCCTTCACCCCCTCACGCTGGCACCGACACTTCCTCCACCAACCCGGCCCCTACCAACCCTGACCGAGTGTTTCCGGCCCGGTAGGCGTCAAACGAGTGTTTGCCGCGCCCTCGGGGTGTCCTGAAACACTCGACTGGGTCAAGCCGCAGACGCGATGCGGGCTTCGTAGAGCGCCACGAGCTCGTCGACCAGGCTGGCAAGATCGACCAAATCAAGCTCGGTGACACGTTCGACCTGCCAGCCGATGAGGTGGCACTGACGATCGCGACGCTTGTCCTTGGTAGTGCCTTCCAGAAGAAAGTGGTCAGGATGCACGTCGACCTCGATGGCCCATCGCGCATCAGGTACGGCCAGGTCGATACGGATATTGGCACCGTTGGGAAGGCTCAAGCTCGAGGCCTGTGGAACGACGGGAACGGCGCGTGCCCGCAACGCGTCGCCGAGCACGATCTCCGGATGCGACTCAGCCGCTGGGCGATCGCCGCGCTCGACAAGGCTCCGAACGAACCGAAGCGATCCGCGGCGGCGTGGGTGACACAGACGTCGAGCCACGGCGGCAAGTTCATCCATCGAGCAGTGACCCTCTCGAATCAATTGCTCGACGATCGACGCGTGGTCTTGAGCGTTGAGGACTGCGGCAAGATCAAAAGCCAGACGCGCCGGGCTGGCGGTGGTGATGCCGTCGCGTCGATGGTGCACATCCGACGGCGCGATCGAGGTGGTCTGGTGGAGCACAACGTTGAGCTGTGGATCGAGATGAACGCCATGCGGCACAGCGAAGTGAACCGGCACTGGCTTTGGCATTCGCCGAAGACCGAGCAGCTTGCCGCCCGTCGGACCGGTGATGAAACCCGAAGGATGACCGAGACATAGGCCCGCGCATCGACCTTCCAACGTTCGTGGCGCCGAATCGATACGGACGACAGACTTGTGGACTGGCTTGAGTACCTCCAGGTCCACCAGACGTAGGCGTGCCCTGCGGTGCACTCCGGCCTGGTCGAGTTGAGTCGCGGTCGCATGACCGTGCTGGGCGCGCAGAATGGCAAGGGCGCGCGGTGTGAGATCCGACATGACGACCTCCTGTGACGAGTGATCCGACAGGGGGAAGTCGTCGCGCAACCTATCCGCGTGCTGAGTCGAATCGGCGTACGAGTGTTTCAAGCCCACCCGAGGTGGCGCCAAACACTCGGATGGGTCGCCGCGGGCCGCAAACACTCGGATTCGCTCCGCTACGGTGCTGCGCATGCGTACGCGGCTGACCGATCTGCTCGATATCGAACACCCGATCATGCTGGCAGGAATGGGCGGCGTCAGCTACCACCGGCTGGTCGCCGCCGTCAGCGAGGCAGGCGGGATCGGGACCCTCGGGGCGTCGACGATGACCGCCGAGGAGTTGCCCATCGAGATGGCCGCGGTGCGTGAACTGACCGCCAAACCGTTCGGCGTCGACCTGCTGACGGCGCTGCCGGGACAGGTCGAAGGCGGCATCCAATCAGTTATCGACGGCGGCGCACGGATCTTCGTGGCCGGGCTCGGCGTGCCGCGCGAGGTGATCGACCTGCTGCATTCCAAGAACATCCTGGTTGGCAGCATGTGCGGCAAGGTTCGTCACGCGTTGAGCGCTGTGGCCAGCGGCGTCGACTTCGTCGTTGCGCAGGGCACCGAGGCCGGCGGACACACCGGCACAGTGGCCACCATGACCCTGGTACCGCAGGTCGTCGATGCGGTCAAAGGTCAGGTGCCCGTCGTGGCTGCCGGCGGCTTGTACGACGGTCGCGGCCTGGCGGCGTCGCTCGCCCTCGGCGCCGACGGTGTGTGGATCGGCACGCGGTTCATCGCAACCCCGGAAGCGCGCGCCGTGAAGGGCTACAAGGAGGCCCTGCTGGCAACGGCCGAGGACGGGACCGTAGTCAGCCGGGCATACACGGGCAAGACGTGTCGAGTCGTCCGCAACGAGTGGACCAACCACTACGACTCGCATCCGGATGAGCTGCAGCCGTTCCCGGCACAGGCAGTCTTCTCGGCGAAGGCAGGCGTGAACCATCTCGGTTTCCCCGATGGCGCCGAAGTCGACGCGACGCAAGAGTTCATGCCGTGCGGACAAGGGGTCGGCGCGATCGACTCGCTGGTGCCCGCAGCCGACCTCGTGCGATCGATGGTGACCGATGCCGAACGAATCATCGAGCAACTGCTCGGGGCGCGACGGTGACCACCACGCCTGTCACCACGCTGTCCGCTCACGTCGATCGGGTCTGGATCGACGAGATAATTCCCGCCCTGCATGACTACATCGCCATCCCCAACGTGTCGGTGCTGTACGACCCCCAGTGGCGAGAACACGGTCACATGGCCCGCGCTGTCGAACTGATTCGTGCTTGGTGTGCCGCCCGCTGCATCCTGGGTCTCACCGTCGAAGTGCACGAACTGCCGGGTCGGACGCCATTGATCCTGATGGAGATCCCGGCGTTCGGAACGGGATCCACCGATGACACCGTGTTGCTGTACGGCCATCTCGACAAGCAGCCAGAGATGACCGGGTGGAGAGACGATCTCGGTCCGTGGAAGCCGGTCCTCGAGGGTGATCGCCTGTACGGACGCGGCGGAGCCGACGACGGATACGCCGCCTTTGCCTCTGTACTCGCGATCGAGGCCGCTCAGGCCGATGGCATGAGCCACACCCGATGTGTCGTGCTGATCGAGGCCAGCGAGGAGAGCGGCAGCCCCGACCTGCCTGCGTATCTCGCGGCACTCGCCGAGCAGATCGGCACGCCCAGCCTGGTGCTGTGTCTCGACTCAGGTTGCCTCGACTACGAGCGCCTCTGGGTCACCACCTCGCTCCGCGGCCTGGCCGCTGGAACCCTGCGAGTGGAGATCCTGACCGAGGGCGTGCACTCCGGCGAGGCCAGCGGGGTCGTTGCGTCGTCGTTCCGGATCTGCCGTGAACTGCTCGACCGGATCGAAGACAGCTTCGACGGCAGGATGTTGCTGCCAGAACTGAACGTCGAGATCCCCCCGGACCGCCGCCACCAGGCACATGAGACAGCCGCCGATTTCCCGATCGGTGGCCATTTCCCATTCGTCGCGGGCGCAGAGCCGATGGTCGCCGATCACACCGAGCAGTTGCTGGCGCGAACGTGGTACCCGACGCTAAGTGTCACGGGTGTCGACGGCATCCCACCGGTCGAGTCGGCCGGCAACGTGTTGCGGCCGCACACCTCATTGCATCTCAGTGTTCGCCTTCCGCCGACGTGCGATCACGAGGCTGCCCTCGCCGCCATCGCGGGGGCACTGACCAGCGATCCGCCATACGGCGCCCATGTGAGCTTCGCTGACGGTCACTCCGGACCCGGTTGGAACGCACCCGCATTCGCGTCCTGGTTGCAGGCTGCGCTCGACGATGCGTCGGCGGCCAACTTCGGCAACGCATCGCGCGCCTTCGGTGAGGGCGGGTCGATCCCGTTCATGGGCATGCTCGGTGAAATGTTTCCCGACGCTCAGTTCGTCATCACCGGATGTCTTGGGCCGGGAGCCAACGCTCACGGGCCCAACGAGTACCTGCATCTGCCGACGGCACGCCGGGTGACCAGTTGCCTGGCGACAGTGCTCGACGCCCACGCAAAACGCCTGTAGCCGCGCCCCCTGAACCCGAGCGCGTTGATACCGTTCCGGCCGAAGGAGCGGATCCCCATGACGGTCACCACCAATCTTCCGCAAGACGACCAGGGCACCGCGCTGATCGTCGAGCGGGTGTTCTTCGAGCTGCGCAAGGTCATCGTCGGTCAGCGCCGGCTGATCGAACGCATGCTGGTCGGTCTGTTGAGTCAAGGTCATTGTCTGCTGGAGAGCGTGCCCGGCCTGGCCAAGACGCTCG
>JANPBZ010000257.1:0-8587 GCA_031430695.1 Ilumatobacteraceae bacterium
GGTAGAACATGGCCGCTTCTAGCCCCCGACATGCCCCCAACTCTCGCCATACGATCTCTTTGACCGACACGACTGATATTCTCCTGAGTTCTAGCCCGCTGACGGTAGATCACCGTTTCAGCGCGCGTGAATCTAGGCTCACTTGGGTCGCCTTGACCAGACCCTTTCTCAGGAATTTGTCAGGAATGTGTAACAGTTGTGCGCGCTCAACCACCGCTGAGGTCGCCGAGCAGCTCACTCACGGTGGCGGAACTGAGCGGCGCGGATGTCGGCGATTGCGGGCTTGCGGCTGGTTGCGGTGCTCATCGTTGAGGAGCCTCCTCGCTGATTCCGTAGGCCCGGGCAATGAGCTGTAGCGGGTGGACGGGTTGCTGGCCGGTTTGTTCGGTGATCGCCGTGTTCGCCAGATGGCAATCGCCCGCGACGACGTCGCCATTCGCACGACGGATCTGATCCGCCAGCTTGGCAGCCATCGGCACGCTGATAGCGGCGTTCTCGGCGCGCAAACCCCACATCCCATCGATGCCGCTGCACTGTTGCACCAGCGTGACCTTGGCACCGGTGAGCTTGATCAGGTCACGGCTCTTCAGACCGACGTTCTGGGCCTTTATATGGCACGGTGTGTGGTAGGTGACGGTTGCAGGCACCTGGCCGTCGAAGTTGGTGTCGAGCATGGTGCCATCGGCCTTGTGCACCTTCATGAGGTACTCGGCCGCGTCGTAGGTGTGCTCGGCGACCAACTTGGCATCTGCGCCGCCGACGTAGTCGATGTAATCCTTCTTCAGCACATAGCCGCACGTCGGTTGTGGCACCACGATGTCGCTGCCGCGGCGAATCGCCACGGCGAGAGCCTCCACGTTCTTCTCGGCAACCTTCGTGAACTGTTCGACGTCGCCACTGTGCAGCCACGGTGCTCCGCAGCAAGATGCGCCATCGACGAGCGAGCATTCGATGCCGTTGCGCTCGTAGACCTTGACGAGGTCGTGACCGATCGACGGTTGTTGGTACTCGACCAAGCAGGTGGGAAAGACGGCCACGCGGCCCTGACGCTTGGCGATGCGCACCCTGGGACGACGCTTGAACCACGTCGTGAAGCGCTGCCGGGCGTACGGGGCAAGCAGGCGAACACTCGACACGCCGGTGGCGATCTCCATCGCTCTGCGGACCGCAGAACCAGGCTTGGCACCCATCATCTTGTTGGCCACCGGAGCGGCCAGCGTGGCGGCCTTGCCGACGAGGTCGGTATGACCCATCAGCGTGTTCGTGACCCGATCGCGAACGCTGACCTGACCGTTGACGTGGCGCATGGCACCGGCGCGCAGCATGAGCCGCGGGAAGTCGAGCGCCCACTCGTGCAGGTCGGGGATGTACGGACAGTTGATGTAGCAGAGCTTGCATTGGAAGCATTCGTCGACGACCTGGTCCTGCTGCACAGGCGTCAATCGACCCGCGTCTCGATCGTCGTGACGATCGATCATCTCGAACAAGGTCGGGAATGACGTGCAGAACTTCAGGCACAGCCGGCAGCCATGACATAGGTCGTAGACCCGGGTCAACTCCTCGCGGACGTCGGCTTCGTCGAAGTACTTCGGGTTCTTGGGGTCATAGAGAGTTGTCATATGGGGCGGCGAGAACCGTTGGGTGAACGTGGGCGCGGAACGGCATGGTACCGCCCCCCAGGCACACCCGATTCGCCCATCTGAGGTTGTCGAGACCCTCGGTTCGGCCGCTGGCCGACTCGCGCGAGTCCCTAGGATGATCGCCGATGCCTCCCCCGACACCGTTTCGACGCGCCGACATGCTCGACCGACTGGAGGGCGAATCGTTCGACGTCCTGGTGATCGGAGGCGGGATCACCGGCACGGGTGTAGCCCTCGACGCTGCTGCCCGCGGTCTGCGAACGGCGCTGGTCGAGCGCGATGACTTCGCCTCGGGCACGTCGTCGAAAAGCTCGAAGCTGGTGCACGGCGGCTTGCGCTACCTGCAGCAGGGCGAGATCCGACTCGTCTACGAGGCGCTACGCGAGCGAGAACGACTGCGCAAGAACGCGCCACACCTCGTCAAGGTCCTGCCCTTCATGATTCCCATCCTGACCAAGGAGGGTGTCGTCTCGCGCAAGATCGCCAGGGCGATGGGTTCGGCGATGTGGATGTACGACCTCACCGGCGGTTGGCGTATCGGCAAGATCCATCGTCGATTGAAGAAGGACGCCGCCTTCGCTCACCTGCCGACCATGCCGAAGGAACGACTCGCCTCGGCCTACCTCTACTTCGACGCCACCGTCGACGACGCTCGCTTGTGCCTCACTGTGGCGCGGACCGCGGCTGCCCATGGCGCCGTCGTGGTCAATCGCTGTCGCGTCGTCGAACTGACCAAGGCCGATGACGGACAGGCTTCCGGCGCGGTGGTCGATGCGACAGGACGGCTGATCACGGTGCGCGCCAAGGTCATCGTCAACGCCGCCGGCGTGTGGTCCGACGAGGTGCGCACGCTCGACGAGGGCGTCGACCCCGACTCAATCCGTCCAGCCAAAGGCGTGCATCTCACGTTGCCGTGGCACAAGGTGCGCAACGACATCGCCGTGGTCATTCCCGTGCCGAAAGACAAGCGGAGTCTGTTCGTCGTACCGTGGGGCCGCCGTCCCGACGGCACCTTCGAACACACCTACGTCGGTACCACCGACACCGACTACAACGGATCGATCGATGACCCGCAGTGCTCCAAGGACGACATCACCTATGTACTCAAAGCGTTGAACGCTTCGATCACGACCGGCATCACCGAGGCCGACATCACCGGCGTCTGGGCCGGATTGCGGCCGTTGGTCAAGAGTGCGTCGTCTGGACGCACAGCGGATCTGTCGCGGCGCCACAAGGTCAATCGCAGTGCAAGCAATGTCATCTCGGTGACAGGCGGCAAGTTGACGACGTACCGCGAGATGGCACAAGACACTGTCGATCACGTGTGCGAGGTGCTCGGAGTCCGACGCAGATCGGTGACCAAACGTCTTCCACTAGCGGGCGCCGATGGCTATCGCGAACCCACCGATCTCGCGGCTGCGCATCTGGCCGGTCGGTACGGTTCGGCGGCACCCGAAGTGCTGGCGCTGACCCAAGTCGAACCACACCTCGGCGAACCGATGGTGCCCGGCCTTCCCTACACCAGGGCCGAAGCCGTGTATGCCGCCAGGTCGGAGATGTCGGTCACCCTCGACGACGTGCTGTCGCGCCGAACCCGCGCCCGCCTCTTCGACCGCCCTGCCGCGGCGGGGGCCGCCGCCGATGTGGCGCGGCTGATCGCTGCCGACATGGATTGGGACGATGCCGAAGTCGAGCGGCAGGTTGCCGAGTTCCGCAACTCCTGTGCGATGGAGCAGGCCGCGGGCGAGACTGCCGAGGCCGACCTGCTCGGAGTCCATCGGTGACGGAACTGACGCGGCCGACGGCACCAATCGAACTGACCGGCTCCGAATCCCGGTTCACCGGTCCGACATTTCAACCCGACGATCAGCTCATCACCCGACTGCAAGGCATCTGCGAGACCATCACCTCGGCGACCGCGACCGCCGAAGCCAGTCGCGATTGGTGGCCGCTGGCCATGCACTGGTCGTTGACAGGGAGCGTGCCACAGCGCGCCGGTGCAGTGTGCCGGCCGACGGACGCACAGCAGGTCGCCGCAGTGCTGTCGGCATGTTCGACCAATGGCGTGCCGGTCACGGCGGCAGGCGGTCGCAGCGGCGTTTCAGGTGCGTCGGTGCCTGCGTTCGGGGGTGTGGTGCTCGACCTCACGGCGATGCAGGGGATCATCGAGATCGACGCCGAGTCGGGCGTGGTTGAAGTCTGGGCCGGAACATTCGGGCCCGAGCTCGAGACAGAACTGCGTTTGCGGTGTGCCATGACCATCGGCCATTTTCCGCAGAGCTTCGACATCGCCACAGTCGGTGGGTGGGTCGCTTGCCGCGGCGCAGGGCAGTACAGCACGCGCTACGGCAAGATCGACGAGATGGTCGTGGGCCTCGAGGTCGTGCTGGCCGATGGGACGGTGTTGTGCACAGGTCATGGCCCTGCCGCAGCAATGGGACCCGACCTGACCCGCCTGTTCCTCGGCAGTGAGGGCACGCTCGGCGTCATCACCCGTGTCTGGCTTCGGGCGCATCCTGTGCCCACTCACGAGCGTCGCGCCGCGTACACGTTCGCCGATTTCGAGGCAGGCGTCGAGGCCTGCCGACTGATACTTCGTCGCGGCGCGACACCCGCGGTCCTGCGATTGTACGACGCTGTCGAAACGCAACGAGGCCACGGCGGCGACGGCTCGCGATGCGCGTTGCTCGTGCTCGACGAGGGCGACATCGGCCTGGTCGAGGCGACGCTCGGTGTGGTGGAGGACGAATGCGCCAGCGCTGCCCCAGCCTCCGATGATCTCGTCGAACACTGGCTCACACATCGCAACGACACCAACGCGCTGCAGGAGTTGACCCGCAAGGGCTTCGTCGTCGACACGATGGAGATCGCCGCGCCGTGGTCGCGCCTCACGACCATCTTTACCGAGACACGCGAGGCACTGCTCGCGGTGCCTCATGCCCGCGCCGCCAGTTGTCACCTCTCACACAGCTACCTGGATGGGGCCTGTCTGTACTTCACGTTCGCCGCGAATCCCCCGCCGGATCAGATCGAAGCCACGTACGTAGCGATGTGGGATGCCGGTCAGCGCGCTGTGCTGGCCGCCGGAGGCAACGTGTCGCACCATCACGGCATCGGGCTCAACCGCGCCCGCTTCATGGCCGAGTCGATGGGTTCGTCGCTTTTCGTATTGCAGTCGCTGAAGGACGCACTCGACCCGGCCGGCATCTTGAACCCCGGCAAGCTCGGGCTGTCGTCGCAATTCGGCACGGTCGGCTGGCCGTGAGCAGCCTCGACTGGAACGCTATGCGCGCTGGCGGCAGTGTTGCGCTGGTGTTCGCCATCCCGTTCTCCATCGCCGCTCGTGTCGTGGCCGATGGAGACGGCGGCGAGGGCACCGCATCGCTGCTCAGTCTCGCTGCGTTGCTCGGGTTCGTCCTCGGCGCGGGTGTGGCGGCGTGGGCGCAGCAGTTGCAGTTGCCGCTGAAGCACGGAATCATCTGCGCCGTAGGCACATACGTCGCCGCCCAGGCAGTCTTCATCGTCGTCCGTTCAGTCCGCGGCAACGAGGTCCGGTGGCTGGCTGCGTTGTTCAACCTCACGGCGGTGGCGGTCGCCGGGTTGCTGGGTGGCGCCCTGGGTGGCGCATTGCAGCGGCGCGGGATCTTCCCGTCGTCAAGTAGAGGTTCGTCATGAGCGTCCTCGTCATCGACGTCGGCACATCCGGCCTACGCGCCGCGGTGGTCGACGGCGAGGGTGCTGTGCATGCACTCGAATACCGACCCTTCCCGCCGTCGTCTCCGTTCCCAGGGCTTGTCGAGTTCGATGGCGCCGGCATGGCCCATGCAGTGCTCGATGTTGCAACGAGATCGCTGGCAGCAGCGGGTCCGGTTGCCGCGGTCGGCATCAGCAATCAGCGTGCGTCCACGTTGGTGTGGGACCGCGCCCACGGGCTCCCGATCGGTCCCGGCCTCGGCTGGCAAGACCTCCGTACGGTGTTCGATTGCATCACCGCCAAGGCCGAACATGGCTTGGCGCTGGCTCCCAATCAATCAGCGACCAAGGTTGCTTGGCTGTTGAACAACATCGAGGGCGCTCGAGATCGCGATCTCTGTTTCGGCACGATCGACACATGGGTCGCCTGGGTCCTGTCACGCGGCGCCGTGCATGTGACCGATCCGTCGAACGCCGCTGTCACCGGACTGCTCACCGCGGACTGCACGGCGTGGTCGGCCGAAGCCTGCGCCGCGCTGGGCATTCCGATGGAGATGCTGCCGACCATGGTCGACTCTACGGGCGTGTTCGGCGAGGCGAGCGCGTTGCCAGATTCGCCTCCCCTTGCAGCGCTCGTCGGCGATCAGCAGGCCAGCCTCGTCGGGCAGGGTTGTGTTCGGCCGGGCCTGGCGAAGATCACGTTCGGTACGGGAGGAATGCTCGATCTGTGCACGGGACCGATCCCGCCAATCTCAGCCCGGCGCAGCGAACATGGCACCTTCCCGATCGTGGCATGGAGCCGCGCCGGCCAACGCACGTGGGGCGCAGAGGCGATCATGCTGTCGGCCGGCACCAACGTCGACTGGCTGCGCGACGATCTCGGCATCATCGAGACCGCGGCCCACAGTCACGACGTGGCGTCGCAGTGCGAACACGCCGATGGCGTCGTCTACGTTCCGGCGCTGATGGGCCTCGGCACACCACATTGGGACTACGGCGCGCGCGGGACCATGCTGGGCCTGACTCGCGGGTCGGGTCGACCGCAGGTGGTCAGGGCCGTGCTCGAAGGAATAGCTCACCGTGGCACGGATCTGCTGGAAGCTGCGGAGGCCGACTACGGGGAATCGATCGGCGCCATCCGTGTCGATGGCGGTATGAGCCAGAATCCGACATTCATCCAGGCGTTGGCCAATGCGTCCGGCCGGGCGGTCGAAGTGTCGCCGCAGACCGAGGCCACGACGATCGGCGCGGCATACCTGGCCGGGTTGGCCGTCGGGGTGTGGGGCTCGTTCGACGACATTGCCGCGGCGTGGCAACCTCACGTGGTGGTCGAGCCGACCGAGCGACTCGATCGACGGCAGTGGGCCGGCGCAGTCGAGCGGGCCCGAACATGGATACCAGACCTCTCGGCCCTCGACTTCTAGAATTGCTCCGCTCACCCTCGGCAAGGAAGGCTGACGGGTGAGTATCTCGAAAGGATTCTGCGTGAACATCGATGTGACGGAGCCGGCACCGGCCAACAGTGCGAACTTGCGCCGTCGACTGCTGGGTATTGGATTGGGTGGGGCCGCGGTCTCGCTCCTCCCATCCCTCATGGGCCGGGCGAGCGCGACCACGACCACCACCTCGACGTCGGCCACGACAGCCGTCACCACGACGACGGCTCCGCCGAAGCGACCGAGCGACGACGACATCACGCTGCTGGGCTTCGCCCAATCCGTCGAACTCGCAGCCCGTGAGCTCTACGACGTTGCGCTGGGCTCCGGCGAATTCGACGACAACCAGCGGGCAGTGATTGCGACGATCCGCGAATCGCATGACGCATACGCGGCGTCCCTGTCGGCGCTGCTCGGTCGTGATGCTCCGCAGGCAGCCGATCCGATCGTCGAAGATCTGGCGGGGTCGTTCGGCGGCGACGGGGCCAGCGTGCTCGCCGCTACGTATCAACTCGAATCGATCGCGGTCGCTACGCACACCGACATCCTGCGCCAGCTGCAAGGAACCGACGGGGCGACGTTGATCGCCTCGATCCTGATTGTCGAGGCTCGCCACGGCACAGTGCTCGCTCATCTCAACGGGGCAACCGGCCTCGACGATCTGCTCGTCAACACAGAGGCCGACGCGTTGTCGCCGGCGGAAGGGTGACGCCGTGAGCCGTCACGACATCAGCCACGACCAACTCCGCCGCGAGCTGCGCTCTCTCGGTGCCACTGCCAACCGCGACGCGCAGGCTGCCGAGCGGGTATACAGCCAATTGTTCGACTCCCCTGCGTCGACGAGTGATGGTCGCAGGGCACTGTTCGGCCGCCGCGACGTGTTGCGCATCGGCGGTTTCACCGTGGCAACCGCCGCGGTCGTCAGCGCATGCGGCGAACACGTGCGCGGCGAGGTCGGCCGCGTGGGCGCTGTGCCCACGACCGTCAAACTTCCCGACGCGAAGGTCACCAACATTGCACTGCTGCGCACGGCGTCGTCGCTCGAGCATTCAGCCATCAGTGTGTACAGCCAAGTGATCGGCAACAGCGATCTGCTCGATCCGGCACTCGACGATGTGGCCAAGCGGTTCATGGAAGACCATCAGGGTCACGCGGCGTTTTTCGAGAAACTGACCACCGATGCCGGTGGCACTGCATGGACGTGTGGCAACCCGAAGATCGACGATGTGATCGTCAACCCGATTCTCAAGCGGATCACTGTTGGCGCCGAGGCCACTGCCAGCGCCGTAGCCATCGAGCCCAGCGAAGACCCTCACCGCGACGTTCTCAACTTTGCGCACGGCCTCGAATCGCTTGCCGGTGCCACGTATCAGGCGCTGGTTGCATTGTTCAGCGACCCGTCGCTACGGGCCGACGCAATGACTGTCGGTGCCCGCGAAGCGCGCCACGCCGCGTTGTTGGCGCTGACCATCAATCCGGATCGGCCAGGCGGCCTGGTCAACTTCACCGACGCGGTCAATGCCGAGCCGGCCTCGCCACCAACGACAGTTGCGCCCAGCACGACCGTTCAGAACATCGCCAATCCCGTCGGTGGTGCGGCGCCGTCTGCGCCAGAGGTCCCGCAAACCGACATTCCCAGCGTCACAGCGATTCCGTCGCAGTTCGGTACCCTCGCCGCGATCCAACTGGTGGTCGGTCGTGGCGACGAGAACGGCACCCGGTTGAAGATGAACCTCGAAACGCCGAGCCTCAACTCGTTCGTGTTCGAATACATGACGCCAAGCTGCTGAGCCGCTCGTACACTGGCGCCCGATGGTG
>JANPBZ010000258.1:0-17846 GCA_031430695.1 Ilumatobacteraceae bacterium
CCGATCAGGGCCGCGAGTACGGCGATCAGCCCGACCTTGTTGAAATTCGAGAAAATGTCCCTCCAGCGGATCAACTCGTTGATCGGCGGAAACTTCAATGCGAGCATTCCGAGGTACTCCCTATTTGCTGACGGTCGAGGGCTTGGGCTTCAGGCCGGGATAGGCGAGTGACATCGCCACATACTTCAGTTCCCACACCAACAGACCCAGGTGAGTGAAGATGATGGTCGCTCCGAGTGCTGGAAGCGAAATCCACCCGGCGTCTTTCACCAAGTACACAGCCAGGAAGATCAGCCCGAGGCGCACCAGGTAGCCGAACAGGACTGAGGCCATCATCAACCTCAGACTGATCTTGGCGGTGATGGCCACGATCCCCGCGGCGAGGGCGAAGTTGACCAGGACGATGGCGATGGCGTACGCACTGGACGTCGCCCCGTTGACTCCCCAGATGAGTCCGCACACCGCGATCAGAACTGGCGCTACCAGCAGCCCGCGCTTGACCATGTCATTGGACACGGATACTTCGGGTGATGGGCCGGGTAGTGGCGCGGCCATCGAGAATGCGATGTCGTTCATGGACGGTCTCCCTGTGCTGATGGGGCACGGATGCCGGCGGCGCGTTGCGCCTCGAGCACCTTCATTTGGGAATCGTAGTCATACCAAAAGCGCAGGAATTCACCGATCAGACCGAGGACGACCAGGCCGACCATGAACAGCGGCTTGGTGCCGAGCCAGCGATCGAGGATGTAGCCGATTCCGAGGAATGCGAGCGTCACCAGAGCGACATCGATGCCCTTACCGATCTTGTCGTCGGTGCCCTTCTGGGTGGGTTGCGGCTTCAACGGGGTGTGTTCCTCAATGCCGGGGTTCTGGCGTTGGTTGGACGTGCTCTTCACTCCGATGTGAAGAGCTTGTGAACGCGTACACAATCTAACGGAACCGAATCCACCGCTCCAAACCGAACGGAAACAAAACAGTACAACCGAGTGTTTCCCGCCCAGTCGCCGCAATCGAGTGTCTCCGGCCACCCCGGGCGGACTTGAAACACTCGGTCACGTGCGGCGGGCGCGAAACACTCGGTTCGAAGTCAGGTGGAGCGGTTGCGGCGGATCTGGGGGTGGAACAGGGTGTAGAGCAGCAACCCGAGCATCGCTGCCCCGATCGGAACGTACGAAATGAAGCTTTGCGACAACACCGGGTACAGAACAAAGGCCGACAACAGCGCGGTCCAGGCCCACAGGATCACCACGCTGCGGCGTTGGCCGTGACCCATCTCCATCAGGCGGTGGTGGAGATGACGCTTGTCGGCCGTGGCCACGCCTTGGCGGCGGCTGGCGCGACGGATGATCGCGAACAACGTGTCGAGGATCGGGACACCGAGGATGAACAGCGGTATGAACAACGGTGCGAGGAAGAAGTAGGTCTGCCCGGCGTACCCCTGCAAGTTCGGGTCGGCGCGGCCCCCGACGACACTCGTACTGACTGCCAGCAGCAGCCCGAGCAACAACGCACCGCCATCGCCCATGAAGATCTTCGCCGGATTGAAGTTGTGCGGGAGAAAGCCGACACAGATCCCGACGGTGATGATGGCGATCAGCGGACCAATGCTGGGCGACGACAACAGGCGCACGGTGGGGTCAGCCAGGCGCAGGCTGTAGATGAAGAACGCGAGCGCGCCGATCGCGACGATGCCGGCGGCGAGACCATCCAAGCCATCGATGAGGTTGATCGCCTGGGTCATGCCCAGCAGCCAGACCACGGTGATCAGCAGGACCCAGTCGTCGGTGACCGTGTAGACATCGACGAACGGAACGCGGAAGTAGAACATCGTCACGCCGTAGTAGGTCAAGACAGCGGCAACGCCGATCGTGCCGATCACCTTGGCCGGCGCCGAGATCTCTCGAATGTCGTCGAACAGGCCGACCATGAACATCAGCGACGCGGCCAACAACACGCCGCGCGGTTCGTCGTTGCGCGCAAAGATCGTGTCGAACTGATCGCTCAGGCGGGCAACGACGATCGCCGTCACCAGACCAACGAACATGGCGATGCCGCCGACATCGGGGGTCACCACGGTATGCACTCGACGCTCGTCCGGCTCGACGACCCACCCCAGGCGGCGGGCGATTCGGGCGACGATCGGGGTACACGCGAATGTGGCCGCAGCGGCCACCAGGCCGATCAGGAGGTAAGACGTCGTCGACGGCATGAGCGCCTGCGACTCTAGCTATCAGCCGTACGCGGGGAACTTCGCACAGAGCGCGGCAACCTCGGCCCGCACGGCGGCGATTGTGGCCTGATCGGTGCGTTGACGCAGCACTCGGGCGATCAACGAGGCGATGATCGCCATCTCGGGCTCTACCATCCCTTGGGTGGTGACCGACGGCGTGCCGATGCGAACACCGCTGGTCACGAACGGGCTGCGCGGATCGTCGGGGATGGTGTTCTTGTTCAGCGTGATGCCCGCCTGATCCAAGACCGCTTGTGCTTCCTTGCCGGTGAGATCAGCGGCGAACGGCTGGAGGTCGACGACCATCAGGTGGCTGTCTGTGCCGCCGCTGACGAGTCGGAAACCTTCATTCGCCAACGCCGCCGCGAGGGCGCTGGCGTTGAGCACGATCTGCTTCGCGTATTCGCTGAAGCTCGGCTGCAGGGCCTCGTAGAAGGCGACGGCCTTGCCGGCGATCACATGCTCGAGCGGGCCACCTTGCCAACCTGGGAACACCGCCTTGTCGATCGCTGCCGCATGTTGTGCGGTCGACAGGATGCATCCACCCCTTGGACCGCGCAGCGTCTTGTGCGTGGTGAAGGTGACGACGTCGGCGTACGGCACGGGGTTGGGGTGAGCGCCGCCGGCGATCAAGCCGGCGAGATGTGCCGCGTCGAACAGGAAGTACGCGCCGACCTCATCGGCGATGGCCTTGAACGGCTCGGGATCGAGCCGGCGCGGATAGCTGGTCGTGCCGGCGACGATCATCTTCGGGCGATGCTCGAGCGCAAGGTCGCGTACCTGATCCATATCGATTCGCTCGTCGCCCGGGGTGACCTTGTAGGGCACGAACTTGTACAGCTTGCCGCTGGCGTTGACCGGCGACCCATGGGTGAGGTGGCCACCATGATCGAGGCTGAGACCCAACACGGTGTCGCCGTATTCGAGCAAGGCTTGATAGGCGCACATGTTGGCGTTGGCCCCGCTGTGCGGCTGCACGTTGGCATGATCGGCGCCGAACAGTTGCGTGACACGATCGATGGCTAGCGCCTCGACATCGTCGATCACTGCGTTGCCGCCGTAGTACCGCTTGCCCGGGTAGCCCTCGGCGTACTTGTTGGTGAGCACCGAACCGACGGCGCGCATCACCGCGGGGGAGGTGAAGTTCTCGCTGGCGATCAACTGCAACCCTGTGACCTGACGCTGAGTCTCGGCATCGATGAGATCGAACAGTTCGGTGTCGGGCTGGGTGTCGGATGGGAACGGCATTGCTCAGAGCTCCATTCGTGATTCTTCGGCTTCGATCAGCATGACCTGTTCGACCCGGCGGGCATGACGGCCGCCCTCGAAACTGGTCGCCAGGAATGTTGCGAGGATCTCCTCGGCAAGACCGACGCCGACGACCCTGGCGCCCATACTGAGCACGTTGGCATCGTTGTGCGCACGCGCAAGCCGTGCCGTGAACAAGTCGTTGCACAGTGCGGCGCGCACGCCGTGCACCTTGTTGGCGGCCAGCTGCTCGCCCTGTCCACTGCCCCCGACGACAATGCCGACCTCCGCATGGCCGTTGCGTACCGCACGGCCGACCGCGGCGCAGAACTCGGGATAGTCGCAGCTCTCCGTGCTATCCGTTCCAAAGTCAGACACGTCGTGGTCATCGGCAGCGAGCACGGCGATGAGGTGCTGTTTCAGCTCGTACCCGGCATGATCCGCGCCGATGGCGATTCGCGACATCCGGCGAGTCTATGGCTGCGTCGTTTGTCGACCCAGCCTGCTCCCCTACCCTGGGCCGTCATGGCACTCGACCCGCGGACCCCTGTGCTGATCGGAGTCGGTCAGACGGTCCAACACACCGACGACCTTGTCGAGGCGCTGGATCCGACGTTGCTGATGTGCTCGGCGATCGGTGAGGCAACCTTCGACGCCGGGCTGGCCACGATCCCCAATCCCCAGTCGCTTCGTGTCGTCAACCTCCTCACGTGGAAATACGGCGATCCGGCTTACCTCATCGCCCAGCAGCTTGGTCTGACGCCCATCGAGACGGCGTACACCACGATGGGTGGGCAGAGCCCGCAGAGCCTCGTCAATGCCACGGCGACCGAGATCCAGGCGGGTGACCTCGACATCGCCATCCTGGCCGGTGGCGAGGCGCGGCGCACACGAGTGCGTGCTCGCAAGGCAGACGTCGATCTCGATTGGCCGACGGCACCGGAAGGTCAGACACCACGAGTGATCGGCGACGACCTCGTCCTGAACCATCCGTCGGAACTCGCGCGCGGCGTCATGATGCCCGTACAGATCTATCCGATCTTCGAGAGCGCCATCCGCGCCCGAAGCGGATCGACACCCGAGCAACATCTTTGGCGCGTCAGCGAACTGTGGTCGCGTTTCAGCGATGTTGCCTCCACCAATCCGTACGCCTGGTCGCGGCAGGCCAGAACGGCCGAGGAGATTCGCACGCCGTCGTCGAACAACCGCATGGTCGGCCTGCCCTATACGAAGTACATGAACTCCAACAACGACGTCGACATGGCGGCGGCGATCATCATGTGCTCAGCCGAGAAAGCGGCATCGCTCGGCGTACCGCGCGATCGGTGGGTGTTCGTGCACGCCGGCACCGACTGCCATGAGCATCCGTTCGTCAGCAACCGCTGGTCGTTCGCCGAGACTCCGGCCATCGAAATGGGAGGTCGGCGGGCGCTGGAGCTGGCCGGTTGCGCGATCGACGACGTGGCCGTGGTCGATCTGTACTCGTGCTTTCCTTCCGCGGTGCAGCTCGGCGCGCAGAGCCTCGGGTTAGCGCTTGGTCGACAGCTCACCCGCACAGGAGGGCTGACGTTTGCCGGCGGGCCGTGGAACAACTACGCGATGCACGCGATCGCGACCGTGGTCACCGACTTGCGTGCCGCGCCCGGGGAACTCGGGCTGGTGTGGGCCAATGGTGGGTACGCGACCAAGCATGCGTTCGGCATCTACTCGACCGAGCCGCCCGCTCGTGGTTTCTGCCACGACAACCCGCAGTCGGCGATCGACGCTCTCCCGCAGCGCGAGCTTGCCGAGCCAGCGGATGCGGCAGGACCGGCCACCATCGAGGCGTACACCGTCATGCACTCGCGCGATGGCGAACCCGAGACGGCGATCGCGGCGTGTCTGCTGGCCGACGGGCGGCGAGCGTGGGGAACGACTCCCGAGGTCGGCCTGGCCGCGGCGATGTGCGAGGGCGAGTGGGTCGGAACCCGAGTCACCCTGACCGACGCCGGTCTCCTCACCGCCGGCTGAGGTCGCACTGTCGGTCTGCGGCCGATGTGCGAGAGTACGGAGGTGGGTTGGATTGATCGCATGGACGCCCGGAATCAGGCCAGGGCCGAGCAGGACAATGTGCGAATGTCGAACGAGAACTGGGAACGGCGGATACGTGAACAGGAGGCCGGAAGCGGTCGAAGGTTCGCGATGTTCGTGCTCTGCGGTGCGGCCGCGGGTTTTCTGGTTGGGCTCGCAAAGCGCGCCACAACCTGCAGCGAGTCACCTTCCTCGAACTGGGCACGCCCAGAACACTACGTACGGTTCTGGGGCTGCCCAGTTCGTCCGCCGGGCCTGCGCGCACGTGCCCAAACCCACCCCGGTCGGCAGTTCGAGGTGGCTGGCGTCCGTCGGAGTGTTTCCGTGCACCCCGGGTGAGCCGGAGACACTCCGATAGCAGACCGCTGGAGCTCAGAGCGCGTCGCCGACGCCGCTGGACGCGAGGTCGGGGCATTGAGCGACGAGATAGGCATCGGTCGCAGGTGTCGCGACCCCGTCCACCACCAGGCTCGGATCCTGGGCGTACGGGGTAACGGCAGTGTCGAAGGCACTCGCCGCCACCTCGAGCTTGACCTGCAGACCGGCAGAAACGGCCGGCACTTCGATGACCGGCACCTCAGGATCGCGGCCCAGCAGGGCCGATTGCCAAACGGAGCCCAGCCCGGCGAGGTCGGCTTCGGTGACCCCTGCGGCGCGGAGCGCGTCGACGCCACGGCTCGCCCGGCGAGCGTATGGTCCGATGCGTTGGTCGATCGCAATGGACCGTTCGGCCACCAACTCCGCAGGCCACAAAGCGTCGATCGCCGCAGCGACCTCGACCAATCGTGGGGCAGCGGTCAGTTCGAGAGCTGCGAACTGCTCACTGGACAGATCGCCGAACGAAGCGGCGACTCCCAACGCCTGCAGCGTGCCCACGTAGCCCGCCCATGCCGAACAGAACGGATCGGTGGCGGCGAGACCCGCCACGCCCGTCGGCTCCGTAGCAGCAATCGAGGGGGTGGGTGACGTGCCAGATGGCGCCGATGTTCCCGTCGATCGCTCGGTCGCGGTGCAACCCGATGACGCCAGCACGGCCAGCGTCAGCCACCACCATCGTCTCGACCCCACCCCGCGATCGTAACGGTGGCATGCTCTGCCGGTCATGACATCGCCGAAGCACCTCGTGCCGATCATCCTCGACTGCGACCCTGGCCACGACGATGCGATCGCCATGGTCGTCGCCGCCCGGCATACGAAACTGCTCGGCATCACCACCGTGGCCGGCAACGCACCACTGGAGTCGACGACCCGCAACGCGCTCGTGGTCCGCGACCTTCTCGGCATCGATGCACCTGTCCACGCCGGCGCGAGTCGACCGCTCCTCGCGCCTCCCCGGCACGCCGGATACGTCCACGGAGAGAGCGGACTCGACGGTGCCCAACTCCCGCCTCCATCGGGCCCGCCGGCCAGCCGAGACGCAATCGGGTTCATCGTCGACACCGTTCGCAACCACGAAGGAGTCTGGCTTGTCCCAACGGGCCCGCTCACCAACATCGCCTTGGCGCTGCGGTCGGCGCCCGACATCGCCGCCCGCATCGCAGGCATCTCGTTCATGGGCGGAGGGCTGTTCGGTAATCGAACCGCGACGGCCGAGTTCAACATCTGGGCGGACCCCGAGGCCGCCGCCATCGTGGTGGGCTACGGAGGGCCGCTGGTGATGGCGGGCCTCGACGTCACCTATCAGTTCCAGGCGACACCGGACCGAATCGAACAGGTCCGCAACATGCCCGGCACACTCGCCGCCGCACTGGCGGATCTCATGAAGTTCTTCAGCGCCACCTACATCAGCCGCCACGACGACATGGCGGGAGCCGCGGTGCACGATCCGCTGGCGGTCATGGCCTTGACGCATCCCCAGCTGTTCACCAGAGTGTTCTCGCATGTTGTCGTCGAGACCGACGGCGAGTACACCCGCGGCATGACCGTGTTCGACCAGCGCACGCTGATCGAACGGCCCGAACCGAATTGCGATCGCCTGACCCATGTCGACGGTGATGCCGCTTGGGCGGTTGTCATTGAAGCCATCGCCCATTTCAGTCGCTGAGCCAGCAGGTCGACGGCACAGGTCCGCCGCCAACGAACTACGGTCGCGGCAATGCGCGCAGCGGTGATGCGAGACTGGCAACTACGAGTCGACGATCTCCCTGATCCGACTCCCGGTCCCGGTCAAGTGTTGGCCAAAGTACTGGCGTGCGGCATCTGCGGTAGCGATCTACATCTGCTGCAGCACGGCGAGGAGAGCCGCCGGTTGATGAACGAGCTCAACGCCGATCGCCCGCCCGACCCGATGCCATTGAAGATGTTCGAACCCCAGCTCGACACCGTGATGGGGCACGAATTCTGCTGTGAGGTGGTCGGCGTCGGACCTGGCTGCAGCAACCTGAAGGTCGGCGACATCGTGGTCAGCCTGCCTGTGGCATTCGATGCATCGGGTCTGCACCCCGTCGGCTTCTCCAACATCTACAACGGCGGCTACGCCGAGCTGATGGTGCTGAACGAAATGGTGGGGATCAAAGTTCCCAGCGGATTGGGTGCCGAGATCGCGGCGATGACCGAGCCGCTCGCCGTCGGTGTGCATGCGGTGGCCAAGAGCAGGATCACCGGCAACGAGAGCGCCATCGTCCTCGGCTGTGGTCCGGTCGGGCTGGCCTGCATCGCCGAGTTGAAGATGCGCGGCATCGGGCCGATCATTGCCGCCGACTTCTCCACCAAACGTCGAGCACTGGCCGAGCAGCTCGGGGCCGATGTCGTTGTCGATCCGCGCGTTACTCCGGCGATCGAGGCGTGGCGAAAGGCCGACGGAGTTCGCCCACCCGTCATCTTCGAAGCGGTCGGTGTGCCGGGAATGATCGACCAGGCAATGCGCATCGCCCCGAAGGACGCCCGCATCCTGATCGTGGGGGCGTGCATGCAGGAGGATCGATTCCACCCCATACTCGGCATCGGTCGCGAGCTGAGCCTGCAGTTCGCGTTCGGGTATGAACCCGGCGAGTTCAGCGCCGCGCTCGCCTCGATCGCCGACGGAAAAGTCGACCTCGACCCGTGGGTCACGGCAAGCGTCGGGATCGACGGAGTACCCCAGGCATTTCGTGATCTGGCCGACCCAGAAAACCACGCCAAGATCATGGTGACACCGTGACACCCTCATCAGGCCCAGCGGCCGATTCCTTCCCCCGTCAATACGCGCGCACCCGACGTCTTTCCCTCGGTGAGCCGCGCAACTTGGTCGTGTCACCAGATGGCAAACGAATCGTCTTCATCCGCAGTCGCTCGGGTGACGACCCGATCAACTGTTTGTACTTGCTCGACGTCGCCAGCGGCGAGGAGCGGCTGATCGCCGATCCGTTGGCCCTCCTGGATCAGGTGGACCCCGACGACATCCCGGCCGAGGAACGGACTCGCCGCGAGCGAATGCGCGAGACCGCCTCGGGCGTGACGACATTCGCGAGCGACAGAGCAGTGTCGGTCGTCGCCTTTCCCCTCGCCGGACGGCTCTACGTCGCCGGTTTGATCAGCGGCGTCGCCCGCGAGTTGGTCGTCGACGGACCCGTTTTCGATCCTCGCCCAGACCCAGCTGCCAACCGGCTCGCTTATGTCTGCGGGAATGCATTGCGTATCGCAGAACTCGATGGAACGAGCTGGGAATTGGCCAGCGACGACGACCCAGATGTGTCGTGGGGGTCTGCCGACTACATCGCCGGTGAGGAGCTCCATCGATACCGGGGCTACTGGTGGAGTCCCGACGGCGCCGCGATCGCCGCCTGCCGGGTCGACGTCGCGGCAGTCCAACGATGGTTCATCGCCGAGCCGAGCTCGCCCGATCAGCAACCGCGCGAGGTGCGTTACCCGGCGGCCGGCACCGCCAATGCGAAGGTCGATCTCCATGTGCTGGCGCTCGACGGCGGGAGCATCGAAGTTGCGTGGGACCAGGATCGGTTCCCGTACCTCACCGCTGTTCGTTGGGCCTCGAGCGACCGGCTATTGCTGAGCGTTCAGTCCCGCGACCAGCGCGACCTGCAGGTGCTCGAAGCCAACCCCACCACCGGCGACACTGCGCCGATCTTCTCCGACCACGACGACCGCTGGATCGAACTGGTGCCGGGTACTCCCGACCAGTTGGATGACGGACGCCTCGTGATGACAGCCGATCGCGACTTGGTTCGGCGACTCATGATCGATGGCGAGGCCGTCACCCCGACGGATCTCCAAGTGCGGTCCGTGGTTTCGGTTGCCGGCAACTCCGTGATCATTCAGGCCAATCATCCCGACGACGCGACCGTGATGGATGTGTGGCGATGGAGCGACGACGAACTGGTTCGCATCACTGCCGGAGCAGGGGTTCATACAGCCACGGTCGGCGGTAGCACCACGGTGCTGCGCAGTACGACACTCGATCGATGTGGGTCAGTGACCGAGGTCGTGGACGGCCCGGTTCTGACGTCGTTTGTCGAGGAGCCGCTGATCGATCCCAACGTCGCGCTGCATCACTACGGAGATCGCCGACTAGCGACTGCCGTACTGCTGCCCCATGACCACGACGGATCTCCGCTGCCAGTCCTGCTCGATCCGTACGGCGGACCACACGTCCAGAACGTGATCGCCTCTCGGAGCCGATTCGCGTTGTCGCAATGGTTCGCCGATCAAGGCTTTGCCGTCGTGGTCATCGACGGCCGCGGCACTCCTGGACGTGGCAGCGAGTGGGAACGCTCGGTTCATCTCGATCTGGCGTCCCCCATCCTCGACGATCAGATCGAGGCGTTGCACGCCGCTGCCGATCACTACCCGCTCGACCTCGACCATGTTGCCATTCGAGGCTGGAGCTTCGGCGGGTATCTCGCCGCACTTGCAGTCATGCGTCGCCCAGATGTGTTCCACGCCGCGAT
This sequence comes from Ilumatobacteraceae bacterium, assembly GCA_031430695.1. Taxonomy (GTDB): domain Bacteria; phylum Actinomycetota; class Acidimicrobiia; order Acidimicrobiales; family Ilumatobacteraceae; genus JAENVT01. Next base: position 10,432 of record JANPBZ010000258.1, read on the forward strand.
CGCCGGCGCACCCGTCACCGACTGGCGGATGTACGACACCCACTACACCGAGCGTTACCTCGGCGATCCGACGGTCGACGACACCGCCTACGCCAACTCGTCACTGCTGCCGTTGGCCGGCGCGTTGACCCGCCCGCTGCTGTTGATCCACGGCCTCGCCGACGACAATGTCGTCGCTGCTCACACGCTGCAGTTGTCGTCTGCACTGCTGGCAGCCGGAAAACCGCACGAGGTGCTTCCCCTGGTTGGTGTCACGCACATGACGCCCCAGGAGGTCGTCGCCGAGAACATGCTGCTGCACCAACTCGACTTCCTCAGGCGTTTCATCGCTCCGACGGCCAGCGGTTAGGTTCCTCCTTCGATGAATCACCGCCTGCGCGATCTGTACAGCCATTTGTCACTGCACGCGACAGCGAATCGAGAACACGAGGCGGTCGTCGAATTGCTGTTGCTCGTGATGATGGCCGACCGGCACATCTCCGACGATGAGCTCGATGAGATTCGCAACATCAGCGACGACTCGGGTTGGGAGTCGTCGACGTTCTCGTTCGATCAGTACCTGGGTCAGGCGATGGCCAAGGTGCGCGCGGCAGTGGCAGACCACGAGATCGAGGCTCTGCTCGACGACATCGACGGCCGAATCACCAGCACCGTGCTGCGTCAGTCGCTGTTCTCCGCTGCACGCGACGTCGCCGGTGTCGATCATGACATCGACCACGAGGAAGAGTCACTGCTGGGGCAGGTCGCCGCCCGATTCGCCTGAGTCGGTCGGGCGGCACCGCGCCGTTGCCACTCGATCGCGACCATGCAAATCAGGCGCGATCTCGACCTCGTCAAATCCGGCGCCACGGAGAAGCTCCTTCACGTGCGGCCCCTGAGCCGACCCGATCTCGACGATCAACCAACCGCCTGGCCGCAACCAGTGCGGCGCCTCGGCAGCGAGACGGCGGATCTCATCGAGACCGTCGGGCCCTCCGAACAGCGCTATCGCCGGTTCCCACTCGCGCACGATCGATTCGAGCTCATGGTCACTGTCGGCCACGTATGGAGGATTCGACACGACGACTGCCAGACGTCCCCGCAGCTCCGCCGGAAGTGCCTCGAACCACTGACCGTGGGCGAGACGTACGTTGGCCGCTGCCCGACCGAGCCCGGCCGCATTGGCTCGCGCCACGTCGAGCGCATCCATCGATCGATCGGTCATCCACACCGTGACGCCATCGAGCGGCAATTCGCTGACGAGTGACAGCCCGATCGCGCCGCTGCCGGTTCCGAGATCCGCACAGATGATCGGACCGTGCATCGAACGGGCACGCTGCAGCGCGACCTCGACCACGGTTTCAGTCTCTGACCTGGGGATCAACACCCGGCGATCGACCATCAGGTCGAGGTGACGAAAACCCCACCGCCCGAGCACGTATTGCAGGGGCTCACCCGTCGCCAGCCGCGCCAGCATTGCGTCAAGGTGGGCAACGCCGCGCTCGGTCGCCGGCTGGTCGAGCTTGGCGACAAATTCTGTGCCATCGGTGCCCGAAGCGACCTGGCACATCCATCGCGCCTGTGGGCGGCCGATGCGCTCGGCCGTCTCGTTCCACAGCTCACGCCAACTGACGGTGCCGTCAATCATTGCCGGCGAGTTGTCGTGCCCGTTCGTCGGAGGTGAGGGCATCGACGACGTCATCGAGGTCACCGGCGAGTACCTCTTGCAGTCGATAGATCGTGAACCCGATGCGGTGGTCGGTGACCCGACTCTCCTTGTAGTTGTAGGTGCGGATCTTCTCACCCCGACCGCCACCGCCGACCTGCGAGCGACGCTCGACCGACATCGCCGCTTCCTGCTCGTCCTGGGCGAGCTTCAGCAATCTGGCGCGCAGCACCTGCATCGCCCTCGCCCGGTTCTGCAGCTGGCTACGTTCGTCCTGCATCGCCACCACCACACCCGTCGGCACGTGGGTGATGCGCACAGCCGAGTCGGTGGTGTTGACACCCTGGCCGCCCGGTCCACTCGATCGGTACACGTCGATCTGGAGATCCCGCTCGTCGATCTCGACCTCGACCTCTTCGGCCTCCGGCAACACCAGTACCGTCGCCGACGATGTGTGGATGCGGCCCTGGCTCTCGGTGGCCGGGACACGTTGCACGCGGTGCGTGCCACCTTCGTACTTCAACCGGCTCCATGCCGTGTCACCGTTGACCAGGATCGTGACGAGGTTGATTCCGCCGAGGTCGCTGGGATCGTGCGACAGCACCTCGACCGTCCAACCCTTCAGTGCGGCAAACCCGCAGTACATCTCGTAGAGATCACCGGCAAACAGATTGCCCTCCTCGCCACCTTCTGCGCCACGGATCTCCATGATCACGGCCTTGCCATCGTTGGGGTCCTTCGGCAGCATCAGCAACCGCAACTGCTCTTCGAGGTCGGCGAGATCAGCCTCCGCCTCGGCAAGCTCGACGCGCAGCATCTGGCGATCGGTCTCCGATGCGTCGACCAGCAGTTCGCGAGCCGCTTCTGCATCAGCGGAACGCTCGCGGTGCGAACGCACGCACTCGACGACCGGCGTGAGGTCCTTGTACCGCTTCGACACCCGGCGCAACTCGGCGTGATCGCTTTGTACATCGGGATCGCTGAGGCTCACCTCCAGCGAGATGAACTCATCTTCCAAGGACGCCAGTCGTTCGAACACCGACCGAGCAGGTTACGGCCTCAGTCGATGGGAATGATCGCCATGGGATCGTCGAGCAGCGCTGCGATCTCCCTTTGAACCGGCACAGCGTCGCGAACCGGCACGACGAGGCACGTCGGGTTTCCTGTTGCGAGCCGGGCGTCGGTGGCGTATGGCACCACGTCGAGATCGACGCCGACGCTGACGACCACCGTCACCAAGGTCCCGTCGATCAGCGCATTCGCGATTGCCGGGTGCGGGTCCTTGAGACTCGGGCGAACGAGCGGAGACGGCACGGCGTCGACCTTCGTTGCCCCGATCAACCCCGGATCATCGATCAACCTGGCACGGAGCGCCTGCTCTCGGCCGAGCCGATTCAACGGATGAGGATCGGCGCCGTGCTGGCGGTGTGGCGCTACCGCCGCCACGACCTTGGCCACCGCTTCCACAGTGGGCAGGTCGCCGTGGAGCATGCGAAACGCCTCGCGATCGTGCTGACCGATCCCCACCTCCAGCCTGGCAGCACCGGTGAACTCGTCGGTCACAACACGACAGACCTCGAGACCGCGGACTTCTCCGACCAGCACGCCGTGCTCCACCACCGGCGACGCGCCGCCCTCGGCGATCAACAATCGGAACTGCTCGTGCGCCTCGGGAGCATCGCCCAACGGCGGCAGCGGCTCGGCGATCGCCGGCAGCAGTATCCGGTCGGCGACGTGCCACACCTCGATCGGCAGTCGAAAGGCGGTCGCACGGCGGGCCAGCGTGCCGGTTCCCTCCTCGGCCAGCAGATGCAGGTGCTCAACACCGGCCCGTAGTGCCCAAGCCAACGCCGGACCGAGTCCACGGTGCTGTCGCTCATCGAGCAGAACCCACCCGACACCGTCATCAAGTACCGCCGCACCGAGCGCAAACGGCACCGTCTGCAGGTCGACCGCCTCGCCACGGTCGCGAACGAGGGCCGTGAGTTTCATGGTCAGCAGACGGCTCCGCCGCGATTGGTCGACCATCGTCGCCACGCTAGCGACTGCCCGACGGACTCAGTCTGTGAAGTAGCCCACGACGTCGGCGACGAGGTCGACGACGCCGCCGTTGTTGTACATCCTCACCGTGCCCTCCGGCCCGAGGCGGGCCAGCACCATGTTCGGGATCACCTGACCGACTGTGACGTTCAGGTTTGACGCCAGTGGGCGTTCGGTACCGCTCGGGAACACGGTCACGAAGGTGTTGGCTGTCGGCGCCACGGCGGTGACATTCAGCATCACGCCACTGACTCCGCCGGACGGCACGCCTCCCCTACCAAGCAGCATGACTTCCAGGGGTGTTTGCCCGACGGGCGCAAGTGGCGCGCCGAGACCATCGCGTGTGTCGAGCACGCGCCGCGGACTCAATGCGACGTAGCGACCCGACGCATCGCCGTCGAAGCAGCCGAGTACGTCGACAACGACATCGGTTGCTCCCGTGTTGTTGAAGATGCTGACCATCCCATTGGCGCCGACTCGGGTGAGGACCATGTTCGGCACGGTCTGGCCGGGCACCATGTTGACGCTGGATGCAAACGGCCGCGGCTCGCCCGACGGCCAGACCGTCAGGAAACTGGCGGCGGTCGGGCCCGTGACCGTGACGTTCAGCGCCACTGCCTCGGGGCTCGACGACACCCCGCCACGGCCGGCGACCTGCAGATCGAGCATCTGCCCGGCTCCGAGCGCGCCAAGGCCATCGCGCGTATCGAGCAGTCGCACGGGTGCGAGTGGGGCCATCCCTACCGACGTGCCATCGCGGAAGTATCCAACAACGTCGGCGAGCAGGTTGACGGTGCCCGTGTTGTTGAAGAAGTTCACATCGCCGGCAGTTCCCAGGCGAACGATCGCCAGGTTCGGAACGGCCATGCCGGGAACAGGGTTGAGGTTCGACGTGAACGGGCGGGGTTGTCCGCCAGGCCAGGCCGTGACAAAGCTGGCTGCGGTCGCATCGACCGCAGTGAGGTTGATCGCAACCGCCACGGCATCGGCTGGAACACCGAACTGACCGCGAATGGTGAACGCCCACGACTCGCCCTGGCCGAGCGGACCAAGTCGTCCTCCGCTGCCATCTCGGGTGTCGAACAATCGCAGTGGGTTCATCGAGACGAATTCGGTCGGGCTCGACGGCGGTGTGATCAGCGGCGGAATGCCGCCGCTTGGCGGCGGATCCCCCGGACCAGCATGGAAGAAGCCGAGATTCTCGTACTGCCCGTTGAGGATCGTCGACGCACCGCCACCCATCCAACCGTCGATCACCGTGCCGAACACGTTGCGGAAGTCAGTGGTCATGTCGAAGCGATCCCACTGATCGTTGATCGCACCGAACGATGATGGTTGGCCGTAGTGGCCACCCTTGACATTGGGGCCGATGACGAACTGCACATTGGCCGTGCCGTGGTCGGTGCCGGCAGAGTCGTTGCCGTACGGGGTGCGACCGAACTCCGACATGGTCACGACCGTGACACGGCTGTAGTACGCCGCGTCGAGTGTCGCGAAGAATGTCGCCAGACCGGTGTCCAGTTGGGTCAGCAGATCGGCATGATCGGCCGGCTGGCTGTCGTGGGTGTCGAAACCATCGAGGCCGAGATCGAGCACCCGGAAGCCTAGGTTGGCGTTGATCAGTCGAGCTGCGACCGTCATCTTCTTCACGAATCCGTCACCGGTGGGTTCGGGCGAATACACCGGTGCAACGTCGGTCGCCAGGTTGAGTTGGGTCTTCAACACGGTGGCGAACATGTCGTGCCATGGTCCGCGCCCGGCGGAAGTCGCCGACAACGCGCGCAATCCGTCGTACATCCGGCGTTCAGCCGGATCGTCACCGGTGCCGAACATGTTGGCGCCGTTCTCGGGAACTGCGACCGCACGTCGAACCGCGCCGAGCAGATGCAGTGGCACCGAGGAACCGATGGTCGCGGCCATCAGGTCAGCAGTGGCTGCTGGCTGACCATCGAGCCAGCGACCGATCCAGCCGGTGCCAGCCGAACCGACGCCGAACTTGGCGGCCATCCAGATCGCCATCGACGTGAAGTGCGACAGATCGGGGTTGGGATAGCCCACCCCGTGGACGATGGCCAACTGACCGGCATCCCACAGGCGCTTGGTGTAACCGAGGTTTGGATGCAGGCCAAAAGTGCCGTCGAGCGGTAAGACCTGACCGGCAGGGATCGCCAGGTTGCCGTAACTCGGGCCGCGGATGCCGTAGTACGCGGCGTTGGTGTAGGGAACGACGGTGTTGAGCCCGTCGTTACCGCCGTACAACACGATGTTGACGACAATTCCGTCGTGCGCACCGATCGGTGTAGCGGCAAGGGCGTCCGGCACATCGAAGCCGAGATGGTCGAGTCCGAAGCGGTCGGCGCCGAAGGTGCTGAGTGCCGCGCCACCTAGTACTCCACCACCAACTGCCTGCAAGAACTTGCGTCGCGTCCAGCCGTTGGGGCCAACGACATCGCCGAGGACATCGGGTTGGGACAGCAATCGACGAGCGTCGGCTGTGGAGATATCGGGATCAAGCATCGTCATCTCCTCATGCCATGTGGAATTCGGGTGCGAGCATGGTCATGGTGAGCAGATTGGTGGCCGCCCACCATTGGTTGGGCTCAGCGGTTCGCGCGGCGATCAACGCGTTTCGGGTGGTCGCTGACTGTGGGTAGATGCCGAAGTAGTTGGCCACGTAGTCAACCGCGGCCGCCGCAGTCATCGCATAGAGGTTGTTGAACCCGTTGTTCTGGCGCAACCGCCAGGTGACGGATCGGGCGAAATCGGCGCGGCCGGCGACCGCGCTGGTGTTGAGCCAGTAGGCGTTCGGCCTCCAGCCGGCCACGTTCGGCGGCTGGTACATCTGCTGACCGGTCGTTTCGGCCCGCCAAGCAACGCCGAGATTCTCGGCGCTGAGGCCCGTGTAGTAGCACAGAGCGACGATGTACTCGATAGGGGTGCGCACCAGCCCCTGCTTCGCAGTCACGCTGTAGAACTCCGGCCGCTTCAGAATCTCGCGTACGAGGTTGGTCAGGTTCATGTCGGCAGCGAACGCCGGTGCGAGGGCGTCGACCACTCCAGCCGGAGGGATCGGATGCGCCAGGAACTCCCACAGCTTCTTGGTGATGTAGCGCGCCGCGATCAACCGCTTGGCCGGATTGGTCACCAGGATCTCGGTGATGATCTCCGGTCCATCCCAGGCCCTGGTCGTGCCGAAGAACGTCTTGTTGGTGTAGTCGTGGCGGTTCGACTTGAACGTGTACACGTACTCCGGCCAATCGGCGTTGTGTCCGGTCCATGCCCTCGCCGCCGCTTCGACGTCAGTCTCGGTGTAGTTGCCGACGCCGAGCGTGAACAGTTCCATCAACTCCCTGGCGAAGTTCTGGTTCGGCGAGCCCTTCACGTTTTCAGCGTTCGAGAGGTACACGAGCATTGCCCGATCGATCGCCATCTGCTGTGTCAACGTATGGAAGTTGCCCAACGCGTTCTCGCGATACATCTGAAGCTGCTGCATCATGTGGAAGCCCTTGCCGATGTCCCACCATGCACTGACCAAATGGCCGTGCCAGAACAGCGTCATCTTCTCCTGGAACGGGCGCGCCTTGCTGACCATGCCGTTGATCCAGAACGTGCAAGCGTCGACATACTGCTCCCATCCGTTCGCGCCTTCGGACTGGAATTCCGCGGGCAGCGCCGGATTGCCGTTGAGGCCGACATTCATGACGTTGTTGACGACGGCGTCGTATGTCGC
>JANPBZ010000259.1:0-35007 GCA_031430695.1 Ilumatobacteraceae bacterium
GAAACATTGCCGGATAGGGACGCCTGTCGAAGCCCGCTAGCCTGCCACCCGGAAGGATGCCAGAGCGGACGAATGGGACGGTCTCGAACACCGTTGAGGTCTTATGGGTCTCCGTGGGTTCGAATCCCACTCCTTCCGCCAAATCCTCTACTCGCAGCGCAAGCCTTCAGCAGGTAGGTGGCCGACCGGGTCGACCAGGTAGTCCTCGACGGCCGCCGACGAGCAGTCATTGAGGCCGTAGCCGGTGTGCCGGTTGCCCACCACTTCCACCAAGCGTCCCTGCTCGAGCGCCGCCGCCATCTTGCGGCTGCCGTCGAGCGGTGTTGCCGGGTCGCCGGTCGTGCCGAGCACCACGATCGGGCCAGCACCTTGACCGGTGATCTCGATCCGCGGATCGGTGGCCGGCGGAAAGAACGTGCACGAGTAGCTGCCGACGCTGCGGAGGGCAAATCGAGGAGCGGCCGCCCGGAACTTCACCACGTCGGCGTCGTCCTGCTCGATGGTCGGGCGCTCGGCCGAGTCCATACAACTGATCACCTGAAAGGCTTCGAGCGAATCCGCGTACGTGCCGTCAAGTCGGCGAACGAAATACTCGTCGTACAGCGCCAGTAGACCTGCGCCATCACCGTTCTGAGCGTTGGCCAGAGCCAGCGCGAGCTGAGGCCAACTCGCCTTGGAGTACAACGCCTGACCGACGGCCCACCCGGCAACATTGAGCGAGACCGCAGGGCGGCCCGTCTGACTCGGCACCGGCGATCCGTCGAGCGCAGCCATCAGCCGGTCGAAGGCTCCCTCGGCGTCACCGCCATTGTTGAACGGACACTTGGCGTCCGCTGTACAGGCCCCCAGAAAGGCTGTCAGCGCATCCTCGAACCCTTTGAGCTGCTGCACGCCGCTCTCGGTCCCTTCGGCCGCGGGATCGACAGCGCCGTCGAACACGGCGGCGCGCACGGTTGTCGGGAACAGCGTCGCCCATGTGGCACCAAGCTCACTGCCATAGCTGAACCCGAGGTAGCTGATCGTCGCTTCGCCGAACGCAGCTCGTATTGCGTCGATGTCGCGGGCCGAATTGTTCGTGCCGACGTGTTGGTAGATGTCCGCGTTGTTGTCGATGCATTCCCCGGTGAACTCGTCGGCAAGGTCGATCAATTGCTGCCGCTCCGCCGAATCGTCGGGCGTGATGTCGCCCGTGGCGAAGAAGTGGTCGTAGTCGTCGATGCAGTCGATCTTCGGCTCACCCAACCCGGTGCCGCGGGGATCCCAGGCGACGATGTCGAAATGATCCAGCAGCGGTCGACCGAAGTTCGCCTCGGCGAAGATTGCGAAGTCGCTGCCGCCAAAACCGGGTCCGCCCGGGTTGACCAGCAGGCTACCGATCCGCTCCTTCGGTTTCATGGCCAGATGCCGAGCGATGTTGAGATCGAACTTGCCCTTCGACGGGTCGGCGTAGTCGATGGGCACGGTGAACGTCCCGATCTCGACCCGGCCGCTATCACCAAACGGCGTCCACCCGAACTGATCGTCGCTCGGATCGAAGGTGGCGTCGGAATGTTGTGCATCGGTCGCGCTGACCCCCGGCTCGATGCCACAGCCGGCCAGTAGCACGACACCACAGATCATCGAAGCCACTCGCCGCATCAGCGCAGAGCGTATGGCGCGCCGGGTCTCGTCACTCGGCGGCACCCGTATCCTCGACTCCATGCGAATGGGACCACACTCGATGCTGCCCGGTGATACCGACGCAGTCAAAGGCGCCCGGCTGCAGCGCAGTGCCGTGCGGCGAGCGTGGCGGTATGCCCGGCCCTACCGCAAGGTCATCATCCTGTTCCTGCTGACCATCTTCGTCAGCGCCCTGCTCGAACTCGTGCCCGCGTTCGCCTTCAGGGCCATCCTCAACGACGCCATCCCGCAGAGCGACCGGTCGATGATCAATCTCCTCGCCGCACTCGTCGTCGCCTCGGCCATCGCCGATGCATTGCTGGCGATTGTGCAGCGGTGGTGTTCGGCACGGATCGGTGAGGGGTTGATCTGCGACCTGCGCGTTGCACTGTTCGGCAAGGTCCAGCGCATGCCCATTGCCTTCTTCACCCGTACCCAGACAGGTGCACTCAGCAGCCGGCTGAACAACGACGTGGTCGGCGCCCAGAGCGCCGTCACCAGCACGCTCGGCAGCGTGGTCAGCAACGTGGTCGTGTTGATCACCACGCTTTCAGCAATGCTCTTCCTCGAGTGGCGCCTCACCGCGCTAGCGCTGGTCGTACTGCCGCTGTTCATCATCCCCGCCAAGCGGGTCGGCAAACGGTTCCAGGCACTGGCCCGTCAGCAGATGAACACCAACGCGGAGATGAACTCGCAGATGGCCGAGCGGTTCAACGTCGCCGGGGCCCAACTGGTGAAGCTGTTCGGCCGGTCACACGACGAAACGACGCTGTTCTCGGGCAGGGCGGCCCAGGTGCGCGACATTGGAATCAAGTCGGCGATGTACGGAAGGGTGTTCTTCGTCGCCCTCGGTCTGGTCGGCGCGCTCGGTGCGGCGGCGATCTATGGAATCGGCGCCAACCTCGTGGTCAGCGGCAACATCAAGCCGGGAGACCTGGTCGCCCTGGCCGCGCTCGTCACCAGGGTGTACCAACCACTCACCGGTCTGACCAACGCCCGCGTCGACCTGATGACGGCGATGGTCAGTTTCGAACGAGTTTTCGAGGTGCTCGACGCACCGGAGAGCATCACTGATCGGCCTGGCGCCATCGATCTTGTTGACCCAAAGGGAATGGTCGAGTTCAACGACGTCACCTTCCGGTACCCGACGGCTGCCGAGGTCACCGTCGCATCGCTCGAGGCACCCAACGCCCTGCTCGGCCACGATCCCGACCGCGACGTGCTGGCCGGGTTGAGCCTGACCCTGAGCCCGGGCGAGACCGTCGCCCTGGTCGGGGCTTCCGGCTCGGGGAAGACCACGTTGGCCGGGCTGATCCCGCGGTTGTACGACGTGACCGGTGGAACGGTCAGCGTCGACGGCCACGACGTGCGCGATCTGACCCAAGAGACGCTGCGTGCCGCGATTGGCGTCGTCAGTCAGGATCCACACCTGTTTCACGAGTCGATCGGCGACAATCTGCGGTATGCCAAGCCCGACGCGACCGTCGCCGAGCTCGACGCCGCGTGCCGCGGGGCGCGGATCTATGACACCATCGCCTCGTTGCCCGACGGCTACGACACGATGGTCGGCGAGCGCGGGTACCGATTGAGTGGCGGCGAGAAGCAACGACTGGCCATCGCCCGGCTGCTGCTGAAGAACCCGGTCGTGATGATTCTCGATGAGGCAACCAGCCACCTCGACAACGAGAACGAGGCCCACGTGCAGGCGGCGTTCGATGAGGCCCTGCGCGGGCGCACAGCGCTGGTGATCGCCCATCGACTGTCGACCATCCGCGATGCCGACCGAATCCTGGTGCTCGACTCCGGCCGCATCGTCGAGGAAGGCACCCATGACCATCTGATGGCCCTCGACGGGTTCTACGCCGCTCAGGTCCGCGCCGGCGAAAACACGCTGCTACCAGGGTGATTGCGGCCCATCCGCGAACCCTGTAACACCCCCTCGTCATGATGGTGACCATGGAGATCGCACTCGTCATCTGCCTTGTGGCCACCGTGGCCGCACTGACCTGGCTGGTCGCCCGTCGCAATCCGCCAGCCGCCGAGCCGGCTGCTGCGCCATCCATCTCGGCCGACATCATCAGCCAGGCAGCCAGATTGGCCGTCGAGCAGGCCATCACCATGAGCCGCGAGCAGCTCGGCGCCCACACCCAGGCCAGCGACGCCTCGTTGGCCGGCAGACAGCAGCTGATCGATCAGCGCCTCGGCGAGGTGCAGAGTGGCGTTCGCACCGACATCGATCGGCTGTCACAGCTCGTGCAGCAACTCGGCGAAGCCACATCCGAGCGATTCGGCCAGGTCGATCGCTCGTTGCAGGTCCACTCCGAGATCACCCAGGTGCTGTCATCGACCACCAACAGCCTGCGCGAAGCCCTGGCCAGCTCCAACGCTCGCGGTCAGTGGGGCGAGCGCATGGCCGAAGACGTGCTGCGACTTGCCGGCTTTCACGAGGGCGTCAACTACCACAAGCGCACGGCTGTCGTTGGCGAGGGCACCGGCATCCCCGATTTCACGTTCCTGCTGCCGAAGGGTCACGTGCTCTTCATGGACGTCAAGTTCCCAATGGCGGCGTACCTCAAGTACCTCGATGCCTCCACCGAGGCCGAGCGTTCGGCGCATCGGGCCACGTTCGTGCGCGATGTGCGGGCCAGGGTTCGAGAGCTCGCTCGGCGCGAGTACGCCTCGACCGACGACCGATTCGCCGTCGACAACGTGCTGTTGTTCGTGCCCAACGAAACGGTCAGCGCGTTCATCCACGAGAGCGACACCGGCCTCATCGAAGAGGCGATGGCTTCGAATGTGGTCATCTGCTCGCCGCTCACGCTGTTCGCGTTTCTCGGTGTCATCCGGCAGGCGTTCGACAACTTCGTCATCGAGGAGACCAGTCAAGAGATTCTGCAGCTGCTCGGCAAGTTCGGCCAGCAGTGGGGTAAGTACACCGAATCGATCGACAAGGTCAAGCGTCAGTTCGACACGCTCAACCGATCGTTCGACGAGTTGGCCACCACCCGCCGGCGGGCGCTCGAACGGCCACTCAACGCCATCGAAGACCTGCGGCGCAAGCAACACCTGCCGATCGACGGACAACTGTTCGGCGTCGACGACCCGCCCGAGTACGAGGCCGAGCTCGACAACGTGCGCGAACTCGGCGCCTGACAGGCCAGACTCTCCCCGTGAGTCAGGTGGCGTTCGACCTCGATCTTGACGACGGTGGAGTCCCGACCTACACGGTGGGCGAGCTTGCCGAGGCGATCAACTCGGCGCTACGCCGGAGCTTCACCGATGGCGTGTGGGTTCGCGGCGAGATCCAGGGCTGGAGCGAGCGTGGCCCACATGCCTACTTCCGTCTCGTCGAGGAAACCGACACCGGCAAGGCGGCGATCAATGTCCAGTTCTTCGCCAATGCCCGCATGCGGCTGCGCCCGATCCTGACCAAACACCGACTGCAGCTCAGTGACGGCCTGAAAGTGCGGCTGTTCGGCCATCTCGACTACTTCGCCCCCTCGGGACAACTCGGCTTGAAGATGAGCAGCCTCGATCCTCGGTTCACGCTCGGCGAGATGGCTTTGGAGCGCGACGATGTCGTGCGACGGTTGGTCGCCAAGGGGTTGTTCGACGCCAATCGGCGCATCGCCGTGCCCGCAGCCCCGCTGCGCGTCGGAGTGGTCACCAGTACGGCGAGCGCGGCGTGGGGCGACTTCACCCACGAGCTCGATCGCAGCGGCCTGGCGTTTCGGCTGCGGGTGATCGATGTGCGCGTGCAGGGTGAGTTCGCCGTCGACATGGTCTCCAGCGCGTTGCTCACGTTGACTCGACATGAGGATCTCGATGTCGTCGTGCTGATTCGCGGGGGCGGCTCCAAGACCGACCTGGCCACGTTCGATCATGAGACCATTGCCACCGCCATCGCAACCTCGCCGGTGCCCGTGTTCACCGGTCTTGGCCACGAGGTCGATCGCAGCGTCGCCGACGAGGTCGCCCACAGCTCGCTGAAGACCCCGACCGCTTGTGCGGCCGCACTGGTCGAGCACGTATATGCGTTCCAAGCCGAGGTCGAGCGGGTGTGGTCGGCCATCGAAGCCCACGCCAACCGGGCGATGCAACAATCCAACGCATCGTTGGCCACCATCGCCCACGGCATTCGTCGGGCGACGGTGTCGGCTGTCGAACGCAGCGAAGATCGGCTCGGGCACCGCCGTCAACGCCTTGGTGCTGCCGCCGGCCGCGTCCTGGAGCGCAGCAACGATCGGCTCGTTGCGGCACGCGCGTCGCTCGGTCGGGTTCCGGCTCGACTCGAACCCGAACTGCGCCACCTCGACGCCGTCACCGCCAGGGTTCGCCTGCTCGACCCGGTGCACACCATGGCTCGCGGCTGGAGCATCACCCGCAACGCCGATGGCGCCATCGTGCGCGACGCCGACGAGCTCGCCGCTGGTACAACCATCATCACCACATTCGCCAAGGGAAGTGCCCGCAGCCGCGTCGAGGAGACCAGCACATGACCGAACCAGTTGCCGGCGGATACGCCGCTGCGCTCGCCGAGCTCGAGACGATCCTCGGCGAGCTTGAGCGAGCCGATGTCGACGTCGACGTGCTGGCCACTCAGGTCAAGCGTGCCGCCGAGCTGATCGCGTTCTGCCGCGATCGCATCGGCAATGCCCGACTGCACATCGAGCAGGTCGTTGCCGACCTCGCTGACGACACCGGGTGATAACTTTTCACCATGTCGGCAACATCATCGATCTCCAGCGACGTGGCGATTGCTGCCAAGCGCGAGCTTGCTGCAGCGTTTCGGGCGGCGGCCTATCACGGCTTCAACGAGGGCATCGACAACCACTTCTCGCTCGCCCTTCCCGGTCACGATGACCTCTTCTTACTCAATCGCTATGGACCGCACTGGTCGGAGATCACCGAAGACGACATCTTGACGATCGACTTCGAGGGTCGCGTCGTCGATGGCGAAGGCGAGTGGGAAACCTCGGCGTTCACGATCCATCGCGGCTGCCACCAAGCCCGGCCGTCGGCTCGAGCCGTGTTCCATACGCACATGCCATATGCCACAGCTCTCTCGCTGACGGTCGGCGGATTCGACAGCAAGCTCAGTCAGAACGCAATGCAGTTCCACAACCGCATCACCAATCTGGCCTACGGTGGTCTCGTCGACGCGGCCGAGGAGGGTTGCCGATTCGGTGAGGTGATCGGCGACGAGATCACGGTCGTCCTGCTCGCCAATCACGGCGTGATGGTGATCGGCACCGACGTCGCCGACGCCTGGCAGAAGATGTACTTCTTCGAGCGAGCCTGTCAGGTCCAGGTTCTGGCCCAATCGACCGGCCAACCGCTGATCCGAGTCAGCGACGCCATCGCCGAGCACACAGCCGCCCAGTGGCTGAAGGAAGCGCCGAAGGCCGCCACTCAGTTCGCCGCAGTGCAGCGAATCGTCGACGGCATAGCGAGCCCACTTCACGCCTAGCCTGCGTGGGTGCCTACAGCCGCCCCGCCCCCGTCGCTTGCAGCCATCGCGCTCGGTGTCGAAGCCAGGCTGCGCACGGTGCTCGACGCGGAGACCAGTCGCTGGGCCGAGTTCGACGAGGACCTGCTCGGTCCGATGCAACACATCGCCCGGCTGGTGCTCGGCGGGGGCAAGCGACTGCGGCCGTCGTTCTGCCACTGGGGATTTGTCGGGGCCGGCGGGTCGGCTGACGATCAGCGGATCATCGACGCCGGGGCAGCACTGGAGCTGATGCATGCGTTCGCCCTGTTCCATGACGACGTCATGGATGACGCGACCAGCCGGCGCGGCACGCCGACCACGCACACCGTGTTCGCCGACAGCCATGCCGCAGCAGGATGGGCCGGCGAATCCCGCCGCTTCGGCGAAGGCGTCGCGATCCTCGTCGGCGACCTTGCCTTCGTGATGGCCGACCAACTTCTGCTCGATGCGCCACGCGACGCCTGGGTGATCTGGAACGAGCTGCGTACCGAGCTCAACATCGGTCAACTGCTCGACATCGTCGGCAGCGTGCGCGGCGATCGACGCCTCGTCAAGGCCGAGCGGATCTGCCGGTACAAGAGCGGCAAGTACACCGTCGAACGACCATTGCATCTCGGCGCCGTACTGGCCGCACCCGACCGGGCCGACGAGCTGCTCCCGGCGTTGAGTGCCTTTGGATTGCCCCTCGGCGACGCGTTTCAGATGCGCGACGATGTGATGGGAGCGTTCGGCGACGAAGCGGTCACCGGCAAACCGGTAGGCGGAGACTTGCGTGAAGGCAAGCCGACACCGCTGCTCGCCCGCGCTGTGGCAGCCTCGACGCCGCCACAGCGTGCCGTGCTCGACGAGGTCGGCTCACCCGATCTCGACGATGCCGACATCGCCAACATGCAGCAGGTGATCATCGAGACCGGTGCACTGGCGGCGCTGGAGCTGCAGATCGCGGCGCTCACCGACGAGGCGATCGCGGCGATCGAACTCGCACCGATCACGGCGCACAGCCGGACCGAGCTGATCGCCCTTGCCCACTATGTAAGTTGGCGCAACGTCTAAGACCTGATCACGACTCACACCGGTCTGAGCGTCGACCAACTGTGAGTCCGATCGCGCGTCGGGCGCGACACCCGACTCACACCGCATTCGGGCTCCGATCACCTCGACAGACGCAGCGGGACCCGACTCAGTTGCTACGACGTCGTCGGAGCGCGGAGTTCGGCGAGTAATGCCGACGTCTCGAGGACCTCGACGGCGATCTCGACC
The DNA here is from genome assembly GCA_031430695.1 of Ilumatobacteraceae bacterium. Taxonomy (GTDB): domain Bacteria; phylum Actinomycetota; class Acidimicrobiia; order Acidimicrobiales; family Ilumatobacteraceae; genus JAENVT01. The sequence goes on from JANPBZ010000259.1 coordinate 8,411, forward strand.
GCAGCGGCGCCGTCGGGCTGGGCGACCGACAGCCATGCCTCGCTGACCCGCATGCCTGTTGCCTGCTGCAGTGCGGCGACATAGCCCGACATCTGTGGCTGGTACCGCCGAGCGAGTTCAACCGGTGACGTGATGAGCGTGTCGGTCTTGAAGTCGACCAGCGTCAACGTGCCATCGGCGTTGGCGAAGACCGCGTCGACATAGCCCCACAGGGTGACCTCACCGAACTGAGCCCCGACGTACATCTCGCGGCGACAGTTGCTCGACGATTGCATCCGCGAGAACAGAGCACCCTTCAGCAACGACTGCACCATCATCTCGATGTCGCGGCGGCGATCGAGCACACCTTCGGCCTCGGCAGCGACGTCGACCAATGTCGGTAGGCCGCGCGTCGGGTCGTGCAGGGCAACCTGCTGCATCACGGCATGCACCGCACTGCCTTTGGCGGTACCGAACCTGCCCCCTCGCCGGCTCGGACGATCGTTGGGACCTGGTTCCTTGCGATTGCCGGGATCCGTGGCCTCGTGGTCGTCGCTATCGGCTTGGCGTCGACCCACCGCAGCACCAAATCGCTCGCCTGGAGCGACAGTGTCGTCATCGGTCTCGTCGCCGTCGCCGCCGAACAGTGAGCCCTGCACCAACGTGACGTCCGACGTCGGTCCGGCAGCGTCTCCGAGCGCCTTGGCCAGACCACTCGGCGTCCAGATGCGGCGGAGCTGACCAGCCATGCGGTCCAGCTCGTCGGGCTCCTCGGGATGCGAACTCGTACCGACCCCATCCGGCCTGGCAAACGTTGGGGGGTAGGCGATGGGCATCTGCGGATCGGCGCACACCGAGAGAGCCACTGCGGCGCCGGCGGTCACGGCGTCAACCAGTCGGCCGGCGGCACAGTTCCCCGCCTTGTGATGCATCGATACCACGAGATGATCCTTGGCCCGGGTGAAGGCCACGTACAGCAAGCGTGCTTCCTCGGCCCGCGAACGCAACCGTTCGGTCGCAGCCATGTCGCCGAGCCCGGAACTGGTCATCTTTCCGAGCCGCACGAGCGGCTTGCCACTCTGCCAATGCAGTCCCGTTGCCGAATTCGACGCATCCGCGCCACCAAGCCCGGCGACGATCGTGATCGGGAACTCGAGACCCTTGGCGCCGTGGATGGTCATGATCCGCAACGAGTCTTCGCCTTCATCGGTGCTCAGCTCGACCCGATCGACATCGTCGATTCGGCGATCCACCCACGCCAGATACTCGGCCAAGGTCCCACCGGTCGCGTCGCTCCAGGCACGAGCCTCGTCGATCACGTAGCGCACTCTGCGCCATGTCTCGCGGGCCACTTGTTCGCCTTCGTACAACGCAGAGGCGACGCCGCGCCAGCTGTCATAGAGCTCGGCAACCAGCTCGGCCGGCGTGCGCTCGTGCTTGCGTCGGCCAAATTGATCGATAGCTCGCAGGGCCTCGCCGACGATGCCGGGCTCGTTGGTGAAGACCTGAAAGTCCTTGGGGAAGCGCGCCGGATTGGTGTCGCTGCCGAGGCGATACTGCATCAGTTGGCGGTCATCGATGCCGAAGATCGAGGTGCGTAGGGCCGTGACGACTTTCAGCTGGTTGGTCGGATCGTCAACGGCACGCAACACCCTCAAGAGCTCGTACACCTCGCGCGATCCGTAGATCAACGTGCCTCCCTCGACCCGGTACGGCACGCCGGTCTGCCGCAGGGTGTGCTCGAGTACGCCCAGGCGAGTCCGGCTGCGAATCAGCACGGTGATATCGCTGAAGCTCGCCAGGCGATCACTCGGACCGTCGCCGACTCTCCAGGGAACTGGCCCAGTGACGGCTCGCTGCACGAGCGCGGCGATGTCTGCTGCCTCGGCGCGCGCCGTGTCTTCTGCCGTGTCGTGATCGAACTTCGTCCAACCCGGCATGCCCAACACCACGACGCCGGGTCCGTCGCCGGCGCCGTTGGCCGACCGCTGCGCATCCAGCTCCGTGTAGGCAACCTGATGGTCGCCCTGAGTCGGATCATCGACCTGCGCGAATCGAGCGGACAGCACCGCATTGATCCATGTGCACACATCGGCTCGGGTGCGACGGTTGATCGTCAGCTGCTGACTTGCTCCATCCACTGCCAACAGGCTCGAGAACAGTTCGACATCGGCGTGGCGGAAACCGTAGATCGACTGCTTCGGATCCCCGACGGCGAACAGCGACGACGCTGCGCTGCCGGCAGTGCTCGACGTGAGCTCGGTGATGACGTCGAACTGCACTTGGTCAGTGTCTTGGAACTCGTCGACAAACAGATAGCGGTGGCGAGAGCGAACCTCGTCACGGACGTCGGGCCTGGTCTGCAGCAGGCGGCGTGACAACACCAGCAGGTCGTCGAATGACAACTCGCCGCGACCAATCCGGCCACGCGCTGCTCCGATCACGATCGGCGCGAGCGCTGCCATCAAGTGGCCGAGCGCCGGCTCGTAACGCGCGAACCGAAGCGTGGTCTCGAACGGAACCCACACTGCGCTCGTACCGTGATGACGCTCGCCCAGCGCAGTTGCGGCGGCCGCCAAGGCAGGGATCGATTGCACGAACTCCAACGTCGTCCTGGCATCGGCAACCGCGACATCGACCTTCGCTCGCATCCGCGGCGTCGCGGACACGTAGCGATCGTCCACGACGATCTGATCGAGCATGCGCATGACTGTTGCATGGGCGACCGCGATCGACATCGGCTGCTGCCGCGGCGCATCTGCGAAACGCAACCAGTCGTTGTCGATGGCCTTGACCAACTCGGGTAGGTACGGCATGGCCGTGTACGAGGCGACCACCATCAACGCATCCCCGATAGCTGGGTTCTTCAGGGCCAGGTTGTACAGGCTCTGTACCGCGTGCTCGGCACGCTCGTCGGCCATCGCGCCCGACGTCAACTCGTCGGCGGTCGTGAACTTGGGAGGCAGTCCGGCTTCGATCGGGTACCGGCGCAGCAACGATTGACAGAAGCCATGGATGGTGCCGATGTACGCCTCATCGAGCGCCACCGCGTTGCCGAGCGCATCCCGCAGGCGATGGGAGACCTCGCGGGCAGCCTTGTCGGTGAAGGTGATCACGACGAGCTGATCCAATTGCACACCCGAGATGCCCACCAACGCCGCGACACGCGCAACGAGGCTGGTGGTCTTACCGCTGCCCGCGCCGGCCGACACAGCCATCGAGTTGCCCGGATCGGTCTCAACCCATGGAGGCAGCACGATTTCATGCATCGGGCTCGCCGTCCTGGGCAGCGAACAATCGTGCTCGTTCGGCCATCTCTTCGACTCCGAGTGAATCGACACAGCACATCAGGCATCGACCGTTCGCGGGATGCGGCCTCGGAGTGAAACGTCCCTCGGCGATCTCAGCCAGCCAGTGCTGCACGTACGCCTGGAACTCGGCAATCAGTGCGGCATCGAGCGGCACCGGTCGAGACGTTGCCTTGGCGTCGCGCACGTGCAAGTAGCGGGCCGTCGCCGGGGGCGCCCCCACCCCTTCGTCGCCGGTCAGCAGTGCACGATCGTGGTCGGCAGCGCGCGCGTACAGCGGCAATTGCAGCCGGCGTCCATCGTCCAACACATTCCTCAGCGAGATGGCTGCGCTGGTCTTGAAGTCGGTGACACGCAAACCACCGTCCGGCATCAGGTCGACCCGGTCGATCTTGCCACCGAACGATGCCGGTCCGACCAGCACTCCGGAGAACGAGTGCTCGCATGCCACAGGCTGCGAGCCCTCGGCCGCCTCCGCGTCGAGCGTCGCCGCGATCGACCGCAGTATGTGTGCCCGCTCGGCACCCCATGCGGTGGCATGACCGAGTCGATGCTGGATCCCGATGGAGGCGGCCAGTTCATCGAGCACCTCGATCGCTCGTCGATGCATCGCCGAAAGATGGTCGCCGCCCAACCAGGGCGGCCGCTGGTCAGGATCGAGGGCAAGCCATTCGTTGGCGACGTGCTCGAACACCGCATGCACCAACACCCCTCGTTCCGCCGGCTCGATCGAGATGATGGTCGCCGCATCAGTTTCCTCACTGACATGGAGCACGTACTGACCGAAATAGCCAAGACCACACGCGGCCTGTCGCTCGACTGCGGAGATCGACCACAGTTTGCCCGCGGGCGCCAGCGCGGGATGCGGGCCAACAATGCCGTCGAACTCGGTCGGCTGCGGGTCGAGCCTGGCTCGCAGCGCGTTGGCCCGCCGAGCGAGGCGCTGGGAGGCGAGATGCGGATCGGAGGTTCTCGCCAGCTGCTCCGATGTCGTCAGCACATCGCCGCCGAGCAGGCCCAGCGCGTGCGACTCGTGGCGCTCGATCAGCATGCCGGCGAGCAGTGGCGACGGATACACCTCGCCGCCCCGGCGTAGATCGGTGCGGGCGAGCGTCGCCGTGACGAACGCGTCGCTGCGCAAGAGAGCATTCCAACCCCGTTCCGAACGCGACACAGCGGCCCGCGGACCTTCGATCACCGCTGCGGCGGCTTCGGGCAGGTCGCGACCGAGCAGGAGATCATCCGTGGTCGACGCCGGCAGCACACCTTCGTTGAGTCCGACGACGAACACATGAGCGGCGTCGATGCACACTGCGCCGCCGATGTCGACGATCGACACTGCCCCTGCGGCATCGCCACGCCGACGAACTGATGTATCGAGCAGGGTGCCGATGACCTGACCCATTGCGGCCGGAGTGAAGGGAACAGCTATGCCGTGATGATCGAGCTCGGCAAGCCCGGAAACGATGCGCTCGACGTGATCGGCGGCATTGCGCTGCCACGCCGGACCCTCCGCCCACGCACGTTCGCGCCACGTCGCCACACCGATGTGGTCGCTCAGGATCGCGTTCAGGGCCTTGGCGGCGGCCTCCCACGTCGACGCCCGGCGAACGCGCTGCGACTGGTTGCGCAGTCGTTCGACCAACTTCAGCAAACGGTCGAGCGCCTCGGTGTCGGCGACCTCGCGAGCCGTCGGCGCGGCATCGACAACCTCGCTCGACCAGCGCTGCCGCCGCGCCAGATTCGCAGCAACCAGCGCCTCACCGGCTCGGCTCCAATCCTCGGCAGACACGAGACCGAGCTTGCGACACAACGAAGTCCACTGACCGACACGGCGCGGAGCACCCAACTCGCCAACGGGGTACAAAGGTGCCACCGACAACAGACGGAACACGTTGGGGCGATCCCACTCGCCGACGATGCCATCGACGACATGACGCAGTACTTGACCCGCAACAGAGCCGCGCAGGCGCTCGACCGCGCCGCCGGACCAGGCGATTCCGGCACGCTGCAATTCGTCGCGGACCGGACGGCGATAGGCAGGTGCGCCACACACCAGGGCGATGTCATCGGCGGGTACGCCATCGTCGATCAGTCGAGCGCACTGGCGAACGGCGTGGCGCACCTCCTCATCGGGGTCGGGACACGAGATCACCCGTGGGGTCGCGACCGTCAGAGGGTCCGGCGATTCGCCACACCCGAAGGCCTGCTGCTGATTGACGAGGCTGAGGTCGTTGACTGCGGGTGCGACAGCGACGACTCGACAGAGGGGTTGACCGGCAAGCCTTCTCAGGAACGGGATCTGCGCAGGATGAAATGTGTCGGTGACGACCAGGACAACGCGAATGCCCGCCAGGGTCGACGGCTCGACTGCGTCGAGCGCCTCCAAGGTTGCGCTCTCGTCGCGCACGCCGAGTTCCGCCAGGCATCGTCGAGCACGAACGACCACATCGACCAGCGCAGCCCGGACCGATTTCGGGTCACCTGCGAGTGACTGCAACGCTGCAGGAACGACATGCGCGGCGCGCAACGACACGGCCATGTCGACAAGCGCGTCGATGGTGGCCGGGTGTTCGCGCACGCCACGCAATGCATCGGGGCAGTCGTCCCCGCCCAAGACCGACGTAATGGCTGCCAACTGCAATTGGGTGGTGACGGCGCGCATCGTGCTGACCGACGAATCGACCAACTCCACCGCGAGGTCGATCGGCGTGAGGAAGCGGATGCCGGCGACGCCACCGGAGACCCGCGGCAGCAGGCGACGCAAGGTACCCGCCGTACCGCCAGGCGGCACGACGACGATGACTTCGGCCAGCCGGTCATCTCCCTGTAACTCGACGATCGCCTGCGCGGTGCCTTCAGCGACGCCGCGGCCCGGGCCCACCCAGCGTGCCGCCATCTATCGCCCGCCGGGTGTCGAGCCGTGCCCAGCCGAGCCGTACACGGCAATGGCATCGCCCACCGAGCAGGTCGTCACCCCGATTTCTTCGACCACGGCCGCCAGCCACGGCGGGCGTACCACTGCAGCAACGGAGATCGGCTCGTCGAGGCCCGACGACTCGACCGCCATACGCACGAACAGCGTCGCGTAGTCGGGCGGGCGAAGGTCGCGCGACAGCTCGAAGAGGGCGTAAGGATCCGGTGGATGCGTGCTGGGCGACAGGGTGACGAAGCTCTGCGATGTCGGCCCGATGGCGCCGCCGGCCAGCCCGGGCCCATCGCACAGCACCGCGCCGCGAACCTGCTGTGGCCGGGCGCCGGCCAACATCAACGCGACGTAGGCGCCCAGACCCCGACCCACCACCGTCGCCGTGCCGAGTTCGGCCAGAGCAACGTCGGCATCGGCCAGCACGATCTCGGCCGTGTAGCCACCGCCCGGCGGGATCGTCGAGCGGCCGTGACCGGTGAAGTCGAGCGCCGCCACGGGTCCTGACCAGTGCTCGGCCCATTTCGGTGGCTCCGTCGGCGATGCCTCGCCCAAGCCGTGCAGCAGCAACAGCGGCGTGCCAGCACTGTCGCCGGCGCTGAGGCGATGTAACGCCAAGCCGACCTTGTTGTGGCGAAGCATGGTGATGCTCATGCGGACCCCAGGAACTCGAGAATCATCCCGGCGACCAGGTCAGGTTGTTCGATGTGCACGAAATGGCCGACACCGTCGAGTAACTCGACGCGGCCGCCATCGGGCAGGTACTGGGCGATGTTGTGCGGCAGGGTGCCCCATCCCATCTCTTCCAGCTCCGAAGCGAGCACCCCGAGGAATGGCATGCCCAGCCCCGGCAGACGAGTGACGGTCCATTCCGGTCGCCACGGACCGAATCCACCAAAGCGCATCGACGCATCGATCTTCCAACGCCAGCCCTCGGGATCTTGTCGTGCCCCAACGGTCACGAGATGGCACAACCACTCGAACGGCAGCCTGGGGTTCATCCGTCCCCGTCGTCGAGCGAGCTCCTCGATCGTGCCCGGGTAGCGGGCCAGCTCGGCGCTGCGCCGCCGGTGGTCGAGCCAGCCGGAGATCTCGCCGGCCACCATCCGGGTGCGTTCGTGTTCGGCGACATCGGGCACCCGCCGCTTCGACGGCAGACCGTCGAGGTTGACCAGATGGCTGAACCGATATGGCTGGGCGTCGGCCAATTGGATCATCAAGGACCCGCCCTTGCTGTGTCCGACCACCGGTGCCGGCAGCTGGGTCACCGCGTCCATCACCGCCATCGCGTCGCGGATGTCGGCATCCCAGCCATACAACGGGGCATGGTCGCTGTCGCCGTGACCTCGCTGATCCCACGCCACAACTCGCCACCCGGCTGCGGCCAGCTTGGGCGCGAACACCTCGTACGTGCGACTGAAATCAAACCCGCCATGGACTAGAAACAGCGGCTGAGCAGCCTCGTTGCCCCATTCATGGATGGCCAGACCGAGCCCACCGACGTCGATCTTGTACTGCCGAACGGGCGCTACGGCACCTGGAAAGTCGCCCGACGACATGAACCCAGCGTACGGCCCCGTGGAAGTCGGGCGCGAACCCGCATAGCATCACACTCCGTGAGCGGGGGAAGGTTCGGGGTACTGGTCGTGCTGGCGGCAATCTTGCCGGTGGCTGCTGCGGCGTGCGGCGACGATGAGCAGTCCGCGGCAACGTTGCCACCGATCGTGACGGTCTCGACGACCACGACGATCTTCATCACCACCACGACCGTGCGCGAGTTCTACATCGTCAAGCGCGGCGACACCTTGGGCAAGATCGCCAAGGCCTTCCAGGTACGCCTGGCCGACATCATGGCGATCAACGGCATCACCAATGCCGACGACATCCAAGCGGGTCAAGAACTGCAGATTCCCACCGGTGCTGTGGTGCACAACACACTGCCTACACCCGATACGGCACCAACGACCACGTAAGATTTGGGCATGAGTTTTTGGCCTACACAAGAGCACTGGAGTGTGCAGATCCCGTTGCACACACCGCACCGACGCTTGGCCGCGCTCGCCGAGACTGGTGAGGTGGTTCTGACCGATGCCGACTTCGACGTTCCAGCCGACGAGTGGCTCGGTCTCGAGTACATGGACTGGAAGAGCGGTGGCGACACCAATTTCGCCCCGCTGGCCTCGGCCGATGGCGAACTCGATTGCCGTGGTTTCTGGGACAAGGGCAAGACCGACAAGGATGCGCTGTGGACGTCGAACGCCGCCTTGTCGCCGACACTGCGAGCGTACGTCGATGCCGTTGGCGCCAACTTTGGCAGGGTCAGGGTCATCAAACTCGAACCTCAGGCCCGTGAGCAGGCCATGTCGTCGCTGCACCGCGACGACAACAATCGCTTCAACCCCGACGAGGACGGCTGGGTCGTTCGCTCCTGGCTTGAACTCACCGACAATCCCGACAGCTACATGCTGTTGATGGACAACGGCCCCGACGGCTTGCCCGACCCCGACACCGAGGCTCGGGTGCCGCTGCACCGGGGGTCACGCTTCGTGGTCGACACCCAACGCCTGTGGCACGTGGTGGTGCACAACGGCAACGCGCCGCGGTACGCGTTGATCACCAGCTTCGAGACCAGCCCAACACTCGAGCACTGGGTCGACGCCAACCTCCCCGTCCCCGCCATCCGCTAGCCCCGACCCGGTTGGGCGCGAAACCGGTAGTCGGGCTCAGTACTGAAACCGCGCCCGTGGAGCCGCGTCGGGCGCGCTACGAGAAGTGGTGGTACCTGGATCGCGCCCAACCGGGTGGGGTGGCAGCGGGCTCGGGCTCGGGCTCGGGCTAGGGCTCGGGGGCGCGGTGGGCGGCGGCCAGATCGGCGATGTCGGCCATGATCTTGGCGATCTGGAAGTTTTTCGGGGTGTAGATGGCAGCGACTCCGGCTGCGACGAGCATGGCTTGGTCGGCTTCGGGAATGATGCCGCCGACGATCACGGGGGCGTCGACACCCTCGTCGCGTAGCGATCTCACGATGGCCGGCACCAGTTCGAGATGCGAGCCGCTGAGGATCGACAGGCCGATCACATCGGGATCCTCATCACGAGCCGAGGCCACGATCTGCGCCGGGGTCAGGCGAATGCCGGAATAGACCACTTCCATCCCGGCATCGCGGGCGGCCACGGCGATCTGTTCGGCCCCGTTCGAGTGACCATCGAGGCCCGGCTTGGCGACCAGGAACCGCGGTGGCCCACCGGGCATCGCCTTCACACGCGCCGCGACAGCCGCCAGATCTCCACCGGGTCGGCCGATCGCGGCGGCGACGCCGGTGGGCGCCCGGTACTCGCCGAACACGCCGCGCAACGCTGTTGCCCACTCGCCAGTCGTTCCACCCGCCCTGGCCAGATCGATCGACGGACCCATGATGTTGGTCCCGTCGGCGGCAGCCGTCGTCAGAGCAGCCAGAGCCACGGTGACCGCCGTGGCATCGCGCCCGGCGCGCCAGGCACGCACGTCGGCGATCGTTTCGGCCTCGACGGCCGGATCGACCGTCAAGATGTTGCCAGTGGTTCCCAGCGGCGACTCGGCTGTTTCGGTGAAGAGGTTGACGCCGACGACCGGCAACTGCCCGGATTCGATCCGCCGGGTGCGCTCGACCATCGAGCCGACCAGCCTTCCCTTCAACTCGTCGATGGCTTCGAACGCACCACCGAGGTCCAGTACGTCGCCCAGTTCCGCCCATGCCGCGTCACGCAACTCGGTGGTGCGTGCCTCGACGACGACCGAGCCGTCGAAGATGTCGTCGTACTCCAACAGGTCGCTCTCGAACGCGAGTACCTGTTGCATTCGCAGCGACCACTGCTGGTCCCACGGACGCGGCAACCCCAGAGCCTCGTTCCAAGCCGGCAGCTGGATCGAGCGTGCTCTGGCGCGCTTCGACAACGTGACCGCCAGCATCTCCAGCACGATGCGCTGCACGTTGTTCTCGGGCTGTGCTTCGGTGAGCCCCAGCGAGTTGACCTGTACTCCGTACCGGAACCGGCGGGCCCGTTCGTCGGTCACGCCATAGCGCTCGAGGCCGATGCGGTCCCACAGTTCGGCGAGCGCGCGCAGCTTGCAGACCTCCTCGACGAACCGGATGCCGGCATTGACGAAGAACGAGATCGAGCCGTACACCTGAGCGAACTGTTCAAGCTCGACCTGGCCCGAGTCGCGCACGGCATCGAGCACACCGATAGCCGTGGCCAGCGCATACGCGATCTCCTGCACCGGCGTCGCCCCGGCCTCTTGCAGATGGTAGCTGCACACGTTGATCGGGTTCCACTTCGGTGCGTGGTTCGTGCACCAGGCGACCATGTCGACGATCAACCGACGCGAGGCCGCCGGCGGGAAGATGTACGTGCCGCGCGACAAGTACTCCTTGACGATGTCGTTTTGAGTCGTCCCGCGTAGTTGATCGGCCGCAACACCCTCCGTCTCGGCATTGGCCACGTACAGCGCAAGCATCCAGGCGGCGGTTGCGTTGATGGTCATCGACGTGTTCATCTCGGCCGGTGGGATGCCATCCAGCAACGTGCGCATGTGCCCAAGGTGAGCGACGGGTACTCCGACCTTGCCGACCTCACCGTGAGCCAGTGGATCGTCCGGGTCGTAGCCGGTCTGGGTCGGCAGATCGAACGCAATCGACAAGCCGGTTTGGCCCTTCGCCAGGTTCGCCCGGTACAGATCATTCGATGCCCTGGCGGTCGAGTGCCCCGAGTAGGTCCGCATGAGCCACGGCTGGTCGCGGCTCGGTCGGGCGGCGGCTGGATCAGGCATCCTGCAAAGTGTTGCTGCTCTGTCGGCCATTTCGGTCGACGCCCAGAAATTTCTTCAAGAAAGGCTCAAGTTGGCCACGCAGCGTTCCGATAGAACACCCAGCACGGTGCGAAGGGTTCGGCGGAACTTTCTTAGCGGGCGGAGTCAATCGGTGGTGCAAGGGACGGCGGCGAACCCCGGCACAGCGATTGGGCGCCGGTGCCGGTGAGGCAACACACCGGCACCGCAGCACCGCCGTCTACGGCGTCGTCACCCCTGGGCAACCGCTTCGGCGAGTAACCGCAGGTACTCGGGGCGGGGCACGTCGATAGCCCCGATCGACGCCAAGTGTGGCGTTGTCCATTGCACGTCGAGCAACGTCGCTCCCGAATCCGTCAGCCAATCGACCAACGCCACGAGGGCGACCTTCGAGGCGTCCGAGGCGTCGCTGAACATCGACTCGCCGGCAAACAGCCTGGCGATGCACACGCCGTAGAGGCCACCGACGAGGTGACCGTCGATGTACGTCTCGACGCTATGCGCCCAGCCGAGGTCGTGGAGCTCCTCGTACGCGTCGACGAACTGCGGAGTGATCCACCCATGCGGTCGATTCGGGTCGCCGCACCGCTCCATCACCTCGCGGAATCGGGTATTGAAGCACACCTCGTAGCGTCGACAACTTCTGCGGAGTGACCGCGACACGATGAGGCGGTCGAGGGGAATCACGCCGCGTGGATCGGGCGACCACCATCCGAGCGTCTTCTTGCGCAATGGCATCGGAAAGATCCCACTGCGATACGCAGCCAACAGTGTGCCGGGCTCGAGGTCGGCTCCGATTCCACACAAACCATTCTCGTCGGCGAGCTCGGGCGCGGGCAGCCGCCAACGGTTCGGCGCCGGCTCAATCGGTGGAGGACCCGTGTCCATCACAACAGTGTGGAGCACACGAGGTGCTGTCAGTAGGTGTAGAAGCCCTGTTTGGTCTTGCGACCCAGGTGACCTGCTGCGACCTTGTCGCGTAGCGTCTGCGCTGGCGCATCGCCGGCATTGCCGAACGCGCCGTGGATCGTGTCGAGGATCGCCAGCGACGTGTCGAGGCCGACGAGGTCGAGCAGCGCGAACGGGCCCATCGGAAAATTGCAGCCACCCTTCATCGCCGTGTCGATCGACTCGATCGACGCCGTGCCCCGCTCCAACATGCGCACCGCGCTGTTGAGGTACGGGAACAGGAGCGCGTTGACGATGAAGCCGGCGTGATCCTGCACTTCGACGGCGTCCTTGCCACATGAGGTGGCAAAGGCCATTGCCGTGTCGATCGTCTCGGCGCAGGCGGTGAGGGGCCGCACGATCTCGACGAGCTTCATCAGCGTCGCCGGATTGAAGAAGTGGATACCACAGACTTGCTCGGGACGCGATGTCGCCAAGGCCAGGTCGATGACCGGCAGCGTCGAGGTGTTGGTGGCCAAGATCGCCGACGGCTTTGTGGCTTGATCGAGTTCGGTGAAAAGGGCCAACTTGACCCCGATCTCCTCGATGACCGATTCGATCACCAGATCGCATTCGCCGAATGATGCGAATCCCTGCGTTGCCGTGATCAGCGCCATCACCGAGTTGCGATCGTCGTCGGTTGCTTTGCCGCGCTCCACTGCCTTCGCCAGACCTGTGTCGATGGTGCGCAATACGGCGTCGGCTGATGCCTGCGAACGCGATGCCACGATCACCTCGTAGCCAGCGCGAGCAGCGACTTCGGCAAGCCCCGCACCCATGATGCCGGAGCCGACAATACCGACCGTGCGTATCTCAGTTGCCACGCCTCGACTCTAGCTACCCGTGGGTAACTTAGGCAATACGAGTACGGTCAGGGCGTGGAACGCAATGACGAACCAGACGGATCGGACGGCATTGCCGCGGCTCTGGTCTTCTTCATGGAGGCCGACCGGTTGAAGAGTGTCGAACGCCGAAATCGATTGGCCGATGGAACCCGCCGTGAGAACACTGCAGAACACTCGTGGCATCTCGGCATCGCTGCCCTGGTGCTGGCGCCATTTGCCAGCGAACCGATCGATATCGGCATAGCTGTTGCCATGGCCTTGGTGCACGACATCGTCGAGATCGACGCCGGCGACACCTTTGCCTACGACGATTCAGAGGGGGCTGCGACGAAACAGGCGCGTGAGGAAGCCGCCGCTGATCGCCTGTTCGGACTGTTGCCGACCGCCACCGGCCGGCGATTCCGCGACATGTGGGATGAGTACGAGCGTGGTGACACGGCGGAGGCTCGATTCGTCATGGCAATCGACCGGCTGGCCCCGATGATGCTGAACCTCGCAGAAGGGGCATCGACATGGCGGGAACATGGCATCAACCGATCTCGAGTGATCGCTCGTAACGGCCACCACATCGAGAAGTCATTGCCCGACGCATGGAGCCTGGTGCTGGCCCAACTCGACGCCGCGGCAGCAGCCGGGCACGTCGATCCGACGTGACGGAGTTCATCGACAGTTGACCCACTGCAACGGACCTGACCGCGATGACCTCGGTACCCTGGAGACAGTGACCACAGAGCTACTTCCCGACCTCGCCTCCGACCCGGTGCGCTTGGTCGCGCTCGAGGCCGTGCACAACTTCCGTGACCTCGGCGGGTACGCCACGGCCGACGGTCGCAGCACCGTGTGGCGCACGTTGTACCGCGCCGACGGCCTGTATCGGCTGACGCCAGGCGACGTCGCCGTGCTGGAGCCATTGGGGCTGCGAACCGTGATCGACCTCCGCAGCGAAACCGAACTCGACGAGCGCGGTCGCTTCCCGGTCGATGCTCACCCGGTCGTGTTCCACCATCTCCCGATCGTCGATGCCACCTGGGCCGACCTCGATCGACCCAAGTACGAGCGCGACGAAGACTTTCTGATCTGGGCCTACCAAGAGATGCTCACCGTGGGCGCACCCCGCTTCGCCAAGGCGTTCGAGGCGCTGGCCGAACCCGGCGCATTGCCGGCGGTGTTCCACTGCGCGGCCGGCAAGGATCGAACCGGTCTACTCGCCGCACTGCTGCTCGGCTCGCTCGGCGTTTCACACGACGACATCGTCGCCGACTACGCGCTGACCGTCGAGGGCATGGCTCGATTCCGCGAATGGGCTGCGCGCGAGTGGCCGGAATGGTCGGAGCGGATGAAGTCGATGCCGCCGGCGTTCACCGCCGCGCTTCCCGAGGCTATGCGTCACATCGTCGTTGAACTGTGCGCCGAGCACGGCACGATCCGCAACTACGTACGATCGATCGGCGTCAGCGACGACACGCTCGCCACGCTGGAATCCGTACTGCTCGGCTGAGCACGCCTACGCTCGCCGTGATGAACGGCATCCTCGCATTGCAAGGTGGCGGCCCGTTCGCCGCCAACGACGACCTCGACCGTCGCCTGCTCACTGCCGCAGGCGCGACGCGGGTGGTCATGTTGCCCACCGCCGATGCCTACGAACACCCCGAGCGTCTCGTCGCCGCGGCACTGAGCTGGGGGGAACGACTCGACGTCGAGGTCGAGGCCTTGATGGTCATGCGTCGCGGTGAGGCATTGGACGATGGTGCGGTCGGTGTCGTGCGCGGGGCGCGCGCCGTCTACCTGGTTGGCGATCAGCCGCTGCACCTGCGATCGGTGTTGAAGGGCACGCCGCTGTGGGAGGCGATCACCCAGGTGTTGGCCGACGGGGGCGTTGTCGCCGCGACAGGTGGAAGCGCGGCGGCGATGTGCGACCCGATGGTCGACCCGCGTGGCGGCGCCTTCACTCTCGGCCTTGGGCTGATCGACGGATTGGCCCTGGTGACCGAGGCCGAGACATGGTCGACCGACCGCTTACATCGAACGCTGAAGCTGGCCAACACTCCCGTGGCCGAACTGCCCAGTGGTGCAGCGCTCGTGCGCACCGTTGACGGCTGGGAACGAGTTGGCGACGTGATCGTACACGGCGACCTCCCCGCACCCTGATCGCGTCACGTCTCGGTGATCGTGACCGACTCGACGATGATCTGCTCGAGCGGGGGTACGCCGTCCACGGCAGCGGGGTTCTCGAGACCGTCGAGCGTCTGCACCGTGGTGTCGAGACCATCGGTGACCTCGCCGAACAACGTGTAGTCGGGCGATAGTGCTGCCCCCCTGTCGCCGGTGATGATGAAGAACTGACTGCCATTGGTACTGGCGCCGGAGTTCGCCATCGCTATCGAGCCGACCTTGTACGAACCGGCAGCGGGCAACTCGTCGGCGAACTCGTACCCGGGCCCGCCCGAACCCGTGCCCGCCGGATCGCCGCACTGCACCGCGAACCCGGTAAGGACCCGATGGCAGATCGTGTTGTCGAAGTAGTGATAGCGGGCCAGCACGACGAAGTTGTTGACCGTCAGGGGAGCTTGGTCGGGCTGGAGGTCGATGGTGAACGCGCCCTTGTTGGTGGTCACCTCGGCTGTGTAGGTCTTCGCGGCGTCGATGCAATTCGGTGGCGGCTGGGCAAACGTGATGGTCCTGGCCGAGCTGCCATCCGCAGCCGGGCAGGGCGTATCGCCGG
This sequence comes from Ilumatobacteraceae bacterium, assembly GCA_031430695.1. GTDB lineage: Bacteria > Actinomycetota > Acidimicrobiia > Acidimicrobiales > Ilumatobacteraceae > JAENVT01. Next base: position 23,966 of record JANPBZ010000259.1, read on the forward strand.
TGAGCGTGGCGCCGGCAATGGTGCTGGGCAGTGGGGTCAGCGTCGTCGTCGGAGCCAGTGGATCGAGCGTGGTGGCGGAACCAAACGGATCGACAGTCGTGGATGTGGATGTGGCAGCGCCGTCGTCGCCGCGCTGGAGCAGCCAGACGACGCCGGAGAGGGCCACCGCTGCGAGCGGGATGAGTAGCACGTACATGCCGGTGCGCTTGCGCTTGCTGGTTCGCGCATAGCGGGCAAGTTCTTCCAAGCGCTGCTGGCGATTGGCTTTCTGACGTTCACGCTTTGGGGTTCCCACGAGGAGGTGAGGCTAGCGGGCTCAAGTCGCTGCGCACTCGTGCCGATTCCATACCCGAGCAGGGCTGGCGGCTACTGCAACACCAACAGGACAACCTACGAGCAGGCGAGAACGCAGCAATGAACCGACGGGCGCACAGAATTGGACGCGGGCTGACATGCCTGGGCCTGCTGTCGACCGGTTCATACCTGGGCTGGCGCATCGCCACATTGCCGAGCTCACCCCCGATCTGGCTGGTGGCGTTGGCGATCAGCGTCGAGACTGCCGGATTTGTGGGCTCCGGCGTGCTGATGTGGGCACTCTGGCACGGCTCGAGGACCCCCGACACGCAGGCGCCATCCGCACATCCCGAAATCGTGGCGGAGCAGATCGATGTCGTCGTCCGAGTGGACATGCAGCCGATTCATCACGTCCGGGCAACGCTACTTTCCCTCCAATCGACCGCTATCGGTCGACGGGCGGTGGTCGATCTGCAGGCTCGCCCCGAGATCGCCGCCCTGGCAGCTGAGTTCGACGCCACGTACGCGGCGACCGATCCCGATGATCACAACGGACTGAAAGCCTGTAACGCGGCCTCGACGAGCCCGATCTTCTTGCTGCTCGATGCCGGCGACATACCGAGCGCCAGAGCGGTCGACACCCTGCTGCCGCTGATGCACGACAACCGCGTTGCCGTGGCGATCGGTCAATCGTTGATGGCCGATGACGACTCGGCGGAGCACGGTCCGAACGGTCTTCACGAGCTCACCTTCGAACGAGAGACCCTGAACCCTGCGCTCGGCGCCCGCGGCGCAGCGACCCTGATTGACTCGGGAGCGCTCGTTCGTCGTGCAGCAATCGACAGTGTCGAGATCGGCGACGAGCAGCCCATCGAAGCCCAGGCCTACTGGTCGATGGCCTTGATGGCCGACGGGTGGAAAATTGTTGCTGCGACCGGTCCACCGCTGCTTGTCCGCCAGGTCGTCCAATCGCAGGACGAGGTCTACGAGCGGCGGGTGTTGCAGGCCCGGGCATGTCGCACGATGCTGTTCAGCCACGACGGAGTCCTCCGGCTGAACTCGCTCCATCTCGGCCAGCGCCTGGCCATCGTGGCCTCGGCAGTGCGGCCCCTGTCGGGGATACGGCGCGCCGGGTTCATCGCGGTCGTCGTTGCCTCGCTACTCACCGGCTCCCTGCCGCTCCGTCCGAGCCTTGTGGTCTTCGCAGCGTTCTGGGCCCCGGGATGGACACTCACCGCCCTCGGCCTCGGCCTGATGAGCGGGTGGACGTTGCGTCCGGGCGACCGCACCCGCTGGTCGCTGCGCAACCTGGGCGCATCGTGGCAGGGCCTACGACACCCGCTCGCGTTCGACCAACGCCGCGCCCCGATCATGACACCTCATGCGCTGCAGCACGGAGGGGCGCTGGTGGCGTCGGTGGTCGTCCTCAGCGCGGTGATGATGCTCCGCGGGTTGAGCGAGCAACTCACCCACGCTCTGGGGCCCATGCGCTACCACTGGCTCGTCGGGCTCGTGGCAGTCGCGCTGTGGTCGCTGGCCATGTCGCTCGACGTGCTGCGAATGTTCGGCACGCGCAACCAGTTGCGACGCGCCGCCCGCGTGGTTGCCTCGATCCCGGCCGAAGTCAACGACAATCCCGTCGCCGTGTTCGACATCACCGCGCTCGGTGCGGGCTTCGAAATCGGCCGGGAGCTCACCGCCAAGCAACAACTGACCCTGAACGCGACGATCGCCACCTCGCGCGGTTGCGAAAACGTGACGTTGCCAATCATCGTCCGCAATGTCCGCAATGTGTCAGAGGGCCGATGGCGGGTCGGAGTCGAGTTTGCCGACGCCCTCCCCCAAGCCATCAATCCGCTCCTCGAGTACTGCATGGTCGGACCCGCCAGACAGCGGCTGGGACGACCAACCCGCACAGCGATCAGTGACGCCTCATCCGTCGAGGAGATCACCCAACCGGTGATGGACGGACGCCGAGTGGCGCTGAGGTTGATCTCACTGATGGCCGTGGGTGGCGCGATCGCCACCGCCCAACCGGGCGGGGGCCCCTTGATCACCACCGTGATGTCGGTGGTCTCGGTGCTGATCGCTGCCGGGGTTCTCGCCGGCTCGGCGCGACCGCGCCGCGCGCCGTGGACCGCCGATCAATCAACGTCGTCGCCATCACCCGACTTGGCGATCAGGTAACCAATTGCTCGTTCCGCCTTCGGATATCGGTAGACCAACCGCCAGAAGTCGTCGTCGTGGCCGACGACTTCGAGGTGCGCCAGTTCGTGAACGATCACATAGTCGATGACCCAATCGGGAAAGGGCGCTAAGCGCGTCGAGATGCGGATCGTGCGCTGGGACGGGGTGCACGATCCCCATCTCGACGTCATGTCATCTGCCCAGCGAATGCTGTCGGGGCGTGGCAGATCGTGCCGGCGCGCCAACGTCGTGGCGCGTTCGTCGAGACGCAATCGATCGGCCGACATCTTGCGCAGGAATCGACCGCTCATCTCGCGAACCCAGTGCGCCTCTTCGACCTTGCTCATCCACGACGGCAAAGCGATGCGCAGCACTCCACCCACGAGCTGGGCTCCGACAGTCTTTCGTCGCTTGGCCGAGCGCGTCACCTCGACCACGAACGGCTCCATCGCCACCTGTGCCGCCGACCCGGCGACCGACTCGTCGTCGGGACCGAGGCCGGGCAGGTGCAACGTGTCGCTCACGGTCACGGACGGTATCGCCCGGTACGCTGACGCAATGGCGACACTGCGAATGTTCGCGTCGGCTCGCGTGGCCGCCGGCACTGGCCGGGCCGAGTTCGCCGGCGCGACGGTGGGCGATGTGCTGGCCGCTGCCATCACCTCGTTCGGCGATGGCTTTGCTCGTGTGCTGCCATCGTGCAGAGTATGGGTCAACGGCGAAGCCGCGGATGCCACCGACCCCGTTGGCGCCGGAGACGAGGTGGCGGTTCTGCCACCCGTAAGTGGAGGATGTTGATGGCTGAGATCGTGGATCCCCGACAGCTCTCGCTGGTCGAGCTGCGTGCGCTGCGCGGCAAGCTGCAAAACGAAGACGATGCTGTCTCGTACGTTCGCCGGCTGGCCCAGGCGCGGCTCGATCTCGTACAGGCCGAGAAGCGGCGGCGGCTCGATGGCGTACCCGAGAGCCTGTCTGATGAACTGCCATCGATCTTGTCGACCCACCTCACCGGTGGGGCACCGCGCCCACCGCGCCCGGCAGAAGACTTCAGCAGCCATCCGCTGGCAGAGCAATTCGACGCGTTGCTCGATCGCGCCGGCGACAGCGATCTGTCGTCGTTCAGTTCTGAGGACCTCATCAAGTACGCCGACGCCCTTCATGAGTTCGAGCAGGCTCGCTCACACGAGCGCCGCGAGCTGTTCACTCGCATCGACGAGCTCAGCGCCGAACTCGTACGCCGCTATCGCGACGGCGAAGCGAACATCGACGGCCTACTCGCCGCCGACGACTGAGCAGGCCGTCTCGTGCCATCGATGCGCGATGACATCGACAAGCGGCTGGCCGACGTCGGTGAGCTGATCAAGTCGCAGCGCGAAGTGGCAAGCATGAGCGTGCGCCGCCTGGCCCAACTTGCCGGGGTCAGCAATCCGTATCTATCGCAGATCGAGCGTGGGCTGCGCAAGCCGTCAGCCGACATCTTGCAGCAGATCGCCAAGGCACTGCAGATCAGTGCCGAGTCGCTGTACGAGCGGGCGGGCTTCTTGTCGCCCACCGACAGGCCCCGAGTCGGTGTTCGGGAGGCCATCGCCGCCGACAAGCTACTCAGTGCCGAGCAACGCCAGGCCCTGCTCAACGTCTACGAAAGCTTCGTGGCCACCAAGACGTGAGCTGACCCGCCCGCTTTCACTGGAATGTTGATCGATTCGATAGCGTTTCACTTCTCCGTGCAACGCGTCGCCGTACTCTCTCTCCACACCTCACCCCTTGCCCAGCCGGGCTCGGGCGACAGTGGCGGTATGAACGTGTACGTGCGCGAGCTGGTGTCGGCACTCGCCCAAGCCGGCGTCGAGTGCACGACGTACACGCGTGCCTCGCGACCAGGTTTGCCCGAGGTCGTACAAGTCGAGCCAGGGCATCGTGTGGTGCACGTCCCCGCCGGCGCCTATGAATTGGCCAAAGAGCAGCTCCCCTCGGTACTCGCCGAGTTCGGGGATGCAGTGATCGACCACATCAAGAACGACTCACCGGCCGATGTGCTGCACGCCAACTACTGGCTCAGCGGTCTCGTCGGCCATCGCATCAAGCACGAACTCGATCTCCCGTTCGTCAGTACGTTCCACACCCTCGCCAAGGTGAAAGCAGAAGGTGGCGACCTCGAGCCGGAATGGCGTGAACGTGCCGAGGCCGAGATCATCGGATGCGCTGATGCAATCTGCGTCAGTTGCAGCGAGGAGGAACGTCAGTTCCTGCGGCTGTACGGCCAGCCTGCCGGCAAGATCGAGATCATCGCACCCGGCGTCGAGCACGCGTTCTTCGCTCCGGGCGATCGGAATGGAGCCCGCAAAGCTCTCGATCTGCCAGCCGATAGTCCCGTGCTGCTGTTCGTCGGCCGCATCCAGCCGCTGAAGGGCCCCGATGTCGCCGTGCGCGCCCTCGCTGCGCTACGGCGTTCCGACGCGCTTCTGCTGATCGTCGGCGGTGCCAGCGGTTTGGAGGGCGACCAGGAGATGCAACTCCTGCAGACCCTGATGACCGAGCTCGGCGTCGAGGATCAGGTGCGATTCATCGAGCCGCAGCCGCACCACATTCTCAGTACGTACTACCGTGCCGCCGATGCGGTGATCGTGCCGAGCCGCAGCGAAAGTTTTGGACTCGTGGCCCTCGAGGCCTCGGCATGCGGTGTCCCGGTGGTGGCCAGCGGCGTGGGTGGGCTGCTGACGCTGGTCGACCATGGCTCGACCGGCTTCCTCGTGCCGGATCGCGACCCGCAGCTGTATGCCCAGTACATCGGCGAGATCCTCGACAATCCTGATGACGCCGCGCTGATGGGTCAGCGTGGCGCGGTCAGGGCCCGCCAGTACACCTGGGGCTTCGCAGCGGCGCGGCTGCGTCGCGTGTACACCGACCTCACCGTGCGCGAGTTGGTGGCCTGCGCGTGAGCGATGTGTACGACGACACCATGGTGTCGGCGCTCGCACTGCAGATCGACGGGTGGCTCGCCCAACTCGCCGCGGCCAACCCTGCGGTCGAGGCGGTCGATCATGCTGACGGCGACGATCACCGTTGGTATGTGCGGCTTCGTGGCGACGAGAAGGAGCACATCACCGTGTGGCTCACGCTCGGCCAGCGCACACTGCGCTACGAGGCATACGTCATGCCTGCCCCAAAGGAGAACATCGCCCAGGTGTACGAGTTGGCGTTACGCCGCAACGAGAAACTTGTCGGTGTGCACTTCGCCATCGGCGTGGAGGACGCGTTGTTTCTGCGCGGCGAACTGCCGCTCGCCGCAGTATCCGCAGACGAGGTCGACCGCGTCGTCGGTTCGATCTACGCGTACGCAGAGCAATGCTTCCCGGCCATGATCCGACTGGGGTTTGCCAGCCACTTCACCGCATGATTGTTCGCGGATGGTTTCCGGTCCGGCCAGCTCGGCATGCATCCATGTGTATGCCGGGCGGATGGTGCTCTTCGGGGAATGTCGCAGCGCCATCCGTTTCGGCGCCATGTGATTAGCCTGCGACCGTGACGAACAACCGGACCAACTTCCGATTGGCCGTGGTCGGCGGGGGCAACATGGGCGCGGCGCTGGTCGGTGGCCTGCTCGCAGGGGGCTGGGCTGCAGCCGAACTCGCAGTGGTCGAAGTCGCGCCAGCGCGACGCGAAACGTTGAGCACGATGTTCCCCACGATGTCCGTGACCGAGACGGTGCCGGCCTGCGATGCTGCGCTCATTGCCGTGAAGCCGTACGACGCTGCATCCGCAGCACAGGCAGCGGTGAAGGCCGGCGCGCGTCGCGTCCTGTCGATTGCAGCCGGCGTCTCCGTCGACACCCTGCAGACGGCCTGCGGGGATGGAGTCGCCGTCGTACGCTCGATTCCCAACACACCGGCACTGCTCGGCAAGGGGGCGGCGGCGATGTGTGGCGGAGCGTTTGCCACAGCCGGCGACCTCGATTGGGCGGAAGACATTCTCGGTGTGGTCGGCACCGTGGAGCGTGTGCCCGAGCCGCTGCTCGATGCGGTCACGGGATTGGCAGGCAGCGGACCCGCGTATCTGTTCCTGGTCGCCGAGGCCTTGACCGACGCCGGCGTGTTGGCGGGCCTGACCCGCCCCGTCGCCGATGCACTTGTGCGCCAACTGTTCGTCGGATCGGCGGCCATGCTCGCCGAATATGGCGACCCGGTCGCGTTGCGTGCCATGGTCACCTCGCCCGGAGGTACCACCGCTGCCGGTCTTCGGGTACTGGAGGAGCACGGCACGCGATCCGCGCTGCTCGAAGCGGTGCTCGCGGCGACGGAGCGCAGCCGAGAACTCGGCAATCCGCACTGATTCGCCGTTGACCGATCTCACGAAGAGCGCTCGCAATCTCACCCAACTGCAAAATTTCTTGGTGTGACTCTTTTCTCAGTGGTCCGCGTGTGTCTAACCTTTCACCCAGGTCAAACGACCGCCGCGTGATTCACACACGGAGTCGCATCCGCAAGGATGCGCCGACAGGGCTGGTGCCATCGGGGGGTTGGCATCGGCCCTTGTCGATTTTTCGACCTCTCTCGAATGGTTGGGGGTCGAATGCGTGAGGTCCTGAACCCACATGGCTAGGTTGTCGGCAATGGGCCGCCGCTACGACACTGTCTCGCTGCTGACCGACTATGGCCTGGTCGACGAGTTCGCCGGCGTGGTCAAGGCCGTGATCCGTGACATCGCCCCGCATGCCCAGACGATCGACCTGACCCATCAGATCGCGCCGTTCGACGTGCGCGCCGGCAGCCTTGCTCTTGCCCGCTGCATCTCCTACATCCCGAGCGGGGTCATCCTCGCCGTGGTCGACCCGGGCGTCGGGGGCAACCGAAAGTCGATCGCCATCGAGGTCGCCGATGGAGAAGCGGTGATGGTCGGACCTGACAACGGTCTGCTGGCGCCCGCTGTGGCCATGGCCGGCGGCGCCGGTCGGGCAGCGGTGTTGACCAACACCGAATTCCACCTGCCGGCGCACGGGGCCACGTTTGCCGGTCGCGACATCTTCGCGCCCGTCGCAGCCCACCTGTGCAACGGAGTCGACCTTGCCGAACTCGGCGACCTGATCGATGCCGACGAGCTGCTGCCCGGCATGGTGCCGTTGCCGCGCCAGGAACCCGAGGGTCTGGTCGGCGAGGTGTTGTGGGTCGACCACTTCGGCAACTGCCAGCTCAACATCGGCCCAGAGGACATCGCCGAGTGGGGCGCTCAGGTACAAGTCAGTTTCGGCGAATCGCAACGTGTTGCCACCCGGCAACACACCTTTGCCGATGTCGGCACCGGCGCCGTCGGGCTCGTTGTCGACAGTTGCGGCATGCTGGCGCTCGTACTCGACCAGCGCTCGGCCGCGATGGACCTCGGCATCGGAGCGGGCGACCAGATCACCCTGGCGCCGTTGACCGGCGCCCCGGCAGCTGGCACAACGAGCCCAGTCACGTTGCGCGCCCGGTAAGTTGGCCCTATGCGCCCGGCGACCACACTGACGTTGGCCCTCCTGCTGATCCTGATCCTGACGGCCGGCGTCATCTCGCTGCTGCGCCTGTGATGGAGGTGGACACACCGCGGTGAATCTCGCTCACATCATCGGCGGGCATGCGCCCGACCATGTCGCAATTGTCAGTCGCGGCATCGAGACCACCTACGGCCAACTCCGCGACCAGGTGGCCAGGGTGCGCGGCGGATTGGCGAAACTGGGCGTCGTCAAGGGAGATCGCGTCGCACTGCTGTGCGGCAACGGGCTCTACTTCGTCGAGACCTATCTCGCTGTGCTCGGGCTTGGTGCTGTCGTCGTTCCGCTGAACCCGCAGAGCCCGTCACCCGAGATCGAACACCAGATTGCGACTGTTGGGGCCAGTGTCGTGTTGGTCGAACCTGCGGCTGCGAGCGCCTGGAACGGGGTCGACCTCGGGGCTGTGCCATCGGTGCGTCATGTCATTCCAACTGAACCCGGCGGTCTCGATTCCGACATGAGCTTCGCCGGTCTCATCGCGGCCGCACCGCTCGACGCGATCGAGGTCGAACCCGACACGCTGGCCGCTTTGATGTTCACCAGCGGCACCGCCGGATCCCCCCGCGCGGCGATGCTCAGTCACGGCAATCTGTTGGCCAACATCGACCAAGGTCGGTCGGCCGTGGTGCAGATCGGCACGGACGACATCGTCTATGGCGTGCTGCCGATGTTTCACATCTTCGGCCTCAACGTGGTGCTCGGGCTCAGCTTGGCCAATGGCGCCACCATCGTGCTGATCCAGCGCTTCGATCCGTCGACCGCCCTCGACACGATCCGTGAACGCCGGGTCACAGTCATACCCGGGGCCCCGCCGCTGTGGCTGACGTTCAGTCATTGCGACGACGCCCCCGCCGACAGTTTCGCCACCGTGCGTCTGGCGCTCACGGGCGCGGCCAAGATGCCCGAGGAGGCGATCCGCCGCTTGCAGCAGCGCTTTGGAATCGACCTCGCCGAGGGGTACGGGCTCACCGAGGCATCGCCGGTGGTCACCAGTTCTGCAGGTCTGCCGATGAAGATCGGCTCGGTGGGCAAGGTGTTGAACGGCATCACGGTCAGGATCGTCGACGAGTCCGGCGACGACGTGCTGCAAGGCGACGCTGGAGAGATCTGGGTGAAGGGGCCCAACGTCTTTCAGGGCTACCTCGACGACGCCGAGCAGACTGCGCGGGTGCTGACACCCGACGGCTGGCTGCGTACCGGCGACATCGCGGTGACCGACGACGACGGATATCTCTACCTCGTCGACCGCGCCAAGGACCTCATCATCGTCAGCGGTTTCAACGTGTATCCGGCCGAGGTCGAAGAAGTGATCGCCGAACATCCGGCTGTCGCTGAAGTCGGCGTGGTCGGCGTTCCACATCCGCATACCGGTGAAGCCGTCAAAGCATGGGTTGTTGTGCGAGATGGCATGACTGTCGAAGAGGACACGCTGATCTCATGGTGCAGCGATCGCCTGGCCCGCTACAAGAGCCCGGCGAAAATTCTGTTCGTCGACCAACTGCCGCGCAACGTCAGCGGCAAGTTGCTACGCCGCTCGCTGTCGTAGAGCCACGACCGGCCGCCGAGGCATGGTCGACGCCACCAGGAACCCGGCAAAAAGCACGACAATCCCGACCAGCAGGGTGAGCGAAAAAGCTGTGTCCTTGCCGAGTCGACCGGCCACGGTGCCGCTCGCCGACAACACGATGGTGCCAAGCGCGATCAACAGGTTGCCGACCACCAGTTGGGTGGGTGAGGAGGCCGTACGAGGAACGCCCGACAGCGCCGGCTCACGCCGTCGCGCCAGCCGGTACACGCTCCACAACGCCCCGGCAATGATCACCAGCGCGGCGACACCTGACCCGACCGCGGCGAGCACCCTGGGAGCAACGCCGAACACGTCCTTGCCGGTCGGCAGGTCTGTGCCTGCCACCGTGGTGCGGGTCGGGGCGAACAACACGACGCCCGTACTGAGGCCGGTGAGCAGCACCAACCACCACCGTACGCGATCACCAATCGTCCGTCCGGCCACCAGATAGATGGTTCCGAGCGCCAGCCACGGCACGTTCAACACGGCCCCCGCCAGGTAGAAGACCCGGAAGGTCGCCAGGCTCCAGCCGCGGGTCTCTGCCCACCACAGCGCCCCGGCACCGAGGGCGAACAGGGCGAGCGACGCCGACCATGCCAGATCGTGGGGGCGCCGGCGGCGCATCCAACGATCGAGCGTGCTCAGCGCAAAGCCGACGGCAACCAGCGTCGCAGAGGCGGCCAGGGCAGCGTCCATCGCCCCGAGACGGTACTTGGGGCGGTTGGCGTGACGGAGGTGAGGTGACAGAAAATCTTCATAAATGTTGCGTGGCGATGCCCTGCTGCTTTGTGAACGTGTGCACGAATGCCTAACGTTTGTGCGAGATATGGCTCCCGAACGCACGCGCCGACGCATCCCTGATGCCACCGTTGCTCGGCTTCCCGTGTACCTACGAATCCTGACCGAGCAAGGCGACGAGGGCGTCGACAGCATCTCGTCCGAGCGGCTCGCCGAATTGGGCGGGGTCAACGCTGCCAAGGTCCGCAAGGATCTCAGTTACCTCGGCAGCTACGGCACCCGCGGGGTCGGCTACGAAGTCGCCTACCTCGTCTATCAGATCCGCCGCGAACTCGGCCTCACTCACGACTGGCCGGTCGTCATCGTCGGCGCCGGCAATCTCGGCCAGGCTCTTGCCGGCTACGGCGGGTTCGGTGAACGCGGTTTTCCCGTCGCCGGCATCGTCGACGTCGACGCCGCCAAAGTCGGTTCGGTGCTCAGCGGCGTTCGCGTTCGCCACATCGACGAACTCCCGCAGATCGTGCAGACCAAGCGAGTCAGCATCGGCGTCGTCGCCACCCCGGCCGCTGCAGCACAAGACGCTGCGGATCGGCTCGTTCGCGCCGGCATCACCAGCATCTTGAACTTTGCACCTGTCGTACTCGCCGTCCCGCGGGCAATCGAGGTGCGCAAGGTCGACCTGGCTGTCGAACTGCAGATCCTCAGCTATCACGAGCAACGGCGCGCCGGCGG
>JANPBZ010000260.1:0-3489 GCA_031430695.1 Ilumatobacteraceae bacterium
GCGCGACGACGGTGGGGTCGTGACGGGAACGTGCGTCGTGGTGCCTGCGGCTCGATTGCGCACGTACACGTCCTCGATGAGGATCGACACGAAATCGTCACTGTTGAACACGACGATGTTGCCGTCACCCGACACCGACGGGCCGTAGTCGAACGAACTCAACGGTCCGCTTCCGCCTGGCGCCACCGAGATCAATTCGGCGGGGCCGGCCGCGACCGAATTGCCCTCGCCGAGCCAGACCACCGAGGTCACCATCAGCACGCCCGCTGTGACACACCGCCCCGCCCGCCGAACGCGAGACGGGTCACGATTCACTTCTGGAAGCCACCAAACGATGCCGAGATGGCGCAACCGAGAGGATTGGCAGGACCGGGCTGGTTACAGGTCACCGTCATGGTCAGACTCGAGCCCGGATTGAACATGTACGGCGCCACGAAGTGGAGATCGAGATCTCGGAAGTTCTCCAATGCCGACTGCATGATGATGTTGCCGTCGCGCTTGATCTGGACGATACCGATGTCCCCGTTGGGGTTCTGCAGGACGATGTCGGTCACCGCAAAGGTCGACGAGAAGGGGTTGGTGAAGTTCTGAGCTGTCGCCGCGGGCACCACCGACGCAACTCCCAACTGGAAGTCAGCCGGATTGCCGAACGGCGTTGCGAACGTCGATGTCGGGATCGTGGTCGTTGTTTCGATAACGATGTCTCCACCTCCACCCGCGAGGGTGGTCGTGGTGGCACCCGTGTTGTTGCCACCGCCGACAACGGTGGTCGTTGTCGCACCGCCGCCGCCACCCGGTGCCTCCTCGGGCGGCGCGAGCGCGTCGATCTTCTCGTTCAACGAGGCCAGCGGCGCTTCAACGGCGTCCTTGGCCGCCGACTCGACCGTCGGCTTGAACAGTGTGATCCACAAGATCCACAGGATCAACAGGATCGCGATGATGGCGATGATGGCCTTGATCAACCACGGCGGCAGCATCGCCTCTTGCAACAAGGTCCCGTTGACCGCTTCTGGCACCGGCGCGACCACTGGTACCGGCATCGTCGTGGTCGCCGGCGGCGGGGGCGGCGGTGCGCCCGGCGCGGCCATCGCTGGCGCTGGCAGCTCGGCGTGCCGGGCACGCTCGCTGACCAACACCTGGAACTGGTGGGTCTTGGGCGGTCCTTTCCAGAACCGGTCGTGGGGGACGACGTCGAACTTGGTGAAGTGAGCCGTGCCGGGTTCGACGATCAACACCTGACTGGAGAAGTCGTAGCGGCAGGCGTTCTCTGGATCGGATCCGGAGAGCTCGATCTCGATCGGAGCATTGCCGCGGTTGTCGATCGCGACTTCGAACTGTCCCTTTCGACGACCTCGTGCTGTCAGTGGGTACAGCTCGACGTTGCGGTCTGCGAACCGGCCGACTGTGATGACACCTTCCTCCACGGCAGACCCCATGGGATCTTCGCCGGACACGACCTTGACCCCGAATGGGGTGGGTCCTGGCGCCGTGTTCGGTGACTTGGGAGGACGGAAGTGGATGGTGACGGTGCCTTCTGCACCTGGGAACAACGACAGAACTTCTGGCTCTGCCTCGATCCACGCCGCGCCTGCACCGAGCCCTTCGAAGCTGAACTGATCGACGACTGAACCGTTGTTACGAACCCTGAGTTGCGCTGAAACCGTTTGACCGGGTTCAACCGCGAGCTCGGGTCGATCGAGAGACGCGCTCGAACCCATGCGCCCGATCGTAGCCACGGCCCCCCTGCCGTAGAAGCCTCGTGGGGGCAGATTGGTTGCCCGTTGAGTCGCCATTGATTGCTCGTTGAGGCGTCGAGCGCATGCTGCCTCCGACCCCCAACATGAAGTCCGAATCCACACGGGGTCTTGAGCGGGTATGGAGGAACAGCATGTCCGATCGAATTGCCGTCTACGTCCACGGTGACGATCCAATCTCCGAGGCAGGCGTCGCCGCACAACTTCGTGGCCGCCCCGAGGCCTATGTCGTCGAGCGAGGATGCATCGACGACGCGATCGTCGCGGTGGTGGTGACCGACGAGATCGACGAAGCGGCAGTGCGAGTGGTACGCGGCATCCAGCGCGGCGGCTGCCCACGGGTGGTGCTCGTCGCCACGCAACTCGACGACAACGGATTGATGATCGCTGTCGAAGCAGGCGTCTCGGGTGTGCTGCGACGGCGCGAAGCCAGCCCAGAAGTGCTGGCCAGAGCGGTGGTTGCGGCAGCAAATGGCGATGGCACGCTGGCCCCCGACCTGATCGGCCGCCTCATGAACCAGGTCAGTCGCCTGCAGCAAGACGTGTTGACCCCACGCGGCATCGGCCCCGACGGCCTCAGCAGCCGCGAGCGCGAGGTGCTGAAGTTGCTGGCCGACGGTCTGGGCACCAACGAGATCGCCAGCGCCCTCGCCTACTCGGAGCGAACGATCAAGAACGTCATCCACGACGTGACAACACGGCTCAATCTTCGCAACCGGTCACACGCGGTCGCCTACGCGGTCAAGGCCGGCATCGTCTAGTCGTCGGCGGCCGACTTCTCTCTGATCCGGAACGCGGTCCACCGCTTCTCGGCCAGCAAGCCGGGGTCGGTCGATCCAACTCGCCGGGCACCTCCGCCGATCGACTCCATTCCAATGGTCAGTTCCTCCGCCGGTGCGGCAATGTCGGTGAACAGCGCTGGTCGCAGCGGTGCGACCAGTGTCAGTTCCAACGACGCACGAAGCGGAACGCCAAGTGAAGACCACACATCGTGGGACTGCGGCCCTGGGTCGGGTATCGGCACACCGAGGCGCAGCAACAACGGCTGCTGCTCTCCATCGAGCACGCCGGCGAGATGTTCGGCGGCAACGATCTCGCCGACCAGACATGCCTCCATCACCTTGCCGAGCAGGCGATGCTCGTCCTCGACCGTCTTCGCCCAGGCACTGACCTGATAATGCAATTGGTAGTGACGCACCGGTGGCTGGCGCCCGCCGACTCGTCCATCAGCGTTTCGCTCGTCTGCCCAATCAGCATTGCGGCGTCCGATGTCTTCGACCACACGGTGCAAGAAGCACGACACCGCCGGACGCTTCACCGCTTTCGCCCAATCTTCGCTGGGTGTCTCGAAGGTCACCGCGGTCCCCGTGTCGAGAACCGAGACGAGGAAGTTGGAGAGCGATCGGTCTGCGTCTGCGATCACTCTGAAAGTGTCGGCCCCTTCCAGCCGCGGCGAAAGACGTCAACGGACACCCCGACCTGCCCATTCGTGCACGTCGCATTGCCCCACCCGAGGATCGAGCGCACCTTTCACCATAGGGACGTCTGGCCTCACTATTCACTGCAACCACGGGCCGCGGGTCCGAGGTGCACAATCCGTATCGTCCGACGAAGGAGTACCACCCATGCCGACCTATCTGTCGCCCGGCGTCTACATGGAGGAGGTGTCGTCTGGTTCGAAGCCGATCGAGGGAGTGGGAACCGCCGTCGCCGCTTTCGTCGGATTTGCCGAGAA
>JANPBZ010000261.1:0-7764 GCA_031430695.1 Ilumatobacteraceae bacterium
GATAACAGGGGCACTACTCAGCGGAATCCCACCGTCCATGTTGCGATCGAGTGGTCCGAACTCGCGGACGTACACAACTATTTTCTGGCGCGACAGGTGGACCTGTCTCACCGACAGGTGAGCCGGCTCGCGGTAGGCGAACGCACTCAGGTCTCGCGCGCTCAGCTCCGCAGTTCGGAGCGGCCTGGCTTCCGTCGGAGTGTTTCCGTGCACCCCGGGTGGGCCGGAGACACTCGGACAATTGCCCTGATGGAGCGCGTCGGCAACTGAAAGTCTCCGTCAATCGTGTCGCCGCTCAACTGGAGACCACGAGATCTAGCTAGTGGAGAATTTGCCCCATTCGTCTCACAGCTTCGTTCGAACCGGGCAGCCCCGGAAGGCTACGTAGCGAAAAGGGGCTGCCCAGGTCGGCGTTGACGGGCGCCATCAGGCAGTTCGGATCGGTTCTCGTCCATCAGAGTGTTTCCGGACACCACGGGTGGGGCAGCAGGCACGCCCTTGCAATTCGACCCGCATTCAAGCTCACCTTGCTCGCGTGTTCGGAACGAGGTGAGCACGAGCTGACCATCCCACCTTGGTCTCAGGTCGAGACGGTCCGCGAGTGACGGTTCGAAAGGCGAACGAGGCCAAGCACGAGTCCGATACCGCTCACCACGAATGCACCAAAGACCAAGACCAGTCCCAGGAACCAGGCTTCGACGCCGAGGCCGGCGGCCACGATCACGCCGACGATGATGCACGGACCGGCGACCACGAGCTTCCACCAGCCTTCTGTGGAAACGGCTCCGCCGATCGGGCCGGTCCGTCGCCAGGCGATCGCTGCCATCGCCGCAGCCACAACCGCGATGCACGCACCGATGATCAGCATGGTCACGTTGGTCCCGCCGACGACAGCGAGCAGCACACCTGCGGTCGCGATGGCGCTGTACACGAGCGGGACGAGATGGTTCGGCGTTCTGTTCATACGTGCCTCCAGGTGTTGGAAAGGAATCGTGATCGCCAGGTCCACGACAGCGCGGCCGCTGACTCGCCAGGCCGGCTCGTCGCTGCACTGGTCACTCAGCAGCTGGACCATGTCGGCGCCGTACGCGTTGCGAAACTGGCGCGGGTACAGCCCAATCAAGGTGCGATACACACGCACGACTCCGCGCTCGCCTGTCACGCCGGCGCTCCGCCGGCCAGGTGACCGGTGATGCGATGCACCAGTGATTTCAGGCGGGCCAGCTCACCGAGAGCGATCGACCTGCCGTTCGCGGTGAGTTCGTAGTAGCGGCGCCGCTCGTTCTCCGTGTGAGCGATTCGATCGGTGGTCTCGGCAATGAGGCCGTCGTCGACCAAACGATTCAACGTGCCATATAGCGTGCCCGGGCCCATCTTCACTGCGCCATCGCTGAGTTCTGCGACGCGGCGCATCAACGCATAGCCGTGCAGCTCGCCTTCGAGCAGCGCCAGCACGATGTGAAGGGATGCTGCTGGAAGTGGCTTCGCCGCCCGATTCATACTCGGATTATGATATATCGAAAATTGATAGTCAAGAGGAAATGTCGAGGCCGTCGACTCCATGGACGGTCACGGTGCCCGATGAGCCATCGACGGTCACGAGGGTCCCATCGGGAATCGTCAGAGATGCGCCGGTCGCACTGACAACGGCCGGGATCCCCAGCTCGCGAGCGACGATTGCGGCGTGGCTCATGTGGGCACCGACATCGACGACCACACCAGCGACGGCCAGAAACAGCGGGGTCCACGCCGGATCGGTGATCGGTGCGATCAAGATGTCTCCGGGCTGGAGGTGGCGCGGGTCTGCGGGATCGGTGACGACGCGAGCGGCGCCGGTCGCGACTCCCGAGCACACTCCGAGACCCTGGATCTCTCGTTGGCTGGTGTCGGGACGACGAAGGTCGGATCGCAGCTGCCATGTCGACGGATGCGGGATGTCGCCCTGGAACCAGAACGGTGGAACGCGGGCCTGAAGGTAGTCGCGGCGATCGCGACGCTCGGCAACGATCTCGGCGTAGGTGTCTGGGTGCTCGAGCGCGCCCGGCAACTGATCGATCGTCAGCAAGAAAAAGTCGTCGTGCGTGAACTCCGAACGTCGAGCGAGCTCGGCGAGTGCTCGCCGAATCGGGTCGAGCAAACGAACGGTCGCAGCTTTCGTTGCCTCGCGTTGGGCTTGGTAGTGCGCTGCCGCCCGCACTCCGAGATCGAACGGTCGACGTTTCGACCAGCCCAGCTGCGAACGGATCTCCCTGAACCGCTGTTCGCGTTCAGCCGCCAGCCGCTTGCCCACGACCAACGGGTCGCGATCTGCCGGAGCGTGCCGCAGCCGATCGATCGCGGCAAGCGCAATCGATGGATCGCTGCCCCACGTGGGGGAGGCCAACTCCCACTCATCGGGCCCGCGGGCACCGTGCCGGTCGCGGAACTGCTCGAACCCCGGCACGAAGCGGGCGACGTCGTCGTCGCTACTGTCTGCGATTCGGGTGCCGAGGCCGGGCAGGCCAGCATCGAACATCGCCGACAACGTGCAGCTCTCAGCAACCAGCCGCCCGAGCCGCCACAGATCTGCTGGCGGCGCTGCGGACTCGATGGTGCCAAGGCCGGCGGTCAGGGTGTTGACCAATCCATCGCCGCCGTGCCGCACGACCAGCCGCTCGACCATCGAACGGCCGACACCGGCAAAGACCGAGGCTGTCAACAGATCGCGCATCATTCGCTCGAGCAAGCTGGTCGCCGCGACGGGCACGGCGGCCAGTTCAGCATTCGTTGCTTGCTCGATCGGCGGGGCGGCGGCGATGAATTCATCGACCAATGATTGGCCGCTGGCAAGACGTCGGGAGTCAGGACGCAACACTCCGGCGCCGATGCCTTTCATGGCTCTAATTGCTGCGAGCAGGCTCCTGTCACCTCGCCCCCGCACGTGTGCTGGAGCGCCGCTCAAGCCGAACATCTGATGGTCGACCATGTCGACGGTCAGACCCGGAGTACGCGCCGTCGCCGATCGCGCCAGGGACACGTTGACGAAGAGATAGCCGGCGATGTTGGCAGCCATCGCTGTCGTCAGCCCGTCGAAATCCGCCATCTGGCGGTGCGTCGCCAGGCCCGTCTCGATGGCGCACCGTCGCTGGCCGAGCGCAAAGGGCACGCCGACGATCGACCCGGTCAACGGTGAGACCACATTGGGATACACCTCGCCGGTGTTGCCACGGCACATCAGTGGAAACCGTTGACTGACCCGATGATCGTTCGGCCACCAGCTCCCATCCGAGTACCGCTCGATTGTCTCAACAGTCATGCGGCCTCGCCCACGCGATAACAGACGCCGGACCAGCGGCAGATAGGTGACACTGCTGCAAATGTGTTCATCTCACCCGCCGTGAGGGATCAGACGGCGTTGAG
Source organism: Ilumatobacteraceae bacterium (assembly GCA_031430695.1). GTDB lineage: Bacteria > Actinomycetota > Acidimicrobiia > Acidimicrobiales > Ilumatobacteraceae > JAENVT01. The sequence goes on from JANPBZ010000261.1 coordinate 3,400, forward strand.
TGCTGACCAGACGCGCTCGGGCGTGCATGGCATGTCGATGTGCACAACTCCGAGATGGGACAAGGCGTCGACGACCGCATTGTGAATCGCCGGCGTCGAGCCAATCGTTCCGGACTCGCCGATGCCCTTGGCGCCAAGAGGGTTTCTCGGACTGTCGGTCTGGGTGTTCGACGTCTCGAAACTCGGAAGTTCCGCCGCCGACGGCACGGTGTAGTCGAGCAGCGTGCCCGTCACGGGGTTGCCGTCTTCGTCGTACCGGACCCATTCGTAGAGTGCCTGGGCGGCGCCCTGGGCGATCCCTCCGTGCTGTTGACCCGACACCAACAGCGGGTTCAGAATCCGGCCGCAGTCATCGACAGCGACGTGGCGTCGCATCACGACCTTGCCGGTCTCGGTGTCGACTTCGACGACCGACACATGTGCGCCGAACGGGAACGTCGAGCTCGTGCCGTCGAAGTCGAGCTCGTGCCGTAGAACCTCCGGATCGAGGCCGTCGGGCAGCTTCGATGCGTCGCGCGATGCAACCGCGAGTTCAGCCCAGGAGATCGACTTCGAGGGAGTTCCGGCCACGTGGAGCGAACCGGCCTCGGCGACGATGTCTTCGGCGGCGGCCTCGAGCAGATGCGCGGCAATTCGCTGGCCGCGACTCAGTACCTCGTTGGACGCGAGGAAGATGGCCGAGCCCGCGGTCTGAAGTGACCGGGATCCCAACGTTCCCGAACCTCGTGGCACGCGGTCAGTGTCGGAGTTGACAAGCTTGATCTGATCCATCGGTATGCCGAGGACCTCGCTCGCAAGCATGGCGAACGACGTGTGGTGTCCCTGCCCGTGCACGCTGGTTCCGGCAAAGACACTCGCTGTGCCGTCGTCGTGAATCTCGGTCGCGCCGAACTCGACATGAAGACCGACAGGGGCGGTGACTTCCACATACGCCGACACCCCGATGCCGAGCGCGATCGGATCGTTGGCGGCACGTCGACGTGCCTGCTCTTCGCGAAGCGCGTCGTAGCCCGATGCCGCCAACGCGGCGTCGAGCGCCTTCTCGTACTCGCCCGAGTCGTAGTCGGCGCCCGTATTGGTGGTCAGCGGAAACTGGCTGGGTTGGATGAAGTTTCGTCGCCGGATCTCTGCCGGATCCATCCCAATCTTCTGCGCGGCAACGTTGATGAGCCGCTCGATCAACTGGGTGGCCTCTGGCCGACCGGCGCCACGGTAGGCGCCGACCGTCGTCGTGTTGGTGACCACCGACCTCGTCGCGAACTTGACCTTGTCGATGTTGTACACGCCTACTGACATCATCTGCGTCAGCATCGGCAGGATGGCGCCAATTGCCGGATACGAACCGGCGTTCGCGGTGACGTCGCCCTCGAGACCCGTGAACTTGCCGTCCTTGGTGACACCAAGCTTCGCCGTCATCACGTAGTCCCGCCCGTGGACCAACGACACCATGTCCTCTGATCGCGTCTCGGCCCACTTGACCGGTGCGCCAAGCGCACGACACGCGGCCGCAACGACGAGATATTCGGGGTAGACCGCGGCCTTCGGACCGAACCCGCCCCCGACCCACGGACAGATCACTCGCAGATCGGCTGGCTCCATACCCAACATCGCGCTGATAGCTCCGTGTGCCGCGTGCGGTGTCTGGTGGGAGATCCAGCACGTCATGGTTCCGGGCTTGTCACCGGGCTCGACCAGGATCCCGTTGTTCTCCATGGGTGCGCCAGCCAGACGCTGACTCACCATGGTGACCTCGGCGATGACGTCGGCCCCTTCGAACGGATCGACGTCGGCTCCGTGTTCGGTTCCGAAGCAGACATTCGAGCCGTGGTCCGGAAACAGGATCGGCGCATCGGGCATCAACCCCTGCGCAGGGGTGATGATCGGTTCGAGCCGCTCGTAGTCGACGACGACAGTTTCCGCTGCATCGACTGCTGCGGCCTTGGACGTCGCCACGATGGCTGCGATTACGTCGCCGACGAACCTGACAACGTCGTTGGCGAAGATCGGCCGGTTCAACGTCGCCGGCAACATTGGAAAACCTTGGAGAGACGGCATTCCCAAGTCATCACCACGAGCGTGATACACGGCCTTCACACCCGGCATCGACGTCGCGTCGGAAACGTCGACAGCGAGCACCTTGGCGTAGGCCTGGCTGGAGCGGACAAACGCGACATGAAGGGTTCCGGCGGGTGCCAGGTCGTCGAGGTACTTGCCAGCACCCGTGAGCAGGGTGGGATCCTCCAGACGTTGTACGGCGTTTCCCAAGATCGATCCTGCAGCTGCCATGGTGAACCTTTCGATGACGCGAGGTTGAATGCGGTACGCACGAGCCGCGTGGCCGTGTGACGGACGCTACGCCAAAACGGCTCCCGGCATTTCACCCGAGGCGAAAGTCGTTGCGGGCGATCTCGGAAGGTTTCGTCGCAGAGCCGGACGGGAAGTATGACGGCATGAAAGTTCGATACGCCCTGGGGATCATGGCCGCAACCGCTCTCGCGATCACAAGTTGTGATTCCGACACCCGAGAATCGGTGGCGACCGACTTGAAAAGCGCAGCAGGTGATGTCGCCAGCGCTGCAGGGGACGTCACGGATGACGTTGCCGAGGCACTTGCACGCACCATCGCGACTCAGCAGGGAGAGGAACAGTTCAAGAACGCCGGACAGGAGCTCGATGGTCCTCTCACATGCGAGGCCAAAGTGCAGGACGGCGTTGCCAAGATCGACATCAGTTGCACAGGCACGACCAAGGCCGGTGGCGCCGCAGCCCTCACTGGTGCGACCAACGAACTCCCCGGCGCGTCGGTCATCTCCCTCAATGGAGAATTCACTGCGACCGTCGACGGCGTCACCGTCTTCACCACCCAACGACTCGGCGGCTGACCGGGTGAACCCCGCTTCGCCTGGCCGACACCGCTCGAAGTGACTGAGGCTGCGACGAGTAGTGCGTCATGTCAATGACGGAACGGCTCGACCAATTCCAGCGCCGTCATCCGTGGGCGAGCTTTCCGCTGGCAGTCGTCTACAAGTTCGGTGAGGATCAGGGGCCGTACCTGGCCGCCCTCATCACCTACTACGGCTTCCTATCGCTGTTTCCGCTCTTGCTGCTGCTGGCTTCGATCCTCGGGTTCGTGTTGCAGGGACGGCCTGATCTGCAGCAACAGATCCTCGAGTCGACGTTGAGTCAGTTCCCGGTCATCGGCGAGCAACTCGGCCAGCCGCAAGGGCTCCGTGGCAGCGTGGGCGCGATCGTGGTGGGAGGGCTCGTCGCCGTCTACGGCGCGCTCGGCGTAGCGCAGGCTGTGCGGAACGCGATGAACGTGACATGGTCAGTGCCGCGCAACCGGCGCCCCAACCCGATCCGGGCACGGCTGCACAGCTTCCATCTGATCGGCGTGGCCGGCATAGCGGTCCTGCTCACCACGATCCTGTCGGCGGTGGGCAGTGCCGGCGCGTTCGGGGCGGACGTCGGCGGGGTGGGAACCGTCTTGGCAATGGTCATATCGGTGGTCGTCAACGTCGCACTCTTCATCCTCGCGTTCAGGATCACCACACCGAAGCAGTCGCTGCGCGACGTCGTTCCAGGGGCGATCGTTGCCGCAGCCAACTGGCAATTGCTGCAAGCTTTCGGGACGGCGTATGTCGGAAGCGTCGTGAAGGACGCCGACGCAACGTATGGAGTGTTCGCGCTTGTCCTCGGTTTGCTCGCGTGGATCTTCCTCGCTGCCGTAGGCATTGTCATCGGCGCCGAGATCAACGTGGTGCGCGCAAAGCACCTGTATCCGCGGGCCCTGATGACGCCGTTCACCGACAACGTCGACCTGACCTCGGCGGACCAGCGTGCGTACACGGACGCTGCACATTCGCAACAGTTCAAGGGGTTCGAATCCGTGACCGTCAGTTACGAGAACGACGGACAGCACGCATCGGCGAGACGCCGTGCGCGATCGCATCCCGACACAACACCTCAGGATGCACCCGAGGATCGCAACGCCGGGGCATCGACCTGACGCGTTGACATAGCGGTCAGGAGCCCCAGTTCGAGGGGGAGGACAGTTACGGCAGAACGATGTGGCTCACGTCGGCCACCACGCCGTCGCGCAGTTGCAGGACGGCAACGGTGTGATGAGGAGCGGTGCGGCGCTGCATCACCGATCCCGGGTTCACGTGGTGCTGCACATGGCCGTCGGAAGGGCGGACGTCGATCTCGCGCCACGGGGTGTGCGAATGGCCGAAGACAACGACGTCGGCCTGCGGGAACCAGCGGCGTAGACGGGCGGTCCGGCCGTCGGCCGGACCGCTGTCGTGGACGACCGCGACATGACATCCGTCGAGTTCGACGACGAGGCGCTCGGGCAGGATCTCG
>JANPBZ010000262.1:0-14007 GCA_031430695.1 Ilumatobacteraceae bacterium
GGTCTGGTGATTTCATTGCTCGGTGTCGCCTTTGTCACCCGCAAGGCGATATAACGTCTACAACGAGCGGGCTGGCAATGAGGCCACCTGTTTGCGGGAGGAGGTGGCCATGACGGACACCGTAGAACGCCCTGCTGGGCGTGAAGCCGAAACCATCACATGCGTCGTCGTGAGGTTCGCTGGCGATTCGGGCGATGGTATGCAGCTCACGGGCGATCGATTCACGTCGGTCAGTGCGGCGTTCGGCAACGACCTGTCGACGTTGCCGGAGTACCCAGCCGAGATCCGTGCGCCGGCAGGCACCGTGAACGGCGTATCGAGCTTCCAGGTTCAGATCAGCGACCACGACATCACAACACCTGGCGACGCGCCGAGCGTGTTGATTGCGATGAACCCTGCTGCGCTCAAGGCCGATCTTGGTCGGCTCGAGCCGCACGGTCTGTTGATCGTCAACAGCGACGCGTTTGCGGAGCGTGATCTGGCCAAGGCCGGATACGCGACCAACCCGCTGACCGACGACTCGCTCGCCGGCTACCGCGTTGTCGAGGTGCCGATGACGTCGCTCACACAGAAAGCGACGGAGCCACTGGGCGTCAAGGCGCGCGACTCCGAACGGTCGAAGAACTTCTTTGCACTCGGGTTGGTGTCGTGGCTGTATTCGCGACCGACGCAACCGACCATCGACTGGATCCAGAGCAAGTTCACAGACGAGCTCGTACGCCTCAGCAACGCCACCGCGTTCACCGCCGGATTCAACTTCGGTGAGACGACCGAACAGTTCGACCATCGGTTCCAGGTCAAGCCGGCCAAACTCCCGCCGGGCGAGTACACCAACATCAGCGGCAACGTCGCGCTGGCGTGGGGCCTGGTCGCGGCCGGTCAACTGGCCAAGCTGCCGCTGTTCCTCGGCAGTTACCCGATTACACCCGCCAGCGACATCCTTCACGAGCTGTCGAAGCACAAGCACTACGGGGTCCGCACCGTTCAGGCCGAAGACGAGATCGCTGCGGTCGGCATGGCGCTCGGCGCGGCGTTCGCCGGCCACCTCGGTGTCACCACGACCAGCGGTCCGGGCGTCGCCCTGAAGAGTGAGACCACCAGCCTTGCGGTGTCGTTGGAGTTGCCATTGCTGATCATCGACGTGCAGCGCGGCGGACCGTCCACCGGTTTGCCGACCAAGACCGAGGCCGCGGATCTCAACATCGCGCTCTACGGGCGCCATGGCGAGGCTCCGCTTCCCGTGGTCGCTGCATACAGCCCTGCCCACTGCTTCTATGCCGCGATCGAAGCGGCGCGCCTCGCCTTGAAGTACCGCACGCCGGTGATCCTGCTCAGCGATGGCTACATCGCCAATGGCAGCGAGCCGTGGTGTCTGCCCGATGTCGCCACCTTGCCCGATATCTCGGTGCCGTTCGCGACGGAGATGAACCACACCAACGACGACGGGACGACCGAGTATTGGCCGTACCTGCGCGATCCGGAGACGCTGGCTCGGCCGTGGGCCATCCCCGGCACGCCGAAGTTGATGCACCGCGTCGGCGGCTTGGAGAAAGAAGACGGCCGCGGCGACATCAACTACACCCCTGAAAACCATCAACGGATGGTCTTCCTTCGTGCCGCGAAGATTGCCGGGATCGCCAACGACATCCCACCGGCTGTGGCTGTCGGCGACATCGACGACGCCGACATCTGCGTACTCGGCTGGGGTTCCACATGGGCAGCGATCGATGCTGCGGTGCAACGCACGCGCCGCCGGGGCTTGAAAGTCGCGTGGGTGCACCTCACCCACCTCAACCCGCTGCCACCCAACTTGGGTGAAGTGCTGAAGCGATACCCGCGCCTGATCGTTCCGGAGCTGAACCTCGGCCAACTGTGCCGCCTCGTTCGCTCCGAGTACCTGGTCGATGCCAAGCCTGTCAGCAAGGTACAAGGTCTGCCGTTCACGGCTATCGAACTCGAGAATGCCATCGAAGGAGCGCTGCAATGAGCGACACCATGGTGCCGGTCACCACGAAGAAGGACTGGACCAGCGATCAAGAGGTGCGCTGGTGTCCTGGCTGTGGCGACTACGGCATCTTGCTCGCGGTCCAGCAGCTCATGCCCGAGCTCGGCATCGCCCCCGAGAACACCGTGTTCATCAGCGGCATCGGTTGCAGTAGTCGGTTCCCGTACTACATGAACACCTACGGCATGCACAGCATCCACGGTCGTGCGCCGGCCATTGCCACCGGACTTGCCGTCGCTCGACCCGACCTCGATGTGTGGGTGGTCACCGGTGATGGTGATGGCCTGTCGATTGGCGGCAACCACCTCATCCACGCCCTTCGCCGCAACGTCAACCTCACCATCTTGCTGTTCAACAATCGCATCTACGGACTCACCAAAGGGCAGTACTCTCCCACGTCGGAAATAGGCAAAGTCACCAAGAGCACGCCGTTCGGTTCCGTCGATCCGCCGTTCAACCCGCTCAGCGTTGCACTGGGCGCCGAGGCCAGTTTCGTCGCCCGCACGCACGACCTCGATCGCAAGCACATGATGGAGGTCTTCCGCCAGGCCCATGCTCATCAGGGCTCGTCCTTTGTCGAGATCTTCCAGAACTGCAACGTGTTCAATGACGGTGCGTTCGACGACGTCATCCGTCGTCAAGTCCGCGACGAGATGATGATCGACCTCCGCCATGGCGAGCCGATCACGTTCGGCACCGATGCTCACAAGGGTGTGGTCATGGGTACCGACGGTCTGTTGCGCATCGTCGAAGTCGCCGATGTCGGTCTCGAGGCGATCGTGGTTCACGATGCTCACCGCGATGATCCGGGCCTCGCCTTTGCCTTGGCTCGATTGTCACACGACGACCATTCGGCGACCCCCTTCGGTGTGTTCCGCTCGGTCGAGCGTCCCGACTACGGCATGGCCGTGAGTCGCCAGCTCGCCGAGACCTCGTCGAAGAAGGGTCCTGGAGATCTCGCCACCCTGCTGCGCAGCAGCGGCACCTGGATCGTCGGCTAACCCCGTCCGCCAACACCACCTGGTCGGGCGCGATTCCGGTAGGCGGGCTCACATCGCGCCCACACAGGTAGGTCGGCGTCAGTCGGGGGTGGGCGGGACGCCCTGCGGATCCGGCGGGCGCTCGCCGCGTGATTCGGCGACAAGTGCAACCAACCTGCCCATCACCAAGTCGGCGGCGAGACGAACCTCTTCGTTGGTCGGTTCGGTGGTCGGGCCGATGTTCATCAACGCCCGAATGTCGATAGGTGCTCCGATTCGCGTGTCGACCTTTGGCCGGCGAATCAGGTTGACGAGCAATGTCGGCACGACCCTGTGCTGGCCGACGACTCGGTGCGCCCCGACCATCGCGACCGGCACGATCGGTGCGTCGGTTCGCAGGGCCAGCCGAACCGCTCCGGTCTTGGCGCGCTCCGGCCACATCAGCGGGTCTCGGGTCAAGCGACCTTCGGGGAAGATTCCGACCGCTTCACCCTCGGCCAACGCGTGAGCGGCCTCATCGAGCGAGGTCGCCGCGTCGGCTGCGCCACGCTTGACCTTGATGAACCCGAGTTTGCGGGCGACGAAACCGAGTACCGGAGCACCGAAGACCCCGGAGGTGGCCAGCAGGCGCAGCGAACGACCCATACGCCGGCATGCCAGGGCCAGCAACACGCCGTCGGCGTAACTGGTGTGGTTGGAGATCACGATGATCGGCCCGGTGGGCAGCGAACGCGCTGCTTCGCGCCGGCCGCGCTGTCGCTCGATCTCGAGTCGGCTGAAAAAGGCCGTCGCCGAGCCGACGACCGCTGCCAGCACTGCATACAGAACTGCGCCGGCGCGACCCGGCTTACGCCACATCGGTCGCTGCGTCAGCCCGTGTAGAACGAATCGGCGACGGTCAACGCTTCATCGAGCACGGCCAATCCTTCTTGCACCTCATCGACGCTCGCTGTGCATGGTGGCACGACATGCAGCCGATTGAAATGGGTGAACGGCCACACCCCACGCTGCTTGCACGCCGCGGCCAAATCGGCCATCGGCTTGGCGTCTGCGCCCGATGCGTTGTACGGCACCAGCGGTTGACGGGTAGCCCTGTCGGTGACGAGATCGAGTGCCCAGAACACCCCGAGGCCACGAACCTCGCCGATGCTCGGGTGGTTTGCCTGAAGCTTCTCCAAGCCTGGCGCGATGACATCGGTACCGAGCATGCGTGCGTGCTCGATGATGCCTTCGTCTTTGAAGATGTTGATGCTGGCCACCGCTGACGCACAGGCCAGCGGGTGACCGGAATAGGTCAGTCCGCCAGGGAAGGCTCGGTCGCGGAACGTGTCAGCAATGTGCTGGCCGAGGACCACGCCGCCGAGCGGGAGATAGCCGGAGTTGACGCCCTTCGCGAAGCACACCAGATCGGGCTGTACGCCCCACTTCTGGAACGCGAACCACTCGCCGCAGCGACCGAAGCCGGCCATGACCTCGTCGCAGATCATGACGATGCCGTGCCGATCGCAACGATCACGGATGCCCTGCAGGTATCCGTCGGGCGGCACCAGGATGCCGTTGGTGCCGACCACCGTCTCGAGGGTGATGGCCGCAACGGTGTGACTGCCTGCGACCATCAACACATCGTCGAGATGGGCGAGTGCCCGTTCGCATTCCTCGGCCTCGTTGCTGGAGTGGAACGCGCTGCGATATGCGTACGGGCCCCAGAACTTGACAACGCCCGGCATTCCGGGCTCGCTGGGCCAACGTCGCGGGTCACCTGTCAGCGTGATCGCGCCGTTGGTGCCTCCGTGGTAGCTGCGGTAGTGGGTGAGCACCTTGTTGCGATTGGTGTGCAGGCGGGCCATACGAACCGCGTTCTCCGTCGCCTCGGCGCCGCCGTTGGTGAAGAACACCATGTTCAACTGGCTGTTGTCGATCTTCTCGGCGGCGGCCTCGCAGATCAGGCGGGCGGCCTCACTGCGGGCATCGTTGGCGTGAAATGGGGCGACCGTGCACAGTCGATCTGCTTGCTGCTTGATCGCCGCGACCAGCTTGGGGTGCTGGTGGCCGATGTTGACGTTGACGAGTTGGCTGGAGAAGTCGAGGTAACGGGTGCCGTCGGACGTCCAGAAGTAGCTGCCCTCGGCACCGGCGACGACCAGCGGGTTCAACGCGCCCTGCGCGCTCCAGGAGTGGAAGACGTGAGAGCGATCGTTGACAAAGGCGTTCTCTGGGTGGGTGTCGAGCACGGTCATGGTCCCATCGTATTCGATACACGATGTGGCGTACAGACTGCACTTTGTACCCGTACAACTGGCGGCCGATGTCAGTCGAGGGCGGCGATTGCCTCAGCGGTGGCGAGGGTGCGCTGGGCGTTGGCCACATGAAGGTTCTCGATCATCCGACCGTCGACAGTCACCACACCGCGACCGTCGGCCACAGCCTGATCGAAGGCAGCGATGATCCGCCGGGCCTGATCGACATCGGCGGGTGATGGCGCCCAGGCCAGGTTGGCGATCTCGACCTGGCCGGGGTGGATCAGGGTCTTGCCGTCGAAGCCGAACTCAACTCCTTGAAGGCACTCCTCACGAAACCCGTCGGGGTCCTTCACGTCGTTGAACACTCCGTCGAGGATGACCTTGCCGGCCTCGCGTGCGGCCAGCAACGCGGTCGCCAGGTGGGAGAGCAGGGCGCGGCGACCGGGCGCCAAAGGGGCGCGTATCTCGCGTGCGAGGTCGTTGGTGCCCATCACCAACACCGAGACTCGAGGGTGGGATGCAATGGCTCGAACATCGAGGATTGCTGTCGGTGTTTCGATCATCGCCCACACGGTCATCGTGTCCGGCGCGCCGGCATCGTCGAGGCGTGCTGACACCTGATCGACGTAGGCCACCGAACTGACCTTGGGAACGACGACGGCGGCCGCTGTCGAGACGGAGATCTCTTTCAGGTCTGCAGCTCCCCAAGGCGTGTCGAGCCCGTTGCAGCGGATCGTCAGTTCGCGCCGGCCATAGTCGCCGGAAGCCGTTGCCGTGCACGCCGCGATACGGGCGGAGTCCTTGGCGTCGGGGGCGACCGCATCCTCGAGGTCGAAGATGATGGAGTCCGCGGCGAGCGATTTGGCTTTCTCGAGTGCTCGCTCGTTGGCGGCGGGCATGTACAGCACCGATCGGCGCGGACGAAACTCGCTCACGACGTGAATCCGTATGCGACAGCGAGCTGCGGATCGCGAGCCGCCAACTGACGGGCAAGTTCGACAACGACCTTGCATTGCTTCACCGACGCGTCGTCCTCCATCTTGCCGTCGAGCATGATCGCCCCGGTGCCGTCACCCATGGCATCGATGACTCGCTGCGCTTGAGCGACCTCGGCCGGCCGCGGGCTGAACACCCGCTTGGCGATCTCGATCTGAACCGGATGCAGACTCCACGCCCCGACACACCCGAGCAGGTAGGCGTTGCGGAATTGGTCCTCGCAGGCCACCGTGTCGCGGATGTCACCGAAGGGTCCGTAGAAGGGCAGGAGGCCGAAAGTGACACACGCGTCGACCATGCGCGCCAACGTGTAGTGCCACAGGTCCTGTTGGAAGGACGGGCGGACTGCGTCGGGATTGGCAGGATCGGGGTCAGCGCGTACGAGGTAGTCGGGATGGCCGCCGCCGACGCGAGTGGTCTTCATCCGTCGGTTGGCGGCGAGGTCGGCCGGCCCCAGCGATAGGCCTTGCATGCGCGGCGATGCTGCGCAGATCGATTCGATGTTGGCCACACCGCGGGCCGTCTCGAGAATGGCATGGACGAGGATCGGTCGTTGTAGCCGAGCCTTGGCCTCGAGCTGGGCCAGCAGGCGATCGATGTAGTGGATGTCCTCGGGACCCTCGACCTTGGGGATCATGACGACGTCGAGCTTGTCGCCGACCTCGGTGACCAGGGTCGTGATGTCCTCGAGTCCCCACGGCGAGTCGAGGCTGTTGACCCTGGTCCAGAGCTGCGTATCACCCATGTCGATCGAGCGGGCAACGTCGACGAGACCCATGCGAGCAGCCGTCTTGTCGGCCATCGGGATGGCGTCTTCGAGGTTGCCGAGGAGGATGTCGACCGCAGGAACCACCTCGGGCAACTTGGCGACCACCTTGTCGATGTGCGGCGGGAAGAAGTGAATGACCCGACTCGGCCGGAACGGAATCTCGCGCATCGGCGCTGGCGCCCCGACGGCGAGCGGTTTGAAGAAGTCTCTGGCGCTGCGCACGCGCCAAGGGTATGTGTCGACGGGGCTGGGGGCGAAACGGGCATGATGGGCCGGTGACTGCGCGGTTCAAGGCGATCCTGTTCGACGCGGGTGGAGTGCTGGTGCTTCCAGACCCCACCGTGCTCGGCCCACTACTGGCCTACTACGGCGGCGATCCGTCGGTGGGATCCCACCGACGAGCTCACTACGCCGGCATGGCAGCGAAGTCGGCCGCAGGCAGTGGCGAGGCTTTCTGGGATGAGTACAACCATTCATATGTGCGCAGCATCGGCGTGGCCGACGCCGACGCCGACGCTGCTGCGACGGTCTTGCATCGCACACGCAGCGCGTACCTGTGGAGATGGCCGATTCCTGAGAGTCAGGAGGCGCTCGCAACGCTGACCGCGAGCGGGCTGCCGTTGGGTGTGGTGTCGAACGCCAGTGGTCAGATCGCCGAGGTGTTGTCACGGAGTGGCGTGTGCCAAGCGGGCGATGGGCCGCACGTGGCGATGCGCGTCGTGGTCGACAGTCACGTCGTTGGCGTGGCCAAACCCGATCCGCGAATCTTCGACCATGCGCTGCCGTACTTCGATGGCATCGTCCGCGACGAGATCGCTTACATCGGTGACTCGGTCACGATGGACATCGGCGCGGCCCGTGCCGCCGGGCTTCACCCGATCCTGCTCGACCCACACGACGACCACCCCGATGCCGACTTCGAGCGTATTCGCAGCCTTGCGGAGTTGACTGCACAGCGATCGGCCGACTGACGTTTCCCACGAGCGGAACCCAATGCAGCACGTGACGTGGCAAAATACAAGACGACTTAGGCCCTAGGTCTAAGTCGTCTCCGCTATGCCTGGTCGCAGGCCGTACCACGAATGGTTCATTGACACTTCGGATATGTGGCTGCATTCTGGACGGATGCCCCGGACGGGCTGTAAGTAGTGGGAACGGAGATACCGGTGTTGGACGAACGGGTTCGGGCAAACTCGCGCGCGGGCAGTGGGCAACCATGACGCTCAGCCGAAGAGATGTGATCAAGGCCGGCGTGTTCGCCGGCGCCACGTTGTCGTTGCCATTGTCTCGAGTTGTGTCGGGGCAATCAGCGCTCGATAGCCGCATGGCGGCGAGCAAGTTGCCGACGCCGTTCACGACGCCGTTTGCATACCCGCCGGTGGCGGTGCCGGTGCGCACTGACGACACGACCGACTACTACGCGCTGCACATGCAGCCGACGACTGCCGAGATCGTGCCGGGCTATCAGACGATGTTGTTCGGTTACGAGGGTTCGGTTCCCGGTCCGACCATCAAGGTCAATCAGGGTCGTAGGACCGTGGTGCGCAACTGCAACCTGCTCCCGAGCACCCATCCGGTGTACGGCTACCAGCCGTACTCCTCGGTCCACCTCCATGGCTCGGCCTCGCTACCGCAATTCGACGGCTACGCCAGCGACCACACGTACCCAAACCAGTTCAAGGACTACCGGTATCCCAACTGGCAAGAGGCTCGAACGCTGTGGTACCACGATCATGGCTCGCACCACACCGCGGAGAACGTGTACCACGGGCTAGTAGGGCAATATCACATTCTGGATCCGTTGGAGCAGTCGTTGCCGATCCCGCACGGCGTCTACGACGTGCCGCTCATCATCGGCGACATGATGTTCAAGAATGATGGTCAGCTGTTGTTCACGCTCGAGGACGACAACGGCATGTGGGGTGACGTGATCACGGTCAACGGTCGCCCTTGGCCGGTGATGCAAGTCGAGCGGCGCAAGTACCGCTTCCGCGTCCTCGCCGCGACGGTTTCTCGCTCGTTCAAGCTGTCGCTCGACTCCGGTGAGCCGATGGCCATCATCGGCACCGACGGCGGGTTGATGCCGACCCCTCAATACGTCAAGAGCTTCCGTACGGGGTCGGCCGAGCGCTACGAGGTGGTCATCGACTTCTCGAAGTACCCGATCGGACGCCGAGTGATCCTGAACAACTCGAGCCCGAAGAACAACAACAACTACGCGAACACCGACAAGATCATGGCCTTCGATGTCGTCAGTGAGCCGACCGATCTGTCGAACAACTCGATCCCCGATGTGTTGAACCCGGGCGAGCCGACCATGGCGTTGCAGCCGTCGCAGGCAGTGACCACTCGCCAGCTCCTTTTCCACCGTACGAATGGGCAGTTCAAGATCAACAGCAAGTCCTGGAAAGATGTCGAGAACAGCAACTACGAGTTCTGCCTGGCCAAGCCGAATCGGGGCGATGTCGAGATCTGGGAGCTCAAGAACTCGTCGGGTGGGTGGTTCCACCCGGTGCACATCCACTTCATCGACTTCAAGGTTCTCACCCGAAACGGCAGGCCACCGTCGCCGCACGAGTTGGGGCCGAAAGACGTCGTGTACGTCGGCGAGAACGAGACTGTTCGAGTGCTTGCCCAGTTCAACGGACGTGGCAAGTACATGATCCACTGCCACAACCTGGTGCACGAGGACCACGACATGATGGGCCAGTTCGAGATGATCGATCCCGAGGGCCCGGGCGACGACCCCCGAGGTTGGGGTCCTCGCCCGATGTCGGAAGACGACAGCAGCCCGCTGTGAACATGATGGTCCCCCTGCTGCGCGGCGAGCGCAGCGAGGTGGTGCGTCGCCGCCGCACGGTCGCCGTCGACGCTGCAATCGTGTTGTCAGCGGCTGCAGCGCTCGCGCATCTAGTCGTCGCGCCCGATCACTTCACGTGGTGGCCGACCGCCGGGCTGTTCTTCGTCGTGCTGGGCGTCGCTCAACTGCTCTATTCGGTGCTGCTGATCCGGTTTGCGTACGACCATCGGATCGTGCTCGCCGGCATCTGGGCCACCGTCGGCGTGATCTTGCTGTATGTTGCCAGCCGGACCGTCGGACTTCCGAACACACCACCGGTGCCGATCCATGGCGGTCGCTGGGTGCCGGGTCGCTCGATCCTGCCCGACGGAGCCAAGCACGTCGGTCCGCTCGATGTGTTCACTCTCGTCGCCGAAGTGCTGCTGGTGGTCACGTTGCTCAGCCTGCTGCCGACCCGATCAAGAACGCGCACCGTGAATCGCTTGATGTGGATCGGTCTCGCGCTCTGGGGGACCAGCTTCGCTCTACTGTGATGACGGTGGCGATCGATCCCGACGCGGACGACGAGGAACTCGAAGAGCAGTCCGACGACGCAGCAACGGTACGTCGAATCCTGTGGCTCGCGGCCGTCATCGTCGCGCTCTTGCTGATACGTAGCTTCGTGGTCGAGCCGGTACGAGTGCGATCCGACAGCATGGAGCCGACGTTGCCGTCCGGCGCGATCCTGCTGATCGACAAGCTCACCTATCTCACCCGCGACCCTCACCGTGGCGACATCGTGGTGACCGCCGACCCGCGCACCGGCGAATCGATCGTCAAGCGGGTCGTCGCAGTCGGCGGCGACTCGGTGGGAATCGAGGACGGACAGCTGATCGTCAACGGTGCAAGCGTCGTCGAGAGCTACATCGACAATGCCGAGATGGATGGATTCTTCACCGGCCCCGATGTTGTGCCACCCGGCGAGGTCTATCTGCTCGGTGACAATCGCGACACGTCCGAAGACTCGCGGACATTCGGCACGGTCGACGCCGACGACATCGAGGGCCGTGTCCTCACCACGATCTGGCCGTTTGGCTGACGCCACGGGTGGCGACGTCGAGGCGCAGCCGACAGACTGTTGTCATGGATCCGGACGATGAGCATCTCGTCAGCCGGCGCTGGTCGCAGTGGCGGGCGGTCACGGATCTCGACGAGTACTACACGCGGTGGAGTCGCCTCGAGGTCGCTGGCGAATCAGCGCACGGTGAGGCTGATTTCATCGAATCGCTGCATCCTTCCAGTGTGCTCGACGCCGGCTGCGGTATGGGTCGTGTGGCGATTGAACTGGCTCGACGCGGGATCGATGTCGTCGGCGTCGACCTCGACGATGATCTACTGTCATTCGCCCGAGAGTCGCAACCGTCGATTCCCTGGGTGCATGCCGATCTGTCGACGATGTGCCTCGGCCGGCGCTTTGACATGGTGGCAATGCCCGGCAACGTGATGGTGTTCTGCAGACCGACGGATCGGCGGGCCATCATTCAGAACGTCGCGGCGCACCTCGAGCCTGATGGGTTGTTGGTCGCTGGGTTTCAGCTCGAATCTGATCGCGATGCCTTGACGCTCGTCGAGTACGACGGAGGATGCGCGGAGAGCGGCCTCGAACTCGTGGGGCGGTGGTCAACGTGGCAACGCGATCCGTATCGGGGGGAGTTGTACGCGGTGTCGGTGCATCGACCCGGCGGGTGCTTCTCGTCCTGAACTTGAGCCCTGGGGCGTAAAGAAATCTTTACTCGCCACAGGATGTGATCTTTCAGCATCCGAGCGACCACCTCGAGTGTGAATACCGTGGTGGGCCTACGACTTGAGATGCAGCATGGGCTGGGTGGGCAACGCCCACGCCGTAACCCCATCGGATCATTGCACGAACAGGCCGTCGCTGTCACGCTGCATGTGTAGCAACCTGCCTTGGACGAGGCAGGAGGACAGGGACAGAAAATCAATGTACGGACGGGTTCATTCACCGCTTGGCGCGCATCTCGAGATCGCGCGCGGCACCTTCTTCGCAGACGCGACGCAGTGCCTCACCATGTGCTCGGTTGAGTCCAGATGACCGCCGTCATCGTCCAGCCACCACGGTTGGGCAGACGGTGGGTTCAACGGGCGATGGTCTCAGCACTTGCTGTGTCGTGCCTGGGCGGCAGTGTCCTTGCCGTCGACATGATGAAGGGGAACAATCCTCTGGTCAGCTCGAGCCCCGGTTCGGCGGGTCCTGTGGCTCACGTGATCGGCGAGGACGTGGCGACCAGCTTCGGCGTCGTCGCAGTCGAGCATGCAACGGCAATCAGTGGTCTCAACGATGCGCAGATCACTGGTGCGCATGGTGTGCCCGGCTTGGTGGAGGCGGGCTCGATCAACGTGCAGGTGGCAGCAGTGATCACCAACTTGTCGAATGATGTGTTGCTCTACGAGCCGACACAGTTCGAGTTGCTGGACGGGACCGGTGCGGTCGTGCCGATTTCGCGGGCTGCCCAGTTGCCTGGCGAGTTGCAGCCGAACGCGGCGATCGATGTGTTGATCGACTTCGTGTCGACCGCCGACGCTCGCCCCTTCACGGTGCGCTTCGTGGATCCGGCGACGAATGACGTAGTGCTGATCGACCTCGGTGCGGTGGGCTGCACCGTGCAAGGTGGCACAGGCCGACCATTGCCGGTCACCGGTGGATGCAACGAATCGCCGAAGGACGACCACACGCACGACTGACGATCGTGACGAGATGAGATACCCGGTGTCGGTTGGGGAGAGGGTCCCGTCCACGCCGGTTCGCAACAGGAGGAGAGGGCCGAATCATGAATCGCTGGACGGGCGACACGGGAAATGCGCTGCTTGATCGGCGCATGTTCACCATCGCGGCAGCAACTGCATATGGAGTGGGGCTGTGGACGCACACCGTGCACTGGCGCAGTGGCGCCCGCGAAGCGCATGACGTGACATTCTGGGCGCACTGGTTGCGCGACTCGACGTTGTCGGTGCCGTTGGTGCTGCTGGCGGTGATCGCGGCGACGATGGTCGTCGGGCGTCGTGCCGGCGTGTTGCGCACGGCCGGATCGATGGCCACCGCTGTCGCCGCCGCACTGGCACTAGGCGTCCCGATGCACGCCGGAATGTTCGGGAGTGCCGGCCATCACGGCGCCGCTTCGGCGATGCCGGTGTCGATGGGCGCCGAATTCCTCATTGATCTCCCTGTGGCGCTGTTGATCTGCGCCGCACTGCTCGGCCTGGGTGCACTTGCCCGGCCGACGCGCCGCGCTCTCTCGGCACGCCAGCGCGCTGCGTTGTCGGTGGCCGCACTTTTCGCGGTCGGTATCATCACCATCCCATCCTCGTCGGCGAGCGCTGTGACATCGCCCGGCGTGTGTCCGGCCGGCAGCTTCACCCGTACGTACTCGGTGACGATGATCGATGTTGACATCCCGTTGAACCGCTGGGGTGACCACGACCCAGCCGGCAAGATGTACGCGTTGACCAGTCAGATTCCGGCGATTCGTGCTCAGGAGCTGACGCAGGAGGTGTCGCTCGGTCTGCGCGATGACCCGATCCAGCCCTTGGTCATCCGCGCCAACCAAGGCGACTGCGTCGAGATCAATGTGACCAACGGCGCGTCTGGTGGCACCTACGGCATGCACATCGACGGGCTGCCGTTCGATCGACCCGGCGACAAGGTCGGGCGCAACTTCAGCGGCGAGGTGCCCGCTGGCCAGACCAGCGTCTATCGCTACTACGTACCCGACGACAAGGCGCTCGAAGGCGCCCACTACATCAGCCCCGGCGCTGGTCACCGCGCCGCAATCGACCACGGCTTGTTCGGCGTATTGTCGGTCGAGCCGCCCGACTCGGTGTGGTTGTCGCCGAAGGACGCGGCGACCCCGATCGAGTCGGGCTGGGAAGCCGTGATCTGGCCGGCCGATGCCCCGTCGTTTCGCGAGAACGTCAAGATCCTGCACGAGGTCGGCAATGAGCAAGAAGACGTCTACGACAAGAACGACCTGCCGCTGCCAACCGTGGATCCCATCACCGAGGCGTACCGTCCCGGAAGTCGAGCCATGAACTATCGCTCGGAACCATTTATGAACCGGCTCAATCTGAAGCCGCACGACAAGGCACACGCCTACTCGTCGAGCGTCTTCGGTGACCCGGCGACGATCATCCCCCAGGGCTATCTCGGCGACCCGACCAAA
>JANPBZ010000263.1:0-38828 GCA_031430695.1 Ilumatobacteraceae bacterium
GTTCGCGAGCTACCTCGCGACCGTGACCGATCGCGATCTGCCCGACCTCATCGACGTCCGCCACTCGGGAGCGCTGTCACGGCTCTACCGGCTCATCGCCCAACGGACCTCATCGACGGTGGTCAACACCGAACTGTCACAAGCCCTCGACGTCACCCAGCCGACAGCGTCCTCGTACCGACGGCTGCTGGAGCGCCTGTACCTGACGACCGAGCTGCCGGGCTGGACGGTCGGCGTCTCGGCCAAGACCGGGCATCGAGCGAAGGTCCACGTCTCCGACACCGGCCTCGCCGCGGGAGTCCTGTCGCTCTCGGCGCAACGCCTGGCGACCGCTGCGATGGGTGGCGCATTCCTCGAATCGTTCGTGGTCGCCGAGCTGACGCGGCAGGCGACCACCATCGACGAAGCGCTCACGTTCGCCCACTTCCGAGATCGCTCGGGGGTCGAGGTCGACATCATCATCGAACGCCCCGACGGCAGCGTGGTGGCCATCGAGGTGAAGTCCGCCCGATCCGTGAACCAGCGCGACGCCAGCGGCCTGACGTTCCTTCGGGATCGCCTCGGCGACCGATTCCAGTGCGGCATCCTGTTCCACACGGGTCCGCTTACCGCTCGCCTCGGCGAGCGGGTGTGGGCGGCCCCGGTCGCCGCGCTGTGGGACGGGGTCTCCAGGGCCAAGGATTCGTTGGAGGATGACAGGTCATGAGGTCTCCGAAGGGGCGGCTGGAGCTCACGTGTATCGGCAGGGACATGTCGCTCACAGCCCCGCGTCTGACCCACCTGGCACTGGACGAAGTCACTTCGCGGTCAATCAGGCTTCGACACCCACGAGAACTTCGCGGCAGGCACCATCAACGCCCGCCGGCGCGTAGCGCGCGACGTGACCGCGCTCGCTACATGAATTTCCGGCGTTTGAAGATGGCGACCTCAGCCGCACCAAGCGCGAACCATTCGCCATTCGCTCGCAAGTGGCTGAACCGCTGATGCCAATACCTCTCGATGCCCGCCGGGTCGTCCATGGAGATCTGGTGAACGAGGCTCAGGCGCTCGGGCAGTTGAATCCGTAGCTCGCTGGTTCGCCGCACCAGGTCATTCGTCTGCCCGATCTTGTAGTGCCTGCCCGACTTCGCCAAGTAGACGTAGCCGACGACTGCCGTGGTCGGCTGAAGCGGAGGCTCGCTCTCGTCACCAACGTCGCCGACCAGAGCGAGCACATCGGCAAACTCAGGGCGAGCACGGCAGAAACCAGCGAGCCTGTGCATCGAGGCAGCCTTGCTGCCGAACCGATCAAATGTGTTTCGGCTCGGGAACCCGACCGTCTCGCGGGCCTTCCGCCGGAGTTCGTTTGCAATCGGGTAGTGACCGAGCTCACGCACCAGCAACGCAAGGGTCTCCAGGACATAGTCATCTGAGTAGGCGGTGTTCATCACGCCCGGAGTGAACCCGGCCTCCACAACCGCCTCGCTCCAGCGAAGCCAGTGCTTGTCGATCGAGGGTTCACGTCAGTTGCTGTCCGCCGAGTAGTACCGAGTCCGCAGAAGCGGCGTACTTTCTGCGTACTCGCGAGGTGCTGCTGAAAACGCGACTGAGCGAAGGATCGCAAGTCAGACCTCCCCTCGGAAGCAGACAACGCGGCTTCACAGCGTCACCCGCCTGGCATCCTTGACCGGTGGCAGATTCCTACGAGTACGTCGTTTGGCTTCGGGACGATTCGTTGCCCGTGGACGATGAGGATCATGAATGGCCGGCCGTGTTCATCATCGTGTCCGACAGCCCTGAGGCCCCAGGTGCCACTTGGCTTGGATATCATCTTTGATGTCATGCATCGTCGGCTCGCACCTCCCCCTCGCCCCAATGGCTGAGCGATCGTTCCCGTTTGTTCCGCGCCGAAGCAGCGAGCTGCTCGCGGGCGACCTCTGGTCTATTCCTTTGTCGGACGGTCGTTTCGCGTGCGGGCGAGTGCTTGGGCACGCTGAACCGTCGTCGACGGGAGCGACCGTCTCGTTCATCGGGGTCTGCACGACTGGGTAGCCGACCAGCCTCCCAACGATCAGTCGATTGCAGGAGCCGCCATCCGCAATGTCGGGCGAGTGCACGTTGCGGCCACCGCAGCAGGCGGGGGCGCCGTTGTCGGCCACCGCGGATTGGATCTCGATGGCATCTCGTGTCCGTCCACGGTGTCCAACTATTGGGGCGACGGTTATGTGAAGGGCCCGAGCGGAGCACGTCTTCGTCAAAGGCGATCCTCCGCCGCAGTATGAGCGGCGCGATGTCTCGTCGCCGCTGACCGACGAGATGATTCGTCCATTCCGCTCTCCGGTAGCCACGGTTCAGTTCCAGAGTCTTCTCACCGACAACGACTTCGCTCGGCTCGCGGAGTGGATGACCGACCAGCCCGGAGTCGGGCTGCGTGCCTGCGGGTCGTACGACGGGTCGATCGCCAACCTCGATTTCCTTCGCTACTTCACCGGCTTGCGTCGGTTCGCTGCTGACGCGCTCTATCACTCGCTCACCTCGCTCGATGGGCTTCACCATCTTCCCGACGATCTCGACGACCTCGTCATCGGGCAGACAAAGACGAAGCTCGACGTCAGCATTGTGCGACGGTTCAAGTCTTTGACCCACTCTACATCGAGGGGCAGACGAAGGCCCCGCCTCGATCGCCGAACTCGAAGGCCTCGAGGAATTGACGCTCCGATCCATCACGTTGCCAGATCTCTCGCTCTTGGTGCCCCTGCGTCGACTTCGCGCTCTGGACCTGAAGCTGGGGGCACTCGGGATCTCGCACTTCTGCCTCAAATTGGCGAGTTGGTCTACCTCGAACCGTGGATGGTCAAAGGGCTCAGTGACATCTCGGCCATCGGTGAGCTGACCTCGCTTCGCTATCTGTTCCTTCAATCGCTTCGCCAGGTCGTCGAACTCCCCGACTTCAGCGGATGCACGGCACCGCGTCGCATCCACCTGGAGACGATGAAGGGCATCACCATCCTCGAACCCGCTCCTCACCGCACCGGCACTCGAGGAGCTCGCGGTCGTCGACGGGAGTCATCTCCAGCCCGACGCTTTCGCGTGCCTGAAACAACATCCGACCCTGCAAGCCGTCACCGCCGGCCTCGACAGTAGGAAGAAGAAGAAGAAGAAGAAGAAGAAGAATGAGGCCGTCGATAAGCTGCTGGGTCTCCCGCCTGCGGGATCGAAGGTCCCGAGGCGGTCGGTGTAGGAGGCAGCATGAGCAGATCGACACTCACTGACATCACTCGGCGACGGCTCAGCACAATGACCACTGCCGAGCGCACCGTCTTCGAGGCGACCCATGAGTCGACCACTCTTGCGCTCAGCGTCGGCCATTCGGTTCGCGATGCTCGTCAGGCCGCCGGGCTCACCCAACGAGAACTCGCCAGCCGCATGCGCACCAGCCAGGCCGCAATCGCCCGGCTCGAGGCGGGCGCAGTTGGAGCGACACTCACGACATTTCAGCGGGCCGCTCACGCACTCGGCCTCACACTCAACGTTGAATTCTCGGTGCGCGACTGACGCGATCAGGCTTGGAGTCGCGCCTCCGCCGCAGCGAGCAACTGCTCGGCCCATCTGACGCAGCTCGCCGCGTCGGTCGCGCTGATGTCGACGCTCTCGTAGCCAGCCTGGGTCTTGCGATCCAACGCCCGCTTGAGGAAGGTCGCCCATTTGGCGTCGACCTGGCGAAGCAGATCGACGGCTGACACGTGGTTGCCGTCGCTTGACCGCTCGCCGAGCGCGTGGCAGGTGATCGCGTCAGCAGCCGCTATCGCTGCGTGGATCGCGCACGTAGCGACGACATCGGGTGCGTCGAGTAGTTCGGCCGCCTCGAGAAACTGACGAGCATCGATGAGGCGCTGCCGGGATTGCTGTACGTCGCACGGCTTGCGGGTGCCTTTGCTGCGACTCATCGGTGACGCTCCAGCAGCGAAGTAGCGTCACCGGCCAGCGCGATCCCATTGAGCCGGATCTGCTCCACGAGCGGGTTCTTCGCTCGGACGAGCTTCCGCCAGGTCGCCGCCGAGTGCTCGACCAGCTGCAGATCGTTCCCTGTCCAGGACCGAACGTCGGCATGGAGTTGTGACAGGCGCTCGTGCAGGTCGGGTGACTGGAGGTCGTCGGCCACGATCAGAAGGTCGACGTCAGAGCCGCTGTCGGCCTCGCCCCGTGCCACCGACCCGAAGAGCCAAGCGCCGCGAAGGTCGGGCCATTCCGAGAGCCGCTCGCGCAGTCGCCGGATCAGCTCGCCTCGCAGACCCGCCAGAGCCAGCACCGGCCCAGCCGCGAGGTGGTTCCGGTTCAGCACAACCATCGACGATCGGCCGGCCACCGCCTCGTTGACGAGTCCAGTCTGGATGAGCTCCTCGATGACGGCGCTCGCGTTGCCGGGAGCGACGCCAGCAGCAGCGGCAAGCTGCCGCCTGGTAACGGGTTGTTCGAGCCGGGCCAGCGCCTGAAGCAGCGCGCCGCGGACGGCGGGTGCGACGTCAAGAACGGGTGAGCCCAGATCCATGCCATCATCCTACTTCGTCCATGATCGGAAACAAGATCATATGATCTGTTTCTAGATCAAGTGCGAGGCACGTTCGCCCGAGACGTCACCTGCGTGGACCAGTCCTCCCAACACCCTCCCACGGCTCGCCAGAGCACTGATGCCGATATCGGGCGACGGCTGGCATCAACAGCCCCGCCCGGATGAGGGCCTCGATCACGGCGCTTGCGTTGCGCGGCGCGACGCCTGCAGCGGCTGCGAGCTGCCGTCGGGTGACTGGCTGTACCAGCCGGGCAAGCGCCTGCAGCAGTGCGCCACGAACAGTTGGCGCCACGTCGAGAACCGGTGCTCCGAGATTCACGTCTCCAAACCTATCTATCGACATTTGATCTGAAAGGGGATCATATGATCTGAACGTCGATCATCTGGCCAAAGCTCGTCCGATCGACTGACGGCGCCCCCGTCACGGGTGTCGCAAGCCGATGTGGCTAGATTTTCTCGGTCGAAAGCGCCATAGTGTTCACATGGAAGCAGGAGTCCGAGAGCTACGAGATCGCCTGAGTCACTACTTGAACGTCGTACGCGACGGCCAGGAGGTGACCGTCACCGACCACGGCAAGGCCGTGGCCCGGCTCGTCCCGCTGGACCAACCTCGGGCGCTCGATCGCCTCGTCGCCGAGGGGCTGGTCACGCCCGCGCCGGCCGCCAAACGCTCGCGGATACCGCTCCGCGTTACCGCCAAGGGCACCGTCAGCGACCTCGTGGCCGAGCAGCGGCAGTGATCGCCTACTTCGACACCTCCGCAGTGATTCCGTTGCTCATCGGTGAGCCCTCGTCGGCGACCTGCGCCCGGGTTTGGAACGAAGCCACCCGCAGCATCAGTGTCCGCCTGCTCTACCCCGAGGCCCGCGCCGCGCTCGCCAGAGCTGAGCGTATGGGGCGAATCACCAAGAGCCAGCATGCGGCCGCTGTGGCGGAGCTCGAGACGATCGTCACGGAGATCGACCAAGTCGAGATCAGCGCCGAGTTGGCCCGCAACGCAGGCGACCTCACCCATACCCACCAACTGCGCGGGTACGACGCGGTTCACCTTGCCGCCGCCATGGCGGCGCTCGATGCCGAACTCGTCCTGGTCACCGGCGACAACGACCTGGCCGGCGCCGCTCGATCACTCGGCCTGCCGGTTGCGCTCACAAGATGACCGCCGTGCGCATCGAAAGGACTGAGCGTGGCTGACATCCTCATCCCGGACGTCCCTGAGGATGTGATCGCTGCAATCGACATGAAGACACAGCGTCTCGGCCTGGCGATGAGGGCACGTAGCCGACGAGCTGCGTACCTTTCCGCGAACTCCACCACGCGACCGATCTGCAGCGTCGCAGGTCAGAGGGTATGAATGGACCGCCCTCCGACGTTCCGCTTCATCGTGTAGCAGGGGTTTCGCGATCTGCGGCGATTCGGCTGCAGTGCCTGTCCGACCTGGGTCTTATGTGTCCATCCAGGTGCGTTCAGTTTCGGCCTGTTCGTTTGGAGGAAGGACCTGAGAAGGACCAATCCGGGACCACGCCGGTCGCGAAGAGGTGTTCGCGCGGGTCAGTAGCCGAAGGTCCAGCCGGGCCACTCGGCCACCTCGACGAGTTCCAGCGCCCGCTTCTTGAGGCGACCCTTGATGGGCCGCAGCTCGTAGTCGAAGACGCCCAGCGGCCCCTCCAACTTCTCATCGACGATGTGCACGTCGATGATCTCGCCGGTGTCGATCTCCAGCTCCACCTCCACGGGAACCCGATACGTCACATACACAACCATCGCGGCCTCCTTCAGCGTCGCGACAAGCATCGCTCGAGGGTGTGACGACGTCCGGCGGCGACCGACCTCAGGGCAGCAGGCCGAGGCGCTTCGCTGCGGCCTCGAGGTCCGTTCGGAAGGCACCATGCGCCGTGAGCGTGTACAGGCCGTCGATCTGCTTCGTCTCGAACAGGTCATGGATGCGCCGAAGGTCCTTGACCCTGCTCTTCCAACCGATGCCGTCGACCGCTGCCATGACGTACTGCGAAGGCAGTCGCTTCTCAGCCATCTCCTCAACCTCGCGCACGGCGTCGGTGAGCTTTGACCCTGTCGAGTCGAAGCCCTTCGCAGCAACCACGATCCGCGCTTCGGCCCCGCCAGCCGGAATTGCCAGATCACACGGTGCCGTCAAGCCATTGCGCCCCTCGAACCGCGTGCGTGTGGCGCACGGCAATCCCAGGTCCTTCGCCACACCCTCGATCTCATCCTCGACACGGCGTCCAGTCGCTCCAGCGTCCGTCGCCGTGCGCCGTGTGCCAGCACGCGCGACGAGAACATCTCCGAAGTCGTACGTACGCGTCCGCTGCTCGTTGATCAAGCGAACGGCGTCGTAGTTCTTGTCGAGCATGTCGACGAGATCCGAAGGGCGATCACGAGCGAGGGTGACCCACCCGGCAGAGCCGAGATGATGCTTGAAGACGTTCTTCAGTTTCTCGCGCGTCAATCCGACTGCGAGGCCGAGAACAGGCACTGCGTCAGGCGTTTGAGCGATGAAGTCGGACAGCGACTTCCGATCGACTTTCGCGAGGGCGGCGAGCGCGCCGGCCACCGTCCGAATCTCCTCGCTATTCGCAGTTGGCATCGTGGGGTCGAAGGGATTGCTGAGTTGCGAGAGGGAGTTGAGGTAGTCGTCGAACGCAGAAATCGTCATCTCCCAATGAAGAGGTATTCGACTGCCTCGCGCCGATGAGCGGTCGAGTGCGTTCCGAAGTGGTAGCGATGGTCGATCGTCCTCACCTCGACATCGTCCTTGAAGTCGCGGAGCAGGGCCTCGATCGTGGCGGCGTCAGGCACCGCGTTCGACGAGTACGACAACACGATCGTCGACTCCGAGAACCTCTTGAAGAGATCCCGCAGCGCATCCGTGATTGTGTGCTTGTAGCTGAACGGGGTGTACCGCTTCGCAAGCTTCTTCGTCTTGGTGTCATGCATGATCTCTTGGTTTCGCCAGTAGACGCTCAGACCTTCGAGGAAGTGGTACCGCTTGATGTAGCAGTTGTCGTCCCGAGGCGGCGCGTAGGGAGGATCGAGGTACACGAGATCGAACGACGGGTCGACGTCAAACACATCGGACTGAATGGCCCGGCACTCCGCGCCGCTGTCGAATACGACCGAATTGTACTCCGCCACGGTCTCGATGAAGTGCTCACGGAGGGGGAGGCGTAGGTCCCGCCGACCGTCGTCGTAGCGCAGCTCGGTGAACGTGAAAACTCCTCGCGGCTGCTTCCGTGCGGCGGCGAGGACAAGGGCCGAGATGGCCAGTGAGCGCTTGGCACCCCGGAGCTCGTCGATGTGCGACCACGCCGAGTCGAGGAACTCCCGGTCCGCCGCCGTGAAGTACAGGCCGTCGAAAGTCGTCTGGATGAAGTCGCGACCATCCAGCGACGGGCCGACGATGCGAGCCACCTCCGTGTCCGAGAGCTTCGTCCGCTGGTTGGCGACGGTAGCGCCGGCGATCACACCGGGAAAGGCGAGGAAGTCGTTCGAGGTGACCTCGTACCCGAGGCACTTGAGGGTGTACGACACCACGCCACTCCCGCTGAAGGCGTCAAGCGCGGTGGACCCACCCAGCTCAGCGAAGAGTTCGGCAAGATGGGGCACGAGGCGGTACTTCGACCCCATGTAGCGCAGGCGCGGGAAGCTCGATACGCGCCGCAGCACCTCATCCATGGAAGTCGGAGGTGCAGCGGATCCCACGTCCCACAACGTAGGCGAGTTGGCGAGGTTCCTGGCGGACTGGTGGCGAGCGGAACGGCTGTTCATGAGCATCTCCTTCGGAGGGCGCAGGATGTGGCCGAATCGGCGAGGCGATGACCGTTGGTCCCGCATCTCCGAGTGTGCACGAGGGGTGTGTCACAGATCCTCGGTGTCGAAGCGAGGGCCGGTCGAGGCTGAGTCGTTTGTGGCAGTGGGCGTCGACGAGCTGGCTGCTCATCGGGGATCTCGGGACGATCGTGCAACCAGGGGCGGGACGATTCTGTAATCGGAGCGAGTGACGTCGCCATGAAAGCGCTGATCCTCGCCACAGGCCCGGAATGGAGCGCTAGCGCGCAGCGCCCCGGGCAGGTCAGGGAGCATCCGGTGTTACCGAGAATTTCTGACGGGACTGTGGCGGGACGGAGCGCAGCGCGCGAAAATTGCAGCTATGGGCGCCTACACCGAAGTCACTGGATATCAACCCGACCTGCAGAAGATGACGAAGGGTTACCCGGTGAACAATCTCCAGCAGTTGCTCTTCAAGCACTGCTTCGGCCCGGTGGAGGACGGCTACTTCGGTGATGAGACCGAGCGTTGTCTCAACGACTTCAAGGTGGCTAACGGACTCTCCGCCGACAGCATCGTCGACCAGGCGACATGGGCAGTGCTGAACGGTCCGCCGCAATGGGTAGCCCGTTTCTCCGGCACACCGTCGGTCAGCGGGTTCCTCCTGAACTGGACGACCGAGAACACCGGATGCGGAACCATTCCGGCACACACCGTCACCAGCAAGTGCTGGGCCTTCGAGCGAGCCAACATCACCACGCTTTCGCTGGACTGGGACTTCGGACCGACGACCGACCAGCCCTTCAGCACGAGTGAGTCGTTCTCGATCGACCTCTTCTCGCTGTTCCCCGCGGACGGCCAATACACGGCAGTCGTTCAGGTCGGTCTCGACATGGAAACACTCGACTACGACATCGTCAACAAACAGGTCGTGGTGTAGGCGACTACTCGACGACGCGCCCGTCCGCCATGAGGTAGTCGACACTGACGATCGCCTCGCCGAGTTGCACGACGATGGTGTACCAACCCGGCACGGGCGTCAGCGGTGCGAGTTCGATGCGTGGCGTCCAGCCGATCTCGTTCGGCAGCAGATCATCGGCGGCCTGTACAACCTGGCGTTGCACGATCGTCGAGGTGATGTTGTCGTGGTCGACGATCTCATACTCGCCAATGGAAGTGCCAGCTCTGATCACAAGGTCGCCGGTGTTGCACACCGACCATTGCAGGGCACCGCTGCTGTGGGCTGGCGATTGGCTGAACACCAGTGTCCCTGCACCCGCCGACGGCGTCGTGGAGGCCGACGCGTCGGCCGACAATGCAGTCCAGTCGTAGGCGACGTCGGCGATATCGGTGCCGACCTGTATGACGACTTTGCCCTGGCCGCTGAAGCCCGGCTCGGGCGCCATCTGCACCCACACCTGAGCCCGCCCCACCTCACCGGGCTCGATGACCTCTTTCGCCGGCACGACCTCGCGCGGGATCACGGTGCGAGTGATGTCCGAAGCGTCCCACATCTCCCATTCGCCGATCGAGGTACCGGCGGCGACCGGCGACGTGCCGTCGTTCTTCACCGACCAGGTCAGCCATCCAGCGTCCAGCCACGGCCATTGATCGAACACCAGCGCCATGCAAGCAAGCTTCGCGCCCTCGCCAAGCCACCGGCAAGGGTTGAACGGGCACTCGCCGAAAGCGCTTGACTACCGCAAGTTCTGGGAGGGCTCGATCCAACGCCTCGACGCCGTTCCCGAAGAAATGAAGCTCAACAAATCGAACGTCAACGACACCAACCAACAAGGAGACCGCTGATGCTGAACACCGGAACACTCACCGTCACCACCCCGTCAGCGCGCGAGGTCGTGCTGACCCGCGTCTTCGATGCGCCACGACACCTCGTCTTCGATGCACTGACCAGGCCGGAACTGGTCAAGCGTTGGTTCGGGCCGCATGGCTGGTCGCTGGTCGTATGCGAGATCGACTTCAGGGTCGGTGGCGCCTGGCGCTACGTCCTGGAGGGCCCCGATGGCCACAGCATGGGAATGGGCGGCGAGTACCGCGAGATCGTGCCGGGTGAGCGAACCGTGCACACCGAGGCGTTCGACGACTACCCCGGTGATTCGGTCGTCACCGTCGTCCTCACCGAGCACGAGGGCCGGACCACCCTGACTGGCACGGTGCTGTACGAATCGCAGGAGGTGCGCGATGCCGTGATCGAGAGTGGAATGGAACACGGCGCGGCCGAGACCTACGACAAACTCGCCGAACTGCTGCCGTCACTCGCCTAGCGCTCGGCTCGTACGCTCTGGGCATGCCGCTGTCGCCCATCTTCGAGTTCGCCGACCTGTTCGTTGCCGAGCAGGCGGCGCTCGATCCATGCCAAGCCACTGTCGACGGCATCCCGGGTTACGACACTCTGCTCACCGACTATTCGCCTGAGGGTTACCAAGCGCGAGCCGGGTACCTGCGGCTGTCCACCGCCGAGCTCGCGGCACTGGACCCCACCAACGATCACATCGTCTCGCCAAGGATTCGATCCTCGAGCGATTCGAGACGGCGCTCCTGTCGCACGACTCCGGCGAGTGGCTCCGCATGATCCGCGCTCTCGCTGCGCCCACGTCCACATTGCGCAGCACGTTCGATCT
Source organism: Ilumatobacteraceae bacterium (assembly GCA_031430695.1). GTDB lineage: Bacteria > Actinomycetota > Acidimicrobiia > Acidimicrobiales > Ilumatobacteraceae > JAENVT01. Next base: position 10,975 of record JANPBZ010000263.1, read on the forward strand.
GATGTCGCGTACCCCGACTATCGCCTGGGTTTCCTCAGCGGACAGATCCTTCGGAGCGTGCGGGTGATCGTCGATATCGGCATGCATCTGAACAAGCGCATCCCCGACGGCACCACGCTGCACGACGGCGCACCGTTTCACGGCGGTGAGACGTGGACACCGGATCTTGCCTTCGAATTCTCGGTGCACGAGACCGGCAACACCGAGCCGTTCATGCGCAGCGAGATCGACCGCTACCTCGGCTGGCCGGCACAGGCCATCAGCTACAAGATCGGCCAGCGCGAGTGGGTGGCCGCCCGAGACAACGCTCGATCCAGCGAGGGAGCTGCCTTTGACCTGAAGGCGTGGCACACCAAGGCACTGCGTCTCGGTGCGGTCGGTCTCGACCAACTGCGTGCCGAGCTCGCCCGGTAGGGGCCCGAGTGCTCGATCATGCTGACCGGCGACCCAACGTTGGTCGAACTGTTGGACGAAGTCACGAGCTATCCCAACGTGGCCCAAATCGCACCGCTGCTCGGGAACGCCCGGGGAGAAGATCCACCGATCCTGGTGTCATTCCGCCTCGCCACGCCGCTTGGCGAACTCTCGCTGTTCACCACGCTGACGACGTTCAGCACGCCGCCCGATGTCACGATCGACGAGTTGGCAATTGAGCTGTTCTTCCCAGCCGACGACCGCAGCGACCAGATGCTGCACGCCATGTCGCTTGAACGGCACGGGTGATCGCAAGGTTCGATCGATTGGAACAGACTTCTCGATCAACGTAGCGGAACATCCACCCGACGAATTCCGGAGTACCGGGTACGATCGCGACAGCCCGCCGGCGCGTGAACACGTCACGGGGAACCGTGAACGAGTCATGCGATGACAGCCAGCGCGACAACCTCCCGACAGGCGACGCACATCCCGATCGCCGCGTCTCTGATGGCCCTCGGCGCAGGCGTGGTGTGGAGCTTCGGTGCCGTTACGGCGCGGCTGGCCAAGCAAGCCGACGCGTTTCAATACCTGATCTGGCGATCGGTCGGAGTCCTGGTCGTCATGGAGGTGATGACAGCAATCCGTCGTCAGCCCATGCTGCTACCAAAGGCGTACACGTCTGGTAAGTGGATGTTGTCGGCCACCTTCGGCCTGTTGCTGGCCTCGCTGACGTTCGTGTACGCGGTGAAGACGACGACCGCAGCCAACGCATCATTCCTCGGCTCAGTCACCCCACTCGCGGCGGTTGTTCTGGCCAGATTTGTACTCGGTGAGCGCCTCTCGCGAGTGACGCTCGGCGCAATCGTGGTCGCGTTAATCGGGCTGATCGTGACCGTCTTCGGCGATCTTCATGCCGGCAACATGGTCGGCAACATCGCCGCCCTGACGGCTTCGGTCGGGTTTGCGATCTACACCATCAGCGTACGTTCCAATCCCGACGCCGACTGGTCGCCCGTGCTCCCGGGCTACGCCGCAGCGATGATCGTGCTGTGTTCGATCATCACGCTTGCGAACGGCGAGACCTTGTTCCCACCCGCCAAGGACATGGCCTACGCACTCGGGCACGGCGCCGTGTTCATCGTCGTCGGCACGATGCTGTTCAACCGCGGATCCAAGAGCGTTCCGGCCGTACCGATGACCGTGTTCGCCCAGACCGAGATGGTGTTCGTTCCGCTGTGGGCGTTCCTGGTGCTCAGCGAGGCGCCCAAGGCGGCGACTGTCGTTGGCGGTGCGATCATCTTTGCCGCCGTCGTCGGAAAGGCCGTGCTCGATACCGCACCAGGCGCGGTTCAACCCGTACAGGAGTACTAGCACGAACGTGCGACAACCGGCGTCCATGGGCTCGGAGTGTCCTCTGCAACAACCCACACAGGAGGACATACGAAATGAAGAAGTCACTGATCTGGACCACCATCACCGTCGGAGTCATCGGCATCGGCGTTCCGGCATTCGCGGCGGTGCAGACAAACAAGCCGCTGCCGAACATCAACACGGTGCAGAACAAGGTGGAAGACATCAGCGGTCCGTGCGACGAGGCAGAGCATGCCAACGACCCACGCTGTGCCACGGTGTCGGTGGTGGCCCCGCAGGCAACCACTGCGAACACCACGCAGGCGACGCCGGTGACCCAGTCGAGCATCAGCGTCGACGACTCGACCAGCAACTCGATCGACGACTCGACCAGCAACTCGATCGACGACAATTCCACGAGCAACTCGATCGACGACTCGACCAGCAACTCGATCGACGACATCAGCGGCCCATGCGACGAAGCAGAGCACGCCAATGACCCGAGGTGCACAGGTGCCTCGGCGCCCGCTGACGACAACTCGGGCTCCGGTGGCAGCGATGACAGCGGCCACCACGGCGGTGGCGATGACAGCGGGCACGGCGGCGACCACGACTGATCGTCCTTCCCCACAGCGGGTCCACGGTTGCCAGCGACTTGGCTGCTGCGGACCCGCTTCGCTCATTTTCGGGCTGTGCAAACGCGCTAGAAAGTGTCGATGCGCTCGAACCAGCACGTGATCGATGGACCAGGGGGCCGGATCGAGCTGGTCAACCTGACCAAGACGTACGACAGGGCGCCCGTCTTGAAGGGCATCAACCTCACGATCGAGCGCGGCGAGTTTTTCTCGTTGCTCGGTCCGAGCGGCTGCGGCAAGACCACGACGCTGCGGTTGATCGGTGGATTCGAGTCTGCCGACGATGGGGAGGTGCGAATCGATGATGTCGACATGGTCGACGTCGCCCCAGAGAAGCGACCTGTGAACACGGTCTTTCAGAGCTATGCCTTGTTCCCGCACCTCAGTGTCGCCGACAACGTCGGGTTCGGCCTGCGCTTCCAGAAGGCATCGAAGGCCGAGATCAGGGCACGGGTAGGTGACGCGCTGGAGTTGGTGCGCCTCAACAGCTTCGGCAAGCGCAAGGCCCATCAACTGTCCGGTGGCCAGCAGCAACGCGTCGCGCTCGCCAGGGCACTGGTACTGCGGCCGAAGGTGCTTCTGCTCGACGAGCCGCTCGGCGCGCTCGATGCCAAGCTACGCAAGACGTTGCAGGTCGAGCTGCGCGCCCTGCACCGCAATGTCGGCATCACCTTCGTCTATGTCACCCACGACCAAGAGGAAGCGTTGACGATGAGCGACCGGCTGGCGGTGATGAACGAGGGCGAGATCGAACAGATCGGGACTCCGAAGGAGACGTACGAGGAGCCCGCCAGCGCGTACGTCGCCGACTTCCTGGGCGTCGCCAACCTGCTGCCGGCGAAGGTCAGTACGTCGGGTCGCGTCGTCGTCAATGGTGCCGAACACTCCGCCGACACGGCGGGCGTGAGCGGTGACTGCACCGTGCTGATCCGTCCAGAGCGAGTGCTGCTGTCACCCCTCGGCACCGGCCAGGTCGAGGCCGTGCCGGCGATCGTCGAGCAGCGAATCTACGTCGGTTCGGTGACGCAGGTTCTGCTGCGCCTCGGCGAGCATCGGCTGCAAGCCCTCATCGCCAACGACGGTTCACCGGTGTGCGGCGCCGAGGGCGAGACCGTCGATGCCTACCTTCCCCCCGAGGCAATCCGAGTGTTGGCGAGTTAGCCAACCGGTCAGCCGACAGCGGCAAGGCTTCCGAGTCGGGCGTCTTCGCCTCCGCCTTGTCGTTTACGCATGCTGCGCATCACGAGCGCGGCCAATGCGACGGCGCTGAGCGTGAACACCAACATGATGGTGGCGAGGGCGTTGAGCGCAGGAGTGGCGGTCGCCCGTCCCCCCGAATAGATCTTCATGGGGACAGTCTCCGTCGCGGCCCCCGTCGACAGGAACGACGAGATCACGAAGTCGTCGACAGAACCGGCGAACACCACCATCACGCTTGCGAAAATGGCCGGCCCGAGCAGCGGGAGCAGCACCAGGCGCATGGCCTGCAGCCGGTTGGCGCCGAGGTCGCGTGCGGCTTCTTCGTACTGCGGGCCGATTGCAGCCAATCGACCGCGGACGATGACCACGACGTACGAGATGCTGAACGTGATGTGTCCGAGCAGCTGCCTCGAGAAACCACCCGGCACGCCCGTGTAGATCTGAGTGAACACCAGGAACAGAGCGACGCCCATCACGATCTCGGGTGTCACCAGTGGAACCAGCATCAGCCCGTTCGAGGCTTTGGAGAGGCGGCCGCGCCAGCGCTGCAATCCGATGGCCATCATCACCCCGATGGGGGTGGTGAAGATCATGCTGAGCGCAGCCAGCTTGAGCGTGTTCTTCAGCGGTTGCCGCAAGGTGTCGTCGTGCCACACCGACTGCAACGGGTCGTCGACGTACCAACGCAACGAGGGCGACTGGAACGCCGACCGGCTCTTGCCCGAGTTGAACGAGATCCGCATCGCAACGAGCACCGGCACCAGTGACCACAGGACGTAGAGCCAGGTGATGGTCGCCAACCCGAACGCTGGGCGGCCGGGACGGTGGCGTCTCATGTCGCCACCGATCGTTGCGCCCGCACCGTGACCACCAGGTAGTACGTCATCATCACCAGCAACATCGCCGAGAGGATCAGCACCAGCGACGCACCCGTCTGTGCCTGGCTACTGCCGCGGAGGTCTCGCTCGATCTGGTTGCCGATCATCTCGGTGCGCGGCGAGCCACTGGAGAGGAACGTGTTGGTGTAGTAGTCGCCGAACATCGGCAGGACCGTGATGACCGAGGCGGACAACAGGCCCGGCACGGATAGGGGCAACGTGACCCGGCGAAACACTCGAGCGGGCGAGGCTCCGAGATCGCGACCGGCCTCGAGCAACCCCTTATCGAGGCGCTCGAGTGAGGCATAGAGCGGCAGGATGAAGAACGGGATGTAGCCGTAGACGAGTCCGATGACGACGGTCGACCAATCACCGTCGAGCCAGTTGCGCGATCCGCCAAGGTGCAACCAACCAAGCAAGCGATTGAAGTAGCCGTCGACCTGTAGGAGGTTGACCCAGGCCAACATGCGCATCAGGTAGCTGATCCAGAATGGCAGCACGAGCGCGGCCAGCAGCACACCTCGCCAACGGCTGGCGTGTCGAGCGACGTAGTAGGCGACCGGATAGCCGATCAGGCAGCACAGCGCCAACGACGTGCCCACGAACGACAGCGTTCGAACCACCACGCCACCGAGATCGCCACCGAACACTCTGCCGATGACCTTGTTCATGGCGGAGAAGTCCCACGAGAACGGGCTCCACACCGGGTCGGGGGTGCGCAGGATCGGGTCGACGCGCCCGAACGCAACGGCGCCTATCGCATAGAACGGCACCACGAACAGCGCAAGCAGCCACGCCACTCCCGGCAGGCTGAGCAGTCCCCAGAACCCGTTGCGGTGTCCGCCCGGAGCGGCACCGGCAGCGTTGGCCACTCGTCAAGCTCCGGCGCGGAACTTCGACCAGGCGTCGTTCCATAGTGTTTCGACCTCGATGGTCAACGGCAGGTATCTCAGCCCGGCGCCGATCTGCTCGTTCGAGAGCACACAAGTGCGCAGCGTCTCTGGAACGAGCCCGGCGTCGATCAACTCCTGTGCGCCGAGCCCCTCGATGGCGGGTTGATACCCGACGAACCCGAAGTTCTCCTCGGCGTTAGCCCTGTCGAGGATGTGGTCGATGAACAGGTGCGCCAGCACCGGGTTCTTGGCCTTGCTGAGCACGCACATCGTGTCGTTCTGGATCACCGCGGTCGGGGGTTGCCAATAGGCCAGCACTTCAGGGCCAGTGCCCTCGGGCAGGTTGTACTGCGCGTTGATCATGTCGCCGCTCCATGTGTGGGCAACGGTGGTCGAGCCCTCCGGCACGGTGTGGTACCCCTCGATATTGACCTTGATGTTCATCGCGTTGGTCAGCTCACCGAGATCGTTCCCGGCCTGCTCGATAACCGCCGGATCGGACGTGTTGAGATCGGTCAGGCCTTTGCGCAACATCGCCGCAGACAATCCTTCACGCGCGTCTTCGAGCAGGGACGTGACGCCTTTGTACTCGGGGTTCCACAGCGTGTCCCACGACACGCTGGCGGCATCGACGCGGTCGGCGCGGAAGCCGATGCCGGTGCTGAAGACGGTGTATGGAACCGTGTACGTGCCGCCCTTGTCGTAGTACGGATCTCGCAGCGAGGCTACGACGTTGCCGATGTTGGTGAGATAGCTCTTGTTGAGCGGCTGGATCAGCCCGGTGTCGACCAGCTTGAACAACGACGTGGTCGAGGCGCTGTGATCGAGGTCGACGTCGATCGCGCCGGAGGCCAGCTTGGTGATCGCTTCGTCGTCGCTGGTGATGGTGGTGATCTCGACCTTGACGCCATACTTCGACTCGAATGAAGCGACGATGTCGGGGCTGACATAGGAGTCGTAGTTCAAGATGCGCAGCGGCCCGGCTTCGGGCGCCAGGCCATCCACGATGGAATCGACCTGTTTCTCGGAGCCACCGCCGTCGTCACCACACGCCTGGAGCAACGGCACACCGCACGCCAGCGCGAGCCCGAGACGAGCCGAGCCTCCGACTACCTGTCGACGAGTAAAGCTCTCCAATGGTCCTCCCCCGGGTACGAACACGATCAGGTTAGTCGGTCATGTGATTGCGGTACGTGGCGAGGAAATCGACGATCAGATAGTCCTGCGGGGCCAGCACGCCGTGATCGAAATATCGTGAAGCGACACCGCGCTGAACGCGCTCTGACACGTCGTAGTCCTGTTTGCCGACCAACTCGCTGAACTCGACGATCTCGCTGGGATCAAAGCCAGGTGCGTCGATCGTCTCGGCCGCGAACAGATACTCCATCACCACGGTCGTCTCGCCGGCACCCTTCGGAAACATCGACGACACGATCACGCACGTGCCGGTGACGTCGATGAACATGTTCGGGAACACCGTTGCCCCGTAGTAGGACTCGGCCTCTTCGACGGGCATGTGCGGCAGCAGCGGAAGGTTCGACCGACCGGTGAGGCTGAAACTGTTGCCGCGAATGCTGACGCCGCCATCGGGACGGTCCGGATCGACGACCGAACCGGTCCTGTACAACGGAACGATGTCGACCAACTCGGGATGCACCCACGAGCAGTGCAGGCACTCCTGATAGTTCTCGACAAGAATCTTCCAGTTGGCTCGCACATCGGTCGACGTGGTGACGGCCGTACGTAGGTCGCCGAGCTGGAGATGCTCGAAGAGCTCGACCGAATCGAGACCAGCGGCGAACGAATCGCGCAATGGTGTCGGCTCGGGCGAGAGATTGACGAAGACGAAGCCGTGCCAAACCTCGCACGCGACACTCCACAATGACAACGAATCGCGATCGACCTCATCTGCGGCGAGGTGCGGTGTGCCGATCAAACGGCCGTCGAGCGAGTACGTCCAGGCATGGTACGGACAGGTGATTCCGGCCTTCGACCCCGGCCCGCTCTCCTCGCACAATCTCGCGCCGCGGTGGCGGCAGACATTGGCATGGGCGTGGAGACGACCTTCGCGGTCCTTGACGAGCAGCACACTCTCACCGGCAATGTCGGCGACGAATCGGTCGCCGGGGGCGAGTCGCTCGTCGCGGCAGACGTAGAACCATGATTGGTGGAAGATGTGGCTTCGCTCCCGGTCGTACACCTCGTCGGACGTGTACTCGCGACCGGTGAGCGTGGAGATGAGCTGGCTCGATGTCATGTTTCGCTCCTGCTCAGTAGAACCCGCCGGTGGCGTACTCGTGAGAGTGACCATCGGATGAAGCGACCAATTCGGCGAACCGCTCGACGTTGCCGCAGAACCGGTCGACGTCGGCGTCGGTGTGCTGCGGCGAGATTGTCCACTGCTCGCTCTTGCCCCATGGCGCCATGAAGACGCCGCCGTTGTGCTGCACGAGGAAGTGCAGGTGGCTGAGCCCGGTGTCGACCGCCAGGAAGTCGCGAAGGTTGCGGGCCGGGGTCGCATTGAACACCAGCGAGCCCTTGAACGAATATGCGTAGCCATAGCCGGGTACACCGTGGCGCTGCAACCCGGCCATGGATCGATCGAACATCGCCTGCGACCGCACAGCAGCCTGTCGATAGGCATCGTCGGTGAGCACCTCGGTCAGCATCGCCCGCGCCGCGGCCATCGTCAGGGGGTTGCCGTTGAATGTTCCCACCTGGTCGTAGCGGCCATCGACGATCGCTTCCATCACCTCGTGGGTGCCACCAATTGCGCCACACGGAAGACCGCCGCCCAAAGCTTTGGCCAGGCAGACGATGTCGGGCGTGACGCCGAACAGTCCCGTTGCCCCACCCGGGTGCACGCTGAGCCCGGTCTTGACCTCGTCGAAGGCCAGCAACACCCCATATCGGCGGGTGAGATGACGAACGCTTTCCAGGTACCCGGCGTCGGGTGGGATGATGCCCGCGTTCATCATCATCGGCTCCATGATCATCCCGGCAATCGAACCCTGGTTGGCGTGCAGCACACGCTCGAGCGCGTCAAGGTCATTGAACGGAACTAGGTGCACGAGGTCGGCCATCGCCTGTGGAACACCGGCAGCGGCGACGCGGTACGGGTGATCGGCCGGACCGAGCATGTCGAGGTTGCGCCATTGCGAAACCATCACTGCGTCGTGATGGCCGTGATAGCTGCCTTCGATCTTGATGATCTCCTTGCGGTTGGTGACAGCACGCATGAGGTGAACGGCGTCCATCGTCGACTCGGTGCCGGAGTTGTTGTAGCGCCAGAGCGGCAATCCGAACCGGCGTGACAGATTCCGGGCGACGACGATCGAGTCATCGGTGGGCTGGGCGAAATGGGTGCCTTGGGTGACGCGTCGCTGCACTGCTTCGACGATGGCCGGGTTGGCATGGCCGGCAACCATCACGCCGTACCCGCCGTGCAGGTCGACATATTCGGTGCCGTCGACGTCCCAAACGCGCGAACCAACGCCGTGGCTGACCCAGACGGCGGCGGGGCGGGAGATCATCCAGTTCGATGTCGCCCCACCAGCGAGCACCTCCGAGGCTTCCTCGCTTCGGGCAATCGATTGAGGCATCCGCGCCAGGAAACGGCGCTCCTCCTCATCGATCAGCGAATCGATGGTCACGGTCTTGCTTTCGATGACGGCCATTGCGGCCACTTCCTTTTCTGTTCCTGACTGCGTCAGCTGCTCGGTCACTGACTGACGAGTCAGTGATACTGACTGACCAGTCTACTCGATCGGCGGGCGACCCGTGAACCCGGCCGCCTCGAGCGTTTCGCCTGCCATGTGCGTTGCGGCCATACTGTGGTCAATGACCACAGAGAGTGCTTTTGTGCCGGTGGTGGAACGCATGCGACGCGATACCGCCGACCGCAACCCAACATCGCGCGCCCAGCACGAACGCGCCCGCGCTGTACTTCCCGGTGGAACTACACGCACGATCCTGCACCACGAGCCGTTCCCGCTCACCTTCGTGAGCGGTGATGGTGGCAACTTGACCGATGCCGACGGCCACACGTACGTCGACCTCGTCGGCGACTACACCGCGGGTCTGCTCGGCCATTCCGAGCGGCGCGTACACGCCGCAGTCGCAGAGGCGTTGGCCAACAACACCAGTGTCGGAGGGGTGCATCCCGCCGAGATCCGATTCGCCGAACTGGTCTGCAACCGGTTCGGCCACCAACGAGTGCGTTTCACCAACTCCGGCACGGAAGCCAACCTGATGGCAATCACGCTGTCGAGAATCATCACCGGGCGTTCGACCATCATGGTCATGTACGGCGGATATCACGGCGGGGTCTTCTACTACTCGCACGGCAACGCACCGTGGAACGTGCCGTTCCCCACGATCGTCGCGCCGTACAACGACCTCGACGGCTGCGAGTCGTTGATCAACGACTACGGCGACGATCTCGCTGCAGTGATCGTCGAGCCGATGCTCGGTTCGGGATGCGTTCCCGCCGATGCACGTTTTCTGAGCGGGTTGGCCAATGCCACCCAGCGGGCCGGGGCCGTTCTGATTGCAGACGAGGTGATGACATCGCGGCACGGCCCGCGCGGACTCGCCGATCTCATGGGCGTGCGCCCCGACATCGCGACGTACGGCAAGTACTTCGCTGGCGGCTTCTCCTTCGGTGCGTTCGCCGGTCGTGCCGAACTACTCGATCACTTCGACGCTACGAAGCCCGACGCGATTCCGCACGCCGGAACGTTCAACAACAACATCGCAACCATGTCGGCCGGTTGTGTCGTGCTGTCGGAGTTGTTCACGTCTGATACCGCGATCACATTGACCGCCCGCGGCGAGGAACTGCGGGCACGAATCGACGATGTGTTGCATCAACACAAGTTGCCGCTGACCGTTACGGGATTCGGCTCGATGAATGCGGTGCACGCCCTCGAGCGTCGACCGATGAACGGCGCCGATCTGCTGGAGCGAGACTCGGCTCTGCAGGAAGCGCTGTTCCTCGCACTTCTACAACGCGGCGTGTACACGGCGCCGCGCGGCAGCCTCAATCTTGGATTGGCCGTCACCGATTGGGATCTCGATCACTACCTCAACGCGCTCGATCAGTCACTCGGCGAACTGTCCGAGGTGTTGTAGATCAAGTCGACCGACCGGCGACCTTCATCGAAGCCGCGTTGCTCGAATCGAGTGATCGGTCGCCACGATGGCCGCTCGACCACTCCCCCGGTGAGTGACGCGGTGGCATCACAGACAGTGCGCATCTGCTCGGCATAGTCGGCATCGTCGGTTGCCAGGTGCAACGTGCCACCGACGCGCAGGAGCGGCACCAATCGGTCGACGATTTCGGGGCGGATCAGGCGGCGTCCGCGCTGGCGATGTTTCGGCCACGGATCGGGGAAGAAGACGCGAATGACGGACAGCGACCGTCGGGGAATACGGGCAACAAACTCGGCGGCGTCGCCTTCGACCACACGAACGTTGGCGAGCCCGCGACCTTCGATTGCCTCGAAAACTGCGGCGACCCCAGGCGTATGCACGTCGACCCCGATCACCTGCTCGTTTGGACGCGTGTCGGCGAGTTCGATCAAGGCCTCACCGCCGCCGAATCCGACGTCGAGCACGGGCTCGCCGAGGTAGCCGAACACCTCATGAAATGACAATTCGGGGCCGTCAGCGGCCATTCCCCACCTGACCGCCGACCGCTCGTACGCCACGATTCGCGCCGGCGACAGGCCGCGGCGGCGAGGCTTGAACGACCGCTGCGGGGGATGCTTCACGTCTAGGGGTATCGACACGGGACGATGATGATAACCGCGGGAAACGTGCAAGGCTGAAGGTCATGGCGTGGTTGGTCACTGAAGGACGAGTGCTGGCCTCCTGCGAATCGGCGACACGGCGGCGGGCCAAAAGTCGCGGGCTCCTGGGGCGCGATGGTATCGAGGGGGCCATGGTCCTGACCCACTGCCGTTGGGTGCACACCATCGGCATGCGGTTCGCTCTCGACGTTGCCTACGTCGACGAGAATGGCATCGTCGTCAAGACGGTGCACATGCACCGTCATCGCATCGGTGCACCGGTGTGGCGGGCGAACATGGTGATCGAGGCACAGGAGGGGGCCTTCGGGCGCTGGGGGCTGCGGGTCGGCGATGTCGTGGAGGTGCGCGAGTGACCGGAACGCTCGTGCTCGTGGCCACACCGATCGGCAACCTGGGTGATCTATCACCTCGCGCGATCGAGACCCTGCAAGGCTCGTCGCTGATCCTGTGCGAGGACACACGCCACTCCGGAAAGCTGCTGTCGCACGCTGGCATCAGCGGCGTACGGCTGGCCGTGTGCAACGAGCACACCGAGGCCGAACGAAGTCGCGATGTGCTGGTGTTGCTCGACGCCGGTGAGACCGTCACACTGGTGACCGATGCCGGTACTCCGGGAATCTCCGATCCAGGATCGCGCCTCGTGCGCGTCGTACTCGACGGCGGCCACACGGTGTCTGCGGTGCCCGGACCCGCGGCGTTCGTGATGGCTCTGGTCATCAGCGGTTTCGATACGACCCGCTTCGTCTTCGAGGGGTTCTTGCCGCGATCCGGACGCGAGCGCGCCAGCCGACTCGCTTCAATTGCCCAGGAGCAACGCACGTCGGTGATCTATGAGGCACCTCACCGCGTCGAGCGCACGGCCAACGACCTCGCCGCGGCGTGCGGAGGTCAGCGGCTGGTGGCTGTAGCCCGTGAGCTGACCAAGATCTACGAATCCGTCTGGCGCGGCACGCTCGACGATGCGATGACACATCTCCGCGCGACGCCGCCACGCGGCGAGTATGTGGTCGTGTTGCAGGGTGCCCCGTCGCGTGGCGAGGTCAGCGACGACGAGATCCGAACGGCGCTGCACGTGGCCCTAGCCGGCCACAGCCGGAAGGATGCTGTTGCAACCGTGGTCGGCCAACTCGAGGTGCCCAAGCGACGCGTCTACGACCTTGCCTTGGCGGTGCGTCACGATGTCTGATGTCCCGCTCTCGGAAGTCACGCCCACCGGAGACACGCCGGCCACCGGAATCACCCAGTCCGGCGTCACCCAGTACGTCTCGACCGGGCCGAGCGCAGCCTTTTTCGATCTCGACCGCACCCTCATCAGCGGTTCGAGCGCGTTCGTCCTGGGCGTCGCTGCGTGGCGCGCCGGACTGGTGCCACCTGGCCAGTTCGGCAAGGACGCCATGGGCGCTGTCGCATTCCGATTCACCGGCGCCAGCGACGACACATCCACCGGCGTTCGCGATCGCATTCTCGGCGCGGTCAAGGGCATTCGCGTCGATGACCTCGTCGCACTCAATGCCGAGATCGTCCCCAAACTGCTCGCCAAGGTGCGGCCCGAGGCCCAGGCGCTCGTCGATCGACACCGCCACGCCGGTCGAGCGACGTACATCGTCTCGGCGTCGCCTGTCGAGCTCGTCGAACCACTGGCCAAGGCACTGGGCATGACCGCAGGAATCGGCACGGTCAGCCAGATCGCCGACGGCGTGTACACCGGCGAGCTGGCAGGGCCGTTCTGCTACGGACCCGGCAAGGTCGAGGCGATCACCGATCTGGCCAGGTGGGAGAACCTCGATCTCGGCCAGTGCTACGCCTACAGCGATTCGGCCAGCGATCTGCCGATGCTCGAGGCCGTCGGCCACCCCGTCGCCGTCAACCCCGACGCCAAGCTCGATCGCATAGCCCGTCACAACGGCTGGCCCATCGTCGTGTTCAGCAAGCGCACGAAAGCCGTCGTTCGTCGTACAACACAGGCCCTCGGCACTGTCGGGGTTGCGGCAGCGGGATTCGCAGCCGGTACCCGCTATGCCAGCCGATATGCGCGCGGCCGGGTCTTCGGCCTCCGGCGCTGACGCGCGGAAGTCGCTTGCCCCGACTGCCGCCAGTCGGCGTATCCTTGGCGACGTGAGAACACCGACTCGAACCCGACGAATGCGCACCGGCTTCTAACCCAGCCGCTGTTCGCCATTCTTCGAAAGGATCCAGTCGTGAGCAACTACTTCCTCACCACCCCTATCTACTACGTCACCGCCAAGCCGCACCTCGGCCACGCGTACACCACCATCGTCGGCGACGCCATTGCCCGTTGGCACCGGCTGCTCGGCGACAACGTCCACTTCCTGACCGGCACCGACGAGCACGGCCAGAAAGTGCAACAGGCGGCCGAGGCCGCCGGCTTGTCACCGCAGGAGTTCACGGACTCGATCGCCCCGCTGTATCAGCAGGCGTGGCAGCAATTGAACATCTCCAACGACGACTTCATCCGCACCACCGAGCAGCGCCACAAGATCGGCGTCGCCGAGCTGTTGCAGCGTTGTTACGACGCCGGCGACATCGAGCTCGACCTCTACAAGGGCAAGTACTGCATCGCCTGCGAGGAGTACTACACCGACGACGAGCTCGATCCCGGCGACCTGTGCCGCATCCACAAGCGACCGGTCGAGAACGTCGAGGAGGAGAACTACTTCTTCCGGTTGAGTCGGTTTCAGGACAGGCTTCTCGACTGGTACGCGGCGCATCCCGGGGCGATCGTGCCCGAGTTCCGCGGTAACGAGGCACTCGGTCTCATCCGTGGTGGCCTACGTGACTTCTCGGTCAGTCGCACCAGCCTCAAGTGGGGCATCCCGCTGCCATGGGACGACAAGCACGTCGCCTACGTGTGGTTCGACGCTCTGGCCAACTACCTCACGGCGGTCGGCTATGGAACCGACGCCGAACGGTTCGACGAGTGGTGGCCGGCGCACCATCTGATCGGCAAGGACATCATCCGCCATCACTGCGTGTACTGGCCGGCAATGCTGATCAGTGCCGGCATCGAACCACCGGCAGGGTGGGCGGTCGGCGGTTGGCTGCTGGCCGGTGGCGAGAAGATGAGCAAGACCACCGGCAATGTGGTCAACCCGCTCGACCTCGTCGCCGACGTCGGTCTCGACGGTTTCCGCTACTACATCCTCGCCGAGACCGCATACGGAAACGATGGTGACTTCACTTACGAGGGTTTGATCGCTCGGTACAACTCCGATCTGGCCAACAACCTTGGCAACCTGCTCGCCCGCGTCGCGACCGTCGTCGGCAAGAAGTGCGCTGGGATCGGCCCGGCGCCGCGAACCGACTCGCCACTTGCCGCTGCAGCAGCGACTGCGTATGCGGGGACTGCCGCGGCATGGGCGGAGTCTGCACCCAGCCGAGCGCTCGACGCGACGTGGAGCCTGATTCGCGCCACAAACTCACATCTCGAGGCCAACGAGCCGTGGAAGGCCGAGCCCGGTCCGGAGGTCGACGCCGTGATGGGTGACGCCCTCGAGGCGTTGCGCATCGTCGCCGTGCTCGCTTCGCCCGCAGTGCCCGAAACGTGCCAGTCGGTTTGGGAGCGGCTCGGCCTCAGCGGTCGGGTAGACGACCAGCGCCTACCTGCCGCGGCCGAATGGGGCGGGTACCCTGGTGGTCTCACCGTGACCAAAGGTGAGTCGCTGTTCCCGCGCCGGGCGGTGTAGCACTCTCGTGACGTACACCGACAGCCACTGCCATCTCTACGACACGCGTGGTGTGCCCATCGACGACGTGATCGCGGCGGCGCGCGCTGCCGGAGTGACCACGATGATCAATGTGGGCTGCGATGCCGCGACGACGCAGCAGGCGATCGCAGTGGCGGCCACGCACACCGACATCTACGCGACGGCCGGGCTGCATCCACACGAGGCCAAGCATGGTGTCGACACGATCCTGCCCTACGTCGACGATCCCGGGATCGTTGCCATCGGCGAATGCGGGCTCGACTTCTATTACGACCATTCGCCACGACCCGAACAACGCGTGGCGTTCGCCGCGCAGATCCAGCTGGCCCACGAACGATCGTTGCCACTCGTCATCCACACCCGCGATGCGTGGGACGAGACGTTCGACATACTCGACGCCGAAGGGACGCCGGCGCGGACCGTCTTCCACTGCTTCACTGGCGGGCCGGGCGAGGCCCGGCGGTGCCTCGACCGAGGTGCCTACCTGTCGTTCAGCGGGATCGTCACCTTCAAGACAGCGACCGACCTGCACGACGCGGCCCGATTGTGCCCACTCGAACAGATGCTGGCCGAAACCGATAGTCCGTACCTGGCGCCGGTGCCCCACCGCGGCAAGCCGAACCAGCCGGCGTTCGTCACGCACGTGGTCCAGGCACTCGCCATGATTCGTGGTGCGCCACTTGACGAGGTTCGCGCCGCTACCGTGGCCAACGCATGCCTTGCGTTCCCGGGTATTCGTCCGTAGCCTTTTCCCCGTCCCACGTACGGGAAACCCCACAATGAACCCCTTCGACCGCCGTCGCCTCGCACTTGCCTCCATCTTCACAGTGGCAGCGCTCCCGGCATTGTGGATGATCAACCGAAACGACCCCGATTCAGCTGCGCCTTCGCTGGGCGCTGCCGGGGTACCCCAGGTGGGCGCCAACGAGGCGCCGACAACGTCCGCGTACACGCCGAACCCGCCGATCTTTCTCAACGGACCGGCATCGGGCGCCGATCCCGCCGTCGTCGACATCATCATTCCACCTGGGCCGACCGCCACCGAGGCCAAAGGTAAAGCCAGCTTCCGCCGGTATGCCGACGCCACGAGGCGGCCGTGTTCGACCGCGTTGGCGCCATGGGGGGTGACGCTGACGGTGACCAATACCGACAACGGCCAAGTCACGACATGCGTCAACAGCATCAGCACCCCGCTACCGGCAGGCGTCGACATCGTGTTGCACACCGATATGTTCACAATGATCAGCGATCTCGCCGACGCGCCCGTGCCGGTGCGCATCAGCTGGTAGGCGTGCATTCACGCCACGACATCGGGGCACTGCTCAGCGAACACGGCCTTGCGCCACGTCGCGACCTCGGACAGAACTTCGTCGTCGACGCAAACACCGTTCGCAAGATCGCTCGTCTGGCTGAGATCGGACCCGACGATCATGTCGTCGAGATCGGGGCTGGGCTCGGCTCGCTGACCATGGCACTGGCCGAAACCGGAGCATCCATCACCGCAATCGAGGTCGACCATGGAGTGACAGGCGTGCTGCGCAGTGTCGTCGCCGACCTTCCCAACGTCACGGTCGTCGAGGCTGACGCGTTGCGACTGGATTGGGAGTCGACGTTGGCCGCTGCACCCCGATGGGTACTGGTTGCCAATCTTCCCTACAACCTGGCGACGCCGCTGGTGTGCGACCTGCTCGATTTCGTGCCGGCGGTCGAGCGAATGCTGGTGATGGTGCAACGCGAGGTCGCCGAACGGCTGTGCGCGTCGGCTGGCACGGAGGCCTACGGCGCAGTCAGCGTCAAGGTGGCGTACTGGGCGACGGCGCGTATCGCCGGCACCGTGCCGGCCAGCGTGTTCCTGCCTCGGCCGAAGGTTGAATCAGCACTTGCCGACATCCGTCGCAGTGCGGCTCCCGCCGTCGACGTCACTCCGGAACCGATGTTTCAGTTGGTCCGTACAGCGTTCGGTCAACGACGCAAGATGTTGCGTCGGTCATTGGCCGCGATCGTCGCGACCGACGTGTTCGACGCGGCCGGTATCGATGCGCGGCGGCGACCAGAAGAGCTCGACGTCACCGAGTGGGGCGCGTTGACCAGCGCATGGCTGGCGGCTACATGAACGCGGTGATTTTCAGGGCCCCGGCCAAGCTCACCTTGAGCCTGCGCATCACCGGGGTCCGCGAGGACGGGTATCACCTGATCGACGCAGAGATGGTCACCCTCGATTGGCACGACACGCTGACGATCGATCCATCGTCGACCGGGCTGACGGCCGATGGGCCATACGCGGTCGGAATGCCGCTCGACGAGTCGAACCTCGTGTCCAGGGCGCTGCGTCACGCCGGTCGCACGGCAGCGGTCCATATCCACAAGGTGCTTCCCCACGGTGGAGGGCTCGGTGGCGGATCCGCCGATGCAGCGGCCGTTCTGAGGTGGGCGGGATACCGAGACGTACAGGGCGCCGCCTCGCTCGGCGCCGATGTCGCGTTCTGCCTCGTCGGTGGCCGGGCCCGCGTTCGTGGCATCGGTGAGTTGGTCGAGCCCTTGCCGTTCGAGTCGATCGACATCACCCTCGTCATTCCTCCGCTTTCGCTGAGTTCACCGTTCGTCTATCGAATGTGGGACGACCTCGGTGGGCCCCGCAGCGATGG
Organism: Ilumatobacteraceae bacterium; assembly: GCA_031430695.1. Taxonomy (GTDB): domain Bacteria; phylum Actinomycetota; class Acidimicrobiia; order Acidimicrobiales; family Ilumatobacteraceae; genus JAENVT01. The sequence continues at coordinate 28,531 of JANPBZ010000263.1, forward strand.
GGCCAACGACCTCGAGCCTGCCGCGGTTTCCGCCTTTACGGCCTTGGCCCGTTGGCGGGATCGAATCCGCGAAGCTGCCAAGAGCGCCCCGACGTTGGCCGGAAGCGGCGCGACGTGGTTCCTTCGCGGCCATCACGATCTCGACGCGGCACTACCCGATGCCGTCGTGGTTCGCACGACCACTTGTCCCTAGACGCGCGAACGGCCGCCGGCGGGCTGCCGGCGGCCGTTCGACGTGTCGGGGGGGGTCACTTACCGGCTTGGCGCTGGTGACGGGTACGACGAAGCATCTTCTTGTGCTTCTTCTTGCGCATTCTCTTGCGGCGTTTCTTGATCAGCGAACCCATAGCTCGTGAGACGCTACCGGCCCGCGACGTCGGACCCAACGCGTGATTGCCCGAAGAGGCCGCGGCGCCGTCCCGATTGCCCGCCCGCGTCCACTGGCCGAGCGGCGATGAAGTCCGTACCGTGGCCGGTGAGCCAAGGAGGAACGATGGCTGACGAGATAGAGCTCAATGCGCAGCTCGAAGTCGAGCTGACACCATACGGATCACTGGATCTAGACCAGGAGTGGGTGGCGTATCTCAGCGAGTCGGCCGAGATCCCCGGCACCGTTGACGGCGTCGACCCGGGCATCACCTACGACGACGACGGCACCGACACGGCGTACGCCTGAGGGAGGAGAGACCATGTCCAATCCAGAACTCCGCCGCGACAGCACCGACGACAGTGCTGTTCGCCACCTGCAGGAACTGCTCGAAGTCTCTCTGCGCGATGCCGGCATTCAACTGAGCCGGGTCGATGGCCTGTTCGGGCCGATCACCGAAGCATCGGTGATCTACCTGCAAGGCCAGAACGGCCTGCCTCAAGACGGAATCGTCGGTGACGCCACGTGGGCCGTCCTCGAGGGAGGTTCGGCGCCGTCCTCGTCGAGCACTCCGGGCGTTCCGACGACGTTGCGAATGAGACCGCTCGACCTCACCGTGCCATGGTCGCTACGGATCGACTGGCAGGAAACCACGTTGCAGCAACTTAGTCTTGACCTCAGCAAGTTCTCGGTTCACTCGACACCAAACACGCAGTTCAGGTTCCTCAACCCGGTTGGGAAGCTGTTCGGGACGGGCGGCATCGAAGTACTGCATCGCGAGGTGCAGTCCTGGCCGAACTGGTTCGTCGACTGGAGCACGAAGGCGACCATCGATTGGTCGAAGACCGCCGGTCTGCAGATCGGCGACGAGAACCACGTCACGTTCGGGCTTCGACCGCTGCGCGGCGTCAGCGTGACAGCGGAGGGCAACCTCAACCTCAAGTGGGAACCGATGCAGGGCACCGGGAGCATCACGCCATCGGGCGGCGTGTACTTGAAGCTCGACATCTTGCAGTTGCTGCCCAACTAGAACTAGACGAGCGACGGCCTCGCAAGCCAGTCCTGCCGCTCGATCATCCACGCGCAGTCGATTCCGACCTCCCCCGGTGATGTCACCGCGTCGGGCGTCTCGCCGACGAGCGCGAAACCCAAGCTGCGCGGCACGCCGCCGCTGGCAACGTTGGCCTTGTCGTGATGGATCTCGACACGATCGATCCCCGCCACAGTGAATGCTGCGGTAGTCAATGTCGACGCGACCTCCGTTGCGTAGCCCTTCCGCACGTGATCGACGTGCACCCAATAGCCGACCTCCAGAACGCCTGGCCCGCGCCGGCGATGCAGCCCGGACGAACCGATGAGAGTGTTGCCCAGGAAGACACCTACCACCACGTCGCCGCCTCGCTCCCACTCGGCCTCCGACTGCTCGATCAGCGCGACGCGACCTGAATCGCTGAGGGGCTCAGAGGCGATCCACGGCATCCACGGTCGAAGGTGCTCGATGCTGGCCGTAACCGCCGCGGCGAGCTGCGGAACATCGGCCACGGTCCAGCGCCGCAGCGTGAGTCGTGGCGAGTGCATCATCTCGGGGAGTCGGTCCAAGGTCCCAGTCTCGCCGGATTCGGTTCGTGGTCGTGTCACCTTTTTCGAGTTGCTCTGCGTCAGTACGAGTCAGAACGATCCGACATGGAACGGAGCAGCCGATGACAGACCTGGCCATACCGATGACCACCGCAGCCGAGCGCGTGCGTTGGCGAACGGTACCGATTCTTGCTGCCGGATTGTTCGGCGGATTCGCCCTTGGCGTCATCGCCCGTGCCTGGATGAGGCTGATCGCCGAGGACCCGGAGTTCACATGGAGCGGCACCATTTTCATCGTGGTCGGCTTCAGCATTTTCGGATTCACCCAATCCATCGCTGCCGTTGCGCGTCGGCGAACGAGGCGGCGCTGGACGCTGACGGTCGCTCGGGCGATCGGCGCGATCGGGTTGCTCCCGCTGTTCGTCGGCGCCGGAGCCATCATGCTGCCGACGGTCGTGGGCGGAGGCCTCGCGCTCACTCGGGTCGAATGGCGACGATTCGTGCGCGTGATCTGCGTGGTCGCCGCGGCCGGTCCAGTGGTGTTCGTTGCCACAGAACTGGTTGGTTCGTTCGGGTATTCGCTGCGCGCCGCCGCAGGGTTCTTGGCGATGCTCGCCCTCTACGGCACGATCGTCACCGCAACGCGGTACACGATCGCGGCCCAGACTGACGGTTGGCGACTCGGTCGAAAGGCCCGGACCGCGTTCCTGGTCGTCCTCGGCCTCGTGGTCGTGTACGCCACAGTCGGCATGATCGGATAGTTGTCGGCACTCACGCGGCGGTCGACTCGACGGCCACCTTTGCTCGCCAGCCGAGCACCGTAATTGCCACCAGCAGCACCACGTCAATGATGTTGAGAATCATGCCGCGCCGGCTGACACTCTCCACATACGCAAGGGTGCCGGTGTTCGTCGTGGGAATCACGAGCCGAAGTAGCACTGTGACCGGGAAGTAGACCTGGATCGATTTCTGCCACCAGCCGTACAGCTTCCAGTCGGGTTGGCCCTGCAGCACCTCGCCGTATCGACGTCGCTGATCCCGGGCGTCGCCACCTTCGATTCCGAGCATTCGCATGGTCCTCTTGCTCGTCATCAACGCTGCCACGATCCACGCCACCGACATCGCCAGCGTTGCGTAGTAGAGCCACGTGACGTAACGATCGGCATTGCGTATCTGGGACGGTGTTGCCTGCTGATCGGCAATGTCGTGGATCACAGAGATTCGAGAGGCGTAGGCGAACGCGAGGCCGACCGTCGTTGCGGTCAGGATCAAGCCGACGGCGATGGTGGCGGTCGCGGCGACGGAGAAGGCCCTGAGGCTTGCGGGCGGACGCACAACCTTGCCGCGCGGGTGTCCTCCTGCGGTGGAGCCGTCTTCCCCCGTTGTCATACGTCAGCCACTCACTTTCGATTCGATCGCACACCGTACCGACCGACGGCTTGCGGCGTGACACTGCCCCACCGCGGAACCGCGTGACACCCCTTCTGTAGTGTTCTCGGTAGCGACTTCCCCGCCCGAATCGAGTGCTTTCTACGGTTGGAGAGGGGTGAGTGGTGTCAGTGGTTGAGCTGGTCGAAACGATCACCGCTGTCGATCTGGCCGCTGCTGACCAGCATGCCGTTGCTGGGGTGTTGACCAATGTAGGCCGGGTGCGCGGCTGGCTCGACTCGATCGAAATCGCGGCCGCAAGACGACTGACGGAACTCGGCGCAGCGTCGCCCTCGATGTTTCCAGAAAACGTCGCTGCCGAGGCAGGACGGGTATCGCTCGCCGAAGCCTCGAAAGGTTTCGACCGCGCCCAGACCACCGCAGCAATCCCACAGATGGCCGAAGTGCTGCAGCAGGGAGCCGCCTCGGGGGCCCATGTCGATGCGGTCACTCGGGCCATGCGCCAACTCACACCTGATCAGCGGGATCGACTCGCTGCACGGGGCGACCTGTTAGCGCTGGCCGCGTCGCAGATGCCCCGAGACGAGTTCGCCCGCACCGTGCGTGCCGAGGTTCGTCGCATCCACACCGACGAAGGCGTTGACGGGCTGCAACAACAACGCCGCAACACCAGCCTGCGTACCTGGGTCGATCGCGACACGGGCATGTGGTGTCTGCGCGGCGAGTTCGACCCGGAAACCGGGGCCATGCTCGCGGGCCGTCTGCGCAACACCGTCGAAGCGCTCTTCCACGACCGCCAACCCGATACCTGCCCGACCGATCCGTTGCTGAAACAGCACCACCTACGCGCGCTCGCACTCGATGCATTGACCAGAGGGCGGGGCGCCGCCTCGTCAGGTCGCATCGACATGTCGGTACTCATCGACGTCGACACACTGCTCAGTGGCGAACATCCGAAGTCGGTCATCGATTGCGGCCTGCCGATCGACCTCCCGGTCGAAACACTTCGCCGATGGGCATGCCTGGCCGACGTCACGCCGATCATCGTCGGCGCCGACGGCGTATCGCTCTATCTCGGACGCGACTCTCGAGTGGCAAACCGCGAACAACGCAGGGCATTGAGGGCGATGTATCGATGTTGCGCCTCGCCTGGCTGTCGCGTGGCCTTCGACAACTGCCAGATCCACCACCTCACATGGTTTCGAAATCGCGGGAGAACCGACATCGACAACCTGTTGCCCGTGTGCCACAAACACCACCATCTCGCTCACGAGGGCGGCTGGAACCTGGCCCTCGACGCACGCCGCAACCTGACCATCACCTTCCCCGATGGTTCGATCATGACCACCGGCCCACCCTCGGCTCGTGCCGGATGAGCGCCGGCCAGCAGTGCTCAGCGATACATCTTGTCGAGGCGAAGTCGGTCACCGATGCGGCGAACTTCCATGGCGAAGAAGGCATCAACGCGGGTGGCATAGGCGATGTCATCGGGGTCGACGTGTCCGTGACCAAGGGTCAACGTTCGCATCGCCTCCTCCGAACCTGCGACGAACTGGCTGGAGCTGTCAACGTCGAGGTCGTCGCCCAGACGAGCGCGATCGATCAGCTGGGCTGTGGCGAGATCGTCGGCTCCGTTCATGTCGGGATTGTCCTCGAAGATCCCACTGACCACATATGTCGGATCGCCGAGGCCGCTTGCTCGGACCGCAGCGGCTGTGGCCGAAGCGCAGACCAGGCTGGCGCACCACAGTCGTGTCGCCGCCCGAGCGGCAACCACACCCCTCGTACCGGCCGACGTCAGCTGCACAAGTACACGACCGGCCAACTCGGCGGCTGCGAGCTCGACCGGCGAGTTGGAGAAGTCGAATCCATCCGGCCGACGACCACGGTCCTCCCCCATCACCAACATGTGGGGGTTGGCGTCTTTCAACGACAGCGCCTCGGCCACGGAGTCGACCAGAAGGATGTGGCTGGCGCCGGCGGCGAAGGCGTACGCGCCGCGGTGAATGCCCGGATGACGTCGACAACCACCACCGCGCCGACGACATCGACGACGTCCCATCGAGCGACGAATCGAGCACCACTCATGCGTCAGACCAACGCCCACTCAGCGTCCAGCAAGAGCATCGACCACCGGCGCGAAACCTTCGGCATCTCGGACCACGACATGGCTGATACCGACGTCGCAACGCAGCCGTTCGAGCTTGTCGACGATGTGTTCGATCGACCCGATCAGCAGGAATGGGGTTTCATCGATCAGCTCCCGTCCGACGCCGAAGCGGTGCGCGGTGGATTCAACACGCTCGTCCGCACCGCTGCCGACGTGCACAAGTTGCACAAGGACCGACCGCTCGATGGCAGCGTGCCGACCTCCAGCCGCCTCTTCCAACCACTTCGAACGCTCGCGGACGGCGTCAATGGCGAAACCTCCGGGCGTCAGCTTGCCGCCCTCGCCGTGTGTCAGGCCGGTGAACTGGAAGATGTCGGCGTGTCGAGCGGCAATGCTCACGACCCGTTTCCCGTGTCCGCCGATCAGAAAGGGCACGTGCTCCTGAACCGGCCGGATGCCAAGGTCGTCGACGTCGATCTGGTGATACGCGCCATCAGACGTTGCGGCGCCGGTATCGAGCAGCACCCGCAGGACCACCACCGATTCCTCGAACCGTGTGACCCGAGGCCCCGGTGGCAGCAGCGGCATGCCGATCGCGTCGTGCTCGGATTGCATGTACCCGGTGCCGAAACCGAGCACCAGACGACCGCCGCTCAGTCTGTCGACGGTGGCGGCAGTCCGGGCCAGCAACGCCGGCTGGTGGAACTCGTTGTTGAGCACCAAGGGGCCGATCCGTAGCCGCGTGGTCGCCTCCGCCGCCACCGTCAATGGGATGAACGGATCAACGGAGCCGAGGTGGTCGAACGAGAACAGTTCGTCGTAGCCGAGGTCTTCGACTGGCGGGCCTCGGCAACCAATCGGTCGTGGTCGCCGAGATTCTGTCCCTGCACCGCGAATCGGAACGGCCGCAGCATGCCCTCACCCCATGTGTCGAATCTCGGGTCTCCCGTCTCACTTAGTGTTCAGCGCGTGCCGACGACCTTCACCACTCGGCGCTGGCAGCTAGACGATGTGCCGTTCCTGTGGGACATGTTGTACGACTCGATCCACGTGCCCGATGGCGACGCACCACTGCCACGCTCGATCCTCCTCGAGCACGACATCGCCCACTATCTCGAGGGGTTCGGACGCGAACGCGATGACGCCCAAATAGCGGTGGACGAAGCCGGGGCGCGAATTGGCGCAGCATGGTGCCGAACGACAACAGCAGCGGATCCGGGCTACGGGTTCGTTGCCGAAGACATCCCCGAACTGGGCACGGCGATCGTCGCCGCGTGGCGCGGTCGCGGCGTCGGTTCACGGCTGATCGAAGAACTTGCGGACCGCAACCCGGCTCTGAGCCTGAGCGTCGACGACGACAACGAAAGCGCCCGGCGGCTGTATCTGCGGCTCGGCTTCGTGCCGTTGGGCGTCAACGGAACCGCGACGACAATGCTCCGCCGACCGCGCTCCTGAACGGCAGCGCATTTCACGCGGCTACTGTTCGAGACCACGCGGGCCGCGTTCTGAGGGGCAACGATGAAGGACATGCGGGGTACCACGGCTGTCGTGACCGGAGCGTCGAGGGGCATTGGCGTACACATCGCTCGGGCGCTGGTTCGAGAAGGGGTGAACCTGTCACTCGCCGCTCGGTCCGAGGAAGAACTCGAGGTGGTGCGCAAGGAGATGGCGTCACTCGGTGTCAAAGCCATCGCGACGCGATGAGACGTGACCAATGCCGAAGACCGCGCCACGTTGATCGACCGTACGCAGGCCGAACTCGGTCCAATCGGCATCCTGATCAACAACGCCGGCATCGAGACCGTCGAGACCTGGTGCGCACACTCGACGTGAACCTCGTCGCGGCGATGCTGTTGACGAGAGCCGTGCTTCCCGGCATGCTCGATCGCCAGCGCGGTCACATCGTGAACATCGCGTCTGGAGCAGGAAAGGTAGGCGTGCCGTACGCGGTTGCGTATGCCACCAGCAAGCACAGCATGGTCGGGCTCACCAATTCGCTCCGGTGCGAATACCACAAGAACCCCGTCGGATTCTTCGTGGTGTATCCGGGTTTCGTCTCCGAGACCGGCATGTATGCCCGCTGGGAGAATGAAGGCGCCCGGGCGCCGAAGATCTCTGGCCGCTCGACTCCTGAGAAGGTGGCCGAGGTTGTGATCAAGTGCATCCACAAGAACCGCGGCGAGGTGCTGGTCATCACGCCACCCATTCGCCCGCTCGTCGTCTTGGCCCACATCGCTCCACGAATCACACCGCGGGCGATGAAGCTGTTCGGCTACACCCGCACGTTCGAGCGAGCCGTCGACATTGGCAGTCGGACGTGAGTCAGTAACACCAGCAACTCCGTGGTAGCAACTGTGCCGCGCCGCTAGCCTCTGGCCACGACCTTCCGGGGTCGTTCAATGGTAGGACATCGGTTTTTGGTGCCGTCTATAGGGGTTCGAATCCTCTCCCCGGAACACAGCAAGCCCGGCCTACACCCCTACACCACTGCCCCTAAACCACTGCCCTACACCACTGCCCCTAAACCATTGCCCTAAACCATTGCCCCTACACCACATCGCCGTCGCAACGCGCTAGAACGTTCTCATGACAGTTTCAGCGATCGTGCTGGCGGCGGGCGAGGGCTCGCGAATGCGATCCGCTCGCCCGAAACCGCTGCATCAGATCTGTGGCCGCCCGATGGTGATGCACGTCATCCACGCTCTCGCCGAGGTCGACGTCGATCGCACCATCGTGGTCGTCGGTCACGGAGCGGAACGGGTTACCAAGAAAGTACAGGAACAAGCCCCCGGCTGGGCGCACGTCACATTCGTCGAGCAAACCGTGCAGCGCGGCACCGGCGATGCGGCCATGGTGGGAATGACTGCCATACCGGGCGACGACCTCGACGACGACTCCACCATCATCGTGTTGCCGGGCGACACCCCGCTGCTACGCGCCGACACGCTGCGCCAGCTGGTTGCTACGCATCTCACCAGCGGCAATGCGGCAACGGCGATCACGTCGGTGCTCGAGGATCCGACAGGGTACGGACGGGTGCTGCGCGCTCCATCAAAGCTCGGCGACGGGCGCCTGTTGCAGGTCGTCGAGCAGCGCGACGCCAGCCTGGAGACGCTCGCGATTCGCGAAGTGTGGACCAGCATGTGTGCGTTCCGACGCGACCTGCTGGGTCCTGCGCTGCGCAGGCTCAGCCCCGACAACACACAGGGCGAGTACTACCTCACCGATGTCGTCGAGGTCTTGGCCGGAATGGGCCACCAGATCGGCACTGTGCAGGCCCCCGAGCCCGAGACCCGCGGCGTCAACGACCGCTGGCAGTTGGCGCTCGCCGAACGCGAGCTCCGCCACCGCACCAACCGCAACTGGTTGTTGAACGGCGTGACCATGCTCGATCCACGCCAGACGTTCATCGATGTCACGGTGCAGCTGGGCCGAGACGTGACGCTGTACCCCGGCACCATCTTGCAGGGCAACACCGTGATCGGCGACGGCAGCGAGATCGGCCCCGACACCCGGCTGATCGATTGCGTCGTCGGATCGCGGGCGATTGTCGAGAACACTGTGGGCCGCGACAGCGAGATCGGCGACGACGCCCACGTGGGCCCATACGCCCATTTGGCTCCTGGAACGTCTGTGCCTTCTTCGGCGTCCACGGGCGCGTTCTACACTGCACCTGCCGACTAAGCACCGCGGAGCCTCACAATGGAAAAATTCACCACCAAGCGCATGTCGCTCTTCTCCGGGCGCACCCACCCGGCGCTCGCTGAAGAGGTGGCGAAGAACATCGGTGTCGAACTCGGCGATCCCAACCTGGTGCAGTTTGCCAACGGCGAGATCCGCCCGAGATTCACCGAGAGCATCCGGGGCAGCGACGTCTTCATCATGCAGACCCACTGCGGCATCGACGATCACAGCATCAACGACTCGATCATGGAGCAGCTGATCATGATCGACACCGCCTACCGCGCCTCCGCCAAGCGGATCACCGCGGTGTGCCCATTCTTCGGATACGCCCGCCAAGATCACAAGGCAGAGGGTCGCGAGCCGATCACGGCTCGACTCGTCGCCGATCTGTTCAAGGCAGCGGGCGCCAAGCGGATGGTCTCGATTGACCTGCACAGCGGCCAGATCCAGGGCTTCTTCGAGGGTCCTGTCGACCACCTCACCGCAACCCCCGTGCTCGAGCACTACATCCGCCAGCATGCGCACGAGCCGGTGATCGTCTCGCCCGACGCCGGGCGCATCAAGGTCGCGGCACGAATGGCCGAGCACCTCGGCGACCTCGGGGCCGACCTGGCGTTCATCTACAAGCGTCGTCCGAAAGGCAGTGTCAACCAGGCCGAGGCCAAAGAAGTGATCGGTGACGTCGAGGGGCGTTTGTGCATCCTCACCGACGACATGATCGACAGCGGCGGCACCATCACCACCGCCGCCGACATCTTGTTGCAGCGTGGCGCCACCGAGGTGTGGGCCATGGCCACCCACGGTGTGCTCAGTGGGCCGGCGATCGACAGGTTGAAGAATGCCCCGATCAGCCGGGTGGTGCTCACCAACACCTTGCCGCTGCCACCCGAGAAGCAGATCGACAAGATCGAGGTGCTGTCGATCGCCCCGCTGATCGGCGCCGCTCTCAACGCGGTGTTCGACGACACCAGCGTCAGCGAGATCTTCGGCGGCGAGAACCAGGGCTGAACCCCAGTTCCGGTAGGCCGTTGGTCACGAGAACCCTCGGCGCTAGGCTTGCCAACCGTTCTAGATCGCTGAACACCCGCAAGAAGATCGTTTCGAGGCCCCGTCATGTCGCAAACCACACTCGTCGCCAAACCCCGCACCGGTTCGGGCACGCCCACCGCC
>JANPBZ010000264.1:0-9879 GCA_031430695.1 Ilumatobacteraceae bacterium
CCAGGTGGGCCCCGGCCGCCCCATCTAACAGACCGGCGTTGCCGTGGGAGTTCAACACCGCCTGGCGCCCCTTGTGGGGGGGCGGCGGGGGGCCCGCCCCGGCAGGTACCACCAGCTTGCGGCCACCGAACTCCCCGGACACGACCCGAATCACGGCACCGTTCCGATCGCGACGTTGCCACCGATGACCACCTGGTCGAGCAATGGCGCGCCAACAGCCAGGCACAGCTCATCGGGATGTGGGCAGTCGAGAATGATCAGATCACCGCGCTTGCCGACGTCGAACGAGCCGCAGGACGACTGCCGACCGAGGCTGTACGCAGCATTGAGCGTCGCTCCGACGATCACCTCGCCCGGGGTCATGCGGAACCAAGGTGCCGCTATCGCCACGGTGTTGAGCAGCGACGTCGCATGGATCGAGGAGCAGAAGTCGGTGGCAACGGCCACGGGTACCTCGTTGTCGATGAACAACCGCGCATTCGCACGCTCGCTGGTCATGTAGACGAGTTCGGCCATCGGCAGGACCACGGCGACAGTGTCGGTACGTCCTACCTCACGAATCTCGTCGACCGGCGTGTACGTGAGATGTTCGGCCGAGACGGCACCGCCCTCGACGGCGGCGGCCCAACCCCGCGACGGCGCCCAGGCGTCGGCGTGCACCCGAACCGGCAACCCGACCTCGCGGCTGCGGTGCATCAACCGCAGCGCCTGAGCAGGAGTGAAGTAGCCCTGCTCGACCGTGACATCCTGGAACTCGGCAATACCTTGCGCCACTACGGCGGGCAGCATCTCACCGTCGATCAAGTCGGTGTACCGATTGGCCCGCTCCCCAGCGTCACCATCGAGATCTCGCGGCACCACGTGTGCACCGAGAAAGGTGATCACCAACTGCATCGGCGTCAGCATCCGGGCCTGCCGAAGCAGCTCAATGCCGCGCAATTCCTCCGCCACGGTCAAGCCATAGCCGGACTTCACCTCCAGCGTCGTCACTCCACCGGCTGCGATCCTGCGAAGTGTCGTGCCCAGTCTCGCCAGTAGCTCACCGTCGCCGGCATTGCGGGTAGCGACCACGCTCGACCAGATGCCGCCACCCCGTGCCGCGACCTCGGCCAGCGACGCGCCGCCCAACCGCTCGGCGTACTCATGATGACGATCGCCTGCGAACAGCGGATGACTGTGGCACTCGACGAACCCGGGCATCACGCAACGCCCGCGCGCATCAATCGTCGGCACATCGTGGCCGTGATTCGCGAGCACCTCTGCGGTGGTTCCGACCGCCACGATCAAGCCCTCACGGATGGCCACTGCGCCATCAGCGACGATGTCCAACTCGCCCTGCGTCGCGCCTCGCCGCGCTTCACCACGATCACGAACGCAAGCCAGCGAGGTCGCGTGTACGACGTTGAGATCGCTCACTGGCAGAACTCGCGTATCAGCTGCTCGTAGACATCGACCGCCTGCAGGTACTGCGCTTCGTAGACGAACTCGTCGGGGAAGTTGTACGGCGGGTCACCGGGCCCGAAGTTGACGCCGCGCACCCCAAACTGATCGAGCGTGACCAGATCACACCAGAACGGCACACCCTGGTACACCGGCTCGCCCGACGTCACCGAGCGCACCGCTCTATCGAGTGACTGGACGATAGGCGCATCGGCGGCGATCTCGTACGGGTGCCTCGGCCCCGACAGCCAATGCTCGCTGAACTCGACGGTGGCGTCGATGCGCGAGTCGACAGTGGTGCGCAACTCTTCGATCATCCGCTCAACTTGGCGCTTGACATCGTGAGGGTCCTGGCTGGGCAACAACCTGATGTCAAGAGTGATCGTGCACCGATCGGGTACCTGATTGTGCTTCGTACCTCCGCTGATGGTGCCGATGTTGAGGATCGGGCCGCCGGGCAGCAGCGGGTGCGGCTCGTAGGGCATCGTCGATTCCAACTCGCGCAGCCCCGCCAGGATCGGCTCCATCGTCTCGATCGCGTTGACGCCCAGATGCTTGTACGTCGTGTGCGCCTGCCGACCGCGGGTGGTGATCTTCAGATACGCCGCGCCGCGGTGGGCGATTCCGATGGTGTTGCTCGACGGCTCACAATCAATCGCTGCGTCGCCGACAAATCCGGCAGCGCACAGTGACCGCGTCCCGACGCCGCCCTCGAAGTGACACGACACACCCTGGAACACCACGTCGCCGCGCAATCGGTGATCGCTGGCAGCGATTCGTCGAACAGCGGCTGCCGCTGCGGCAGTGCCCGCCTTCATATCGGCGATGCCCGCGCCGTACACCTTGCCGTTCTCCAACGCCGCCGCGAACGGGTCTCGCGTCCAGTCTTCACTGAGTTCGTAGATGTCGAGATGTCCATTGAGCACCAGCGATTGGCCGCCCCCTGTGCCCCTAAGGCGTGCTCCCACCGACGGTCGAGCTGGCCGCGACTCGACCAGCTCGACCTCGCAGTCCCACGTACTGAGCCGATCGGCGAGGAACTCGGCGAGTTGCCGCTCCTTGCCCCAGATCGAGTCGATCGAGCAGACCTCGATCAGTAACTCGGTGTCCGCGTGCACCTCACGCCCCTGCAGCGGCCTGATCGAACGGCGTCGAGCCACTGCGGGCCTTCTTCGCCGAGAATCCCTTGCCCATCGCCATGTCGGCCAGTCGTTGCACGTAGAGGTCGTCGCGGAAATGGAGTGTGAAGGTGCGTGCATCACGCATCATCTGACCGAGTGGATAGCGCTCGTGGGCGGCGCGGGCACCGACGATGTCGAACCCTTGATACGGGATGTCGAGCACCGCGTTCTTCGCAAGATGCATCGTTCGGATCGCGTCGGCCTCACACTCATCGGGATCGTCGCCGCGGTCGAGCCGCGCCGCTGTTGAGCACAGTGCGCTGCGCGCTGCGAACAGTTGAGCGTCCATCCGTCCGACGCGCACCTTGACGGCTTCCGATGAACTGAGGTCGTCGCGACTGGCCACATAGCCGGCGATGAAGTCAAAGGCGCCCTGCGCGGTACCGAGGTGATTGGCGGCGTAGCCGCACGAGAACGTGCGGGGATCGTTGTTGATCCACCCTCCGGGCTCGCCGACGACATCGTCGGCGGGCACGAACACGTCCTCGAATGCAACACTGCACGACACTGTCGAACGCATACCGAGCATGTGCCAATCGTCGAGCAGGGTGACGCCGGGTGCGGCGGTCGGTACAACGGCGAACACCATGCGCGACGCATACGCACTGTCGCCCTCGACCGCGCACCACACGATCAGATACTTCGCGATGGCCGCCACCGATGCGAAGGCCTTGCGCGTGGTCAGGCGGTAGCCACCGTCGACCGCGGTCAGCTCTGAAGCCAACGCCTCGGCGCCATTTTCGTAGAGGTGTGCCTCGGAGCCGAGCGATGCCAGATATGCGCCGTCGACGATCTGCGGCAGGTAGCGGTCGCGTTGCGCCGGCGTTGAATGAAACCCGATGATTCCTGCGGCGTGATTGTGCACTTGCAACAACTGGGCGGTGTTCGTGTCCCAGTACGCCATGCGTTCGAGCAGCCGGTACAGGCCGCTGAAGTTGCCGGGCAACCAATAGCCGAAACCGCCGTACTCGACCGGCACCGTCAGGCGATGAAGTCCGGCATCTTTCGCTTCGGCCAGGTTCTCGTGCGGAAACGTCGAGGTGCGGTCGTGCTCCGCCATTCGCTGGCGCCACAGGGGGCCAAGCTCCTCGACTGCGGCCAGCAATCGTTCGGTGGAAGTGTCGTGGGGCGCCAACGTGACCGTGTTGTCCATACTCGGGTTCTCCATGTTCGTAGGTCTAGCCCTCGGCGGTGGGATCGACACAGATCTGTTGGACAAGGCTGCACAGGAATCGCTCGCAGCGCAGCAGTTGATCGAGTGTCACGTATTCGTCGGGGCGATGGGCGACAGCAATATCCCCGGGACCACAGATCACCACCGACGCGTCGAGAGCCTCGGCGAACAGACCACCTTCGGTGCCGAAGCTGATCGTCGTGGCGGGTCCGGCATCGGCAATTCGCTCGATGATGCGCAGCCATGGATCGTCGGACCGTGTTCGCAGCGCCGGGTAGCGCGTGATCTCGGTGACTGTGGCGCTCTCACGGTCGACGGCCAGCATGAACGGTTCGAGCACGGCTTCAGGATCGTGCTCGACGGTGTGGCGCACCTCGAAGCTGAACGAACATCGATCGGCAATGACATTGAGCGCCGTTCCCCCAGCGATCGTTCCGACATTGAACGTGACCTCTGGCTCGCCCAGCGGACGGTAGTGCTGCTGCAGATCTTCGAGCGCACGCAGCAACCGTGCCGCGGAGGCAATGGCGCTCGGCTTGCTGTGTGACAGGCTGGAATGAGCCGTCTGGGCGGTGCAAATGACCTCGTAGGCAAGCTTGCCCATATGACTGTGGCGAGGGCGCATCATGGTCGGCTCACCGATGACCACCACCTCCGGGCTCAGGTCGTCGCGCCCGGCGATGAACTGCAGCGCATCGCGCACGCCGATGCAGCCGATTTCTTCGTCGAAGGACAGCGCAAGATGTAATGGGCGGGTCAGTTCGACATCGCGAAACTGCACAGCCATCCGAATCGCCGCCGCGATGAAGCCCTTCATGTCGGCGGTACCCCGGCCGTACAACGCGTCGCCGATCTTCGTCATCGAGTAGGGGTCGGTTGCCCACCCAGATCCCGCTGGCACGACGTCGGTGTGGCCGGACAGCATCAGCCCGCCGGGCATCTGCGGACCGAACGACCCCAACAGGTTGGCGCGGCCCTCGCTGCCGTCCAACACGCTGACCCGGCCACCGTTGGATTCGATGTGATCCGCGACCCAGCGGATGAGTCCGATATTCGGCGTGCTGCTCTCGGTCGGGAACGCAACCAACTCGGCCAGCAACCCGGCCAGCGCTGTGCCAGCCTCGTCGGTGACTGCGGCTACTGGCACCGCCTCACCGTATAACGTGCCGCGGCATCGCATTGGAACCCGAGAGAATGATCGTCTGTGTGGACTGCGGTGGCCGCTGCCACCTGCTGACGCACCCGCGTGAAGACGGCGTATGGCTGCCCGGCGACTATGTCGCCTATCGCTGCGAAGACTGCCTCGACCGCTGGGATCTGGTGCTGCCCGACGACGGCGAATTCGAGGACCCGCGCGTCGAGTAGCGGAGTGTTTCACGACACCCCGGGTTGGCGCGAGACACTCCGCTGAACCGCCGCGTCAACCGATCGTCGGCGCCGACACAGTGGCGAACGATTCGGTGGTCGAATCGAGGCGTGCCTCGACGCCGAAGGGGACGGTGAGTAGCACGTTCGCGGTCGACGCGATGAGGAAACGCGCCTGCGGCGAACCACGACGGGCTCACGAGGGGAACGCTGTCACCGGACTTGACGCGTGGTGGCAAGGCGAGCGCGTTCACGTCCGCACCTCAGTCTTCGGGCTGCAGCATTCCGATGACGTTGGCCTCGCTGTCGAGGACGTACGCAACTGTTCCGACGCCCGGAATGACCATCTTGTCGAGGGCGAGCCCTCCACCGCGTTCGAATGCTTTCGCCAGGGCGGCATCGAGATTGTCGACTTGCATGGTGTTGACCATCCCCACGACGGGTGCGCCGTCTCCAGGCCGATCACCCATCCGCGGCAGGATCGCTCCGTCGATACCTGGCTGGTCGGTCGGGCCGGTGGAGACGAGCCAGTAGGGGTTGTCCTCCCATTGGTTCACCGTCCATCCGAAGACGTCGGTGTAGAACGCGATGGCTCGCTGCGGGTCATCGGCGTGGATCTCGAAATGAACTGGTCGTGCCATACCGGCGAACGATATACCGCGGCACAGCCTCGGTTATTCGACCCGAGATCAGGTAGTCGTCACGACTTGAACAGAAATTCCTCGTCTTCGGTACTGAACAGCAGACGCAATTCGTCGAGCAACACGGGATGATCGTCGAGCAACGGATCGGCATCGACGATCTCGAAGGCTGCGTCGCGCGCCAGCCCCACCAGCTCGCGGTCGCGTCGCAGCGAGGCGAGCTTCAAGTCGTTGCGGCCTTTCTGCGCGGTGTTCATGATCGTGCCCTCACCCCTGAGTTCCAGGTCGACCTCGGCCAATTCGAACCCGTCGGTGGACGCGACCAATGCCTCGACGCGCGGGTTCCCGCCGGGCGACTCCCCCGTCACCAACCAGCATGTCGAGGCGTGGCGTCCACGACCGACGCGACCGCGCAACTGATGCAACTGAGCGATGCCGAACCGGTCGGCATCAAGAATCACCATGACGGTTGCATTGGCCACGTCGACGCCGACCTCGATCACCGTGGTTGCCACGAGCACATCGAGTTCGCCGCGACGGAAGCGATCCATCACCGCCTCCTTCTCGACCGAAGGAAGCCTGCCGTGCAGCAGACCAAGCCGCAGACCCTTCAAATCGCCTGCTGCCAAACGATCGAACGTCTCCTGAGCGCTGGCAACCTCCAGCTTCTCGCTCTCGTCGATCAACGGACACACGACGTATGCCTGCTGGCCGCGTGCCACCTCCTCACGCACCGTTGCCCACGCCGCCTGCTCCAGCAACGGCCCGTCGGCCCAGTGGGTGACGATCGGTGTGCGACCGGGGGGCAACTCGTCGAGCACGCTGACGTCGAGATCGCCATACACGGTCATCGCTGCAGTTCTCGGGATGGGGGTCGCAGTCATCACCAACACATCGGGCACGGCATCGTCGTCACCCTTCGAGCGGAGCGCGGCGCGTTGCTCGACGCCGAAGCGATGCTGCTCGTCGACCACGACAACACCGAGACTGTGGAACTGGACGCCTTCTTGGATGAGTGCGTGCGTGCCGATGGCCATGTCGACAGTGCCGTCGGCAAGACCGGCGAGCACGTCGCGCCGTTCGCCACCGGTGACGCGATTGGTCAACAACTCGACACGCAGCGTGCGCTCGCCGAACAGATTTCCAGGATCGGGCACAGTGACGCCTTCCAACATTCTCCGCACACTGGCCGCATGCTGTTCGGCGAGCACTTCGGTCGGGGCCATCAGTGCCCCCTGATGACCGCCCTGTACAGCCGTGAGCATCGCGCTGACAGCCACCAACGTCTTGCCGGAACCGACGTCACCCTGCAGTAACCGATGCATGGGATGCGGCCCGGCCAGGTCGTGTTCGATCTCGGCGATCGTGCGCCGTTGCGCCCCGGTGAGCTCGAAGGGAACGGCGGCGTACAGGCGCTCGGTCAACTCGCCCGCAACCGTGTGGCGGATCGCCTTCGACTCGCGTTCCAGCATGCGCTTGCGCATCACCAGCATCGTCTGCACACGCAACAGCTCATCGAACGCCAGCCGGCGCCGGGCCTGCTCCTTCTCGGCGATCGTCTCTGGAGCGTGGATCGATTTCAACGCAGCGCCGCGTGCTATCAATCCGTAGCGTCGACGGGTCGGCTCGGGCACGGGATCGGCGATCCCACGCGGCGAACACTTGTGCAGCGCGTCTTCGACCCATCCGGCGATCTCCCACGTCATCAACGAGGCTTTCTCGCTCTGCGGGTACACCGGCACGATCCGCCCGGTACGGTCACCGATCAGGTCGACGACCGGGTTGGTCATCTGCAACCCGCCGCGGTACACCTCGGCCTTGCCGAACAATGCAATCTGCAAGCCCTCACGCAGTTGCTTCTCGCGCCATGGTTGGTTGAAGAACACCACCTGGAGTCGTCCACTGCCGTCGCCGACGACGACGTTGACCATGGTGCGGCGATTGCGCATAGCCCGCTTGGTGACGCTGCGAACGCTGACGAGCACCAGCGCCTCCTGGCCTGGCATCAGATCACTGACACGCGCTTCGTTGGTGCGGTCGACCCAGCGCCTCGGATACGTGGTCAGCAGGTCGAGCACTGTGTCAACGCCGACATCGTGCAGCGATGCACGCTTCTTGTCGCCGACGCCCTTGATCCGCTCGACGCCGATCGCGTCGAGGTCACGCAGCGTCAGCGGTTCGGTCATTCAACCCCGAAGAGATACGGATACAGCGGCTGGCCGCCACGATGCACTTCGACCTGTACCTCGGGACGGTGTTCTACGATCCATGACAACAACGCATCGGTGTGGCCGGCATTGGCGTCGCTCCCGGTGATGACGGTGACGATCTCGCGGTCGGCGGTGATGAGATGGTCGAGCAAGGCACACGCTGCACCGTCGAGCGATCCGCTGATGGCGACGATGCCGTCGCCACGAACCAGGCCGATCCAGTCGCCGGCGGTGATCGCGCCGATATCACTCTTGGTGTCACGAATCGCTTGTGTGATCTCGCCCGTTGCGACCGATTGGGCGCCATCGGTCATCTCCTCGAGGTTGACGTCGACGTCGGCCTCGGGATCGTAGACAACCAGCGCTGCAAGCGCTGCGGGCATCGATGTGGTCGGCACCACCCTGACCGACTTCGTGGTCAGTGCATCGAGCTGCTCAGCCACGGGGATGATGTTCTTGTTGTTGGGTAGCACAACGACCTGATCGGCGTTGACCGCCTCGACAGCCGCGAGCAACTCTGCGGTCGACGGGTTCAGCGTCTGACCACCTGTGACCACCCCCTGCACTCCGAGTTGCCCGAACAACTCGGCCATCCCGTCCCCGCTGGCCACCGCAACGACAGCGCAGGTGACAGCGGGCAACCCGAATCCAGCCCCCTTGTTCGTGTGCTCAAGCCTGAGCGCTGCTTCTCGAACGGCGTGTTCTTCCGCCATCTCCTCGAACAGATCGGTGACGCGAATCTGCCGGGGACGTCCGTCGAGCTGCAGTGCCGCCTCGATCGCCGCGCCGATGTCGTTGGTGTGCACATGGCAGTTCCACAACCCGTCTCCGCCGACGACCACGATCGAGCCGCCGACCTCGCCCCACGCCTCCTTGAACTCCTGAATTCGATCATCGACCAGGTCGACGAAATACATCACCTCGTAGCGCAGTTCACTGACGTCGACGCCGCCGTCCTTGGCGTGGCGATGCGCTACCAACTCGAGTTGCGCGGCACTGGGTCCCTCGCCCTCGTCGGGCTCGGGAAGGGGGTCTCCATCGACCACGTACAGCGCCGAGTCGAGGAAGAGCAGGTATCCGGCGCCACCAGCATCGACGACGCCTGCGTCTTTCAGCACTGCCAGAAGCTCGGGAGTGTTGTCGAGCGCCGTCTTGCCGGCAGCACGAGCGGCGCGCAGCATGCCCACCAGGGTGGCGCCTTCGGCCGCCGCGGCCGTGGCGGCGTCGGCCGATTCGCGCACAACCGTGAGGATCGTGCCCTCGATGGGTTTCAGCACCGCCTGGTAGGCCGCTGCCGATGCCGCCTTCAGGGCCTCCGCAACCTTGGTCGCGGTGAGATCGGTGGCGCCCTTCAATGTTCCAACCAGGCCCCGCAGGATCTGGCTGAGGATGACACCGCTATTGCCGCGCGCTCCCATCAGGCTTCCGTGGCTGATTGCATCGCAGGTCGGCTGCAACTCCGGCTCGGCCAGGTCGAGCTCGGCAACCACGGCGTCGAGCGTGCGGGCCATGTTGGTGCCGGTATCCCCATCGGGGACGGGGTAGACGTTGAGCCGGTTGATGCCCTCGGCGTGGATCTTCAAGGTGTCTCGGAACGTGATGACCGTGCTACGTAAGGCCTCAGGGCTGAACCGTTCCAATGTGGGCACCCCGACACACTAGGGGTGCGGGGGGCGTGTCGACGGCTGCAACTCGCTGGTAGCATCTCCAAGCTCGTTTGATCTCGTCGAGGAAGAAACCATCATGGCAGCAGTATGTGAAGTGTGTGGCAAGGGCCCCAGCTGGGGTATGAACGTGTCGCACTCCCACCGGCGCACCAAGCGTCGTTGGAACCCGAACATCCAGCGTGTGAAGGCTCTCATCGGCAG
>JANPBZ010000265.1:0-14319 GCA_031430695.1 Ilumatobacteraceae bacterium
GAAACGGAGAACGACAGTGAGCAACAACGATCGCGAAAAGGCACTCGATGTGGCGTTGGCAGCCATCGACAAGCAGTTCGGCAAAGGGTCCATCATGCGGATGGGCGAGAAGACCTCGATGGGCATCGAGTCCATTCAGACAGGGGCACTGTCGCTCGACCTCGCCCTCGGCGTCGGCGGGTTGCCTCGTGGGCGAGTGGTCGAGATCTTCGGTCCGGAGTCGTCGGGTAAGTCCACACTGGCCATGCATGTCGTCGCCGAGGCGCAACGCAACGGCGGCATCTGTGCCTACATCGATGCCGAGCACGCCATGGATCCGGTGTACGCCAGTGCCATCGGCGTCGACATCGACCAGCTGCTCATCAGCCAGCCCGACACCGGCGAGCAAGCGCTCGAGATCGTCGACATGTTGGTGCGTTCCGGTGCGGTCGATGTCGTGGTCATCGACTCGGTGGCTGCACTCACACCTCGTGCCGAGATCGAAGGCGAGATGGGCGATACCCATGTCGGCCTGCAGGCTCGGTTGATGAGCCAGGCGCTTCGCAAGCTCACCGCCAACCTCAGCCGCACCAACACGATCGCCATCTTCATCAACCAGTTGCGCGAAAAGATAGGTGTGATGTTCGGTTGCTTCAACTACTCCACCCAGGTGACGTTGGCCGATGGCACGCAGGAGAAGATCGGCAAGATCGTCAACAGCCGCATGCCTGTCGAGGTGCTCTCGTACGACCCGAAGCTCGACCGCATCGTGCCCATGCCGATCACCAACTGGTTCGACAACGGGGTAGCCGAGCGATTCTTGCAGTTCAAGATCGCCCGTGGTGGTGGCAATGGCGCCGCCCAGTTCGCCGCGACGGAGAACCACATGATCTCGACGCCGGGTGGATGGCGTGCAGCCGGCGAACTCGTTGCCGGTGATCGGGTCATGCAGTCCGTGCCGCACTACCTCAGCGATATGCAGTGGCAGGTGTTGCTCGGCGGGTTGATGGGCGATGGCGCCTTGTCACCCACGCGTAGCGGCAACGGTGCCCGGTTCCGGTGGGGTCACGGTGCCAAGCAGGTCGAGTACGGCGATTGGAAAGCATCGCTGTTCGCCAACATCAATGTCTCTCGCCATGTGAATGCCAAGGGCGCAGTCTTCTTCGATTGCCAGCCGTTGCCGGAGCTCGCTGAGCTGCGCGAGGCGGTGTATGTCGCCGGGAAGAAGGTGCTCAGCCACGACTACCTGAAGCAGCTCACCCCGCTGTCGCTGGCTGTCTGGTACATGGACGACGCCGGTTTCCAGAACCGCTCCAAGGGTGCGCAAGCCCGTACCGCCGAGGGCAGTGGTCGTTCCGAGATTTGCGTCGAGGCGATGTCTGCCGACACGCAGGTCCGCCTGCGCGAGTACCTCGCCGACACCTGGGGCATCCATGCGACTCTCTCCCGGCGTGGGGCACGGCAGAAGGCTGTGCTCGTCTTCGCCGAGGACGAGACCGCCAAGCTGCAGGCGCTCATTGCCCCATTCGTGCATCCGACCATGCAGTACAAGCTGCTCGAGCGGTTCCAGGGTCGATTCGCTGTGGAGCCGGTATTTGCCCCGGTGCGTCAGATGCTGGCCCCCATGCCGATCCTCAGCATCACCGTCAAGCCGCCGACGCGCAGCATGCACCGCTTCGATATCGAAGTCGGTGGCACGCACAACTACTTCGTCGATGGCGTCATGGTCCACAACTCTCCAGAGACCACCCCTGGTGGGCGGGCGCTGAAGTTCTATTCATCGGTACGACTCGACATCCGTCGTATCGAGAGCATCAAAGATGGCGCCGAGATCGTCGGCAACCGCACACGCGTCAAGGTGGTCAAGAACAAGGTCGCCCCGCCGTTCCGCCAAGCCGAGTTCGACATCATGTACGGCAAAGGCATCAGCCGCGAGGGCACACTGCTCGACATCGCCGTTGACATGGGCATCATCAAGAAGTCGGGTGCCTGGTTCACGTACGAGGGCGAGCAACTCGGCCAGGGCCGTGAGAACGCCAAGACCTTCTTGTCGGAGAATCCCGAGATCATGGTCGAGGTCTCCGAGAAGGTGCGTGTCGAGGCCGGCATCGGCCAGCAAGACGTTCCCGAGTTCACGCCCGCCGACGAAGTACCGATCACGATCGACTGATCAATGTCGGTCCCCGCTCGTCTCACCTTGGTCACGCTCGGCGTCGCCGACGTGGCGCGGGCAACGTCGTTCTACGAGGCGCTGGGTTGGCGAAAATCCAGCGCCTCGAACGACGACGTCTCGTTCTTCCAACTCGGTGGTTTGGCGTTGTCGGTGTTCGGCTGGCAGGCATTGGCCGACGATGCCACCGTCTCGTCGGCGGGCTCGGGGTTTGCCGGTATCTCACTGGCGATCAACCTCGAGTCCGAGGCCGAGGTCGACCGTGTGGCGGGGGAGTGGGTGTCGTGTGGGGGCACCTTGGTCAAGCAACCGCATCGTGTGTTCTGGGGTGGCTACTCGGGCTACGTCGCCGATCCCGATGGTCATCTCTGGGAGCTTGCTCACAACCCTGGGTTCCAGCTGCACGTCGATGGTTCGATGCAACTCCCTCCAGTGACATGACCCTGCAGCCTGAGACCGTGCGCCGATAACCTTTCGACCGTGACCCGCGGCTACATCGTCCACACCTTCGGGTGTCAGATGAACGAGCACGACTCCGAGCGGATTGCCGGTCTGCTCGAAGCCGATGACTATGTCCCGGTCACCGACGAGGCCGACGCCGACGTCGTGGTGCTCAACACCTGCTGCATCCGCGAGAACGCCGACAACAAGCTGTACGGAACGCTCGGTTGGTTGAAGCCATGGAAAGAGGAGCGCGACGGTCGCCAGATCGTCGTTGCCGGCTGCCTGGCGCAGAAGGATCGAGACCTTGTTCGCCGCAAGGCGCCGTATGTCGACGTCGTCCTGGGCACGCACAACGTGCATCGCACCGCCGAACTCATCGACGAAGCACGTCACCATGGGCCGATCACCGAGATCCTCGACGAGGCCGTGCTCGACGATCAGGCCATGTTTCCCAGTGCTCTGCCGGCTCGGCGCGAGACCACGTACAACGCGTGGGTCACCATCCAGATCGGATGCGACAACTCGTGCGCGTTCTGCATAGTTCCGGCGGTGCGTGGCGCGGAGATCAGCCGGCCGTTTGCCGATGTGCTGGCCGAGGTCGATCGTCTGGCCAGTGAAGGCGTCAGCGAGATCACACTGCTCGGCCAGAACGTCAACAGCTATGGGCGTGATCTGCAACTGACTGCTCGTCAATCGGGCGACAGCGAGGCCCGCTTACGTCCAATGTTCGCCGAGTTGCTGGTCGCCGTCGGTGCAGTCGAGGGCATCCGGCGCGTTCGATTCACCAGCCCGCACCCCAAAGACATGCGGACCGAGACGTTCGCGGCAATGGCTGGGACGTCGTCGGTGTGCGAGCACCTGCACTACCCGTTGCAGTCGGGCAGTGATCGCGTGCTCGCGGCAATGCATCGCGGCTACACCGCGCAGCGGTACCTCGAACGGCTCGCTGCCGGCCGTGCCGTTGTCGACGACATGGCCGTGTCGACCGACATCATCGTCGGGTTCCCTGGCGAAACCGACGACGACTTTGCAGCAACGCTCGAAGTGGCAGCAGCCGCCCAGTATGACTACGCGTATACCTTCATCTTCTCGCCACGTCCCGGTACTGAGGCTGCCGACATGACCGACCGCTTCGTCGAGCCGGCCGTTGCAGCCGAGCGCTTCCAGCGACTACGAGTTGTCGTCGAGCGCAGTGCGTTGGCCAAGCACGAGGCACGCGTCGGCCGCGTCGAGGAAGTACTCGTCGAGGGTCCCAGCAAGAAGGATCCCGCGGTGTTGTCGGCTCGCACTCGCCAGAACAAGCTGGTGCACTTCACCCCTCCGCACCCGCTGCGTGCCGGCGCGTACGCAACGGTCGAGATCACCCACGGTGCGCCACACCACCTCATCGGCCAGTTCGTCGAGTTGCTGGCCGAGCCACTGCACAAGCGGCGAATCGCCGTGTTCGTCGGGTGACCACAGCCACGCCGCTGGTCGTTCTCGGGCCGACCGCGTCGGGCAAGAGCGATGTCGCCATGGCCCTGGCCGATCGAGACAGCGATATCGAACTCGTTGTCGTCGATGCGATGCAGGTGTACCGGCGCATGGACATCGGCACTGCCAAGCCCTCATCTGCCGACCGGACCACCGTGTCGCATCATTGTCTCGATCTCGTCGACGCGGCCCACGATTTCACCGTCACCGACTTCGCCGCCGCGGCCCATCAGGCCATGCAGGGGATCGCCGACCGCCATTGCCGCGCCGTATTGGTGGCGGGCACGGGGCTGTACCTGCGCAGCGTGACCGATCCGATGGAGATGCCGGGTCGATGGCCCGACGTGCGCACCGAATTGGAGACACGCATCGAGGCAGAGGGTGTCGAGGCCCTGCACCGCCAACTGGCGACCCTCGACCCGGCCGCGGCCGCCAAGATGGAACCGACCAACGCCCGCCGTATCGTGCGCGCCCTGGAGGTCACTCTGGGAAGTGGGCGTCCGTTCAGCTCGTTCGGCCCTGGTGTCGACGTCTATCCGCCGATTCCGTTCCTACAGTTCGGACTGCGGTGGCCGCGACCGTTGCTGACCAAACGAATCGCCGAGCGGGTTCATCGGATGATCGCCGCCGGTCTGGTCGCCGAGGTCGAGTCACTGGCCCAAGGCCCGGTTTCACGAACCGCTCGGCAGGCACTCGGGTACAAGGAGCTGTTCGAATACCTCGACGGCGCTTGCACGCTCGACTCGGCGATCGCAACCATCATCACTCGCACCCGCCAGTTCGCCGTCCGGCAGGAGCGGTGGTTCCGACGAGACCCGCGCATACGCTGGATCGACATCGACAACGACCCGGTTGCCGCAGCGCTGCCGGTACTGGAACGTGCATGGCAGACCTCGAACTGACGAAGCATCACGGATTGGGCAACGACTTCTTGGTCGCGTTCCACCCCGTCGTCGACGACTTGCCAGCGTTGGCAAGGCGATTGTGCGACCGGCGTCGCGGTATCGGCGCAGATGGGCTGCTGATCGGCGAGAGCGAGCGCGGCTTCGCGGCCCGCATGGTGTTGTACAACTCCGACGGATCACGCGCTGAGATGAGCGGCAACGGCATCCGTTGCTTCGCCCAGGCACTTGCTCGGCGACGCGGTGACCTGCTGCCACAGTGCCTCATGACCGATGCCGGCGAGCGGTTGGTCACCTTGTACGCCACCGACGACCCTGACGTGATCGAGGCGGCAGTCGACATGGGGCCCGTCTCGCCCATCGATGCGCCGGACAACTGGCATCGCGTTCGGACCGATCCGTTGCGGCCGGTCAGCCACCTCAGTGTCGGCAACCCACACGCGGTGGTTGCTGTCGACGATGTCGCTGTCGTCGACCTGCTGACGCTGGGGGAGATGGTGCCCGACATCAATCTCGAAGTCGTCGAATCCGGCCCGGAGCCACACGCCATCACGATGCGGGTGCACGAGCGTGGCGCCGGCATCACCCAGGCGTGCGGTACCGGTGCGTGCGCCAGCGCGTGGGCGGCGTCCTCGTGGGGCTTCCTCGCCACCGGAATTGAAGAAATCACCGTGCACATGGACGGCGGAGATGCCAAGGTACGTCTGCACGAGCCCAAGAACGGGCACGTCACGCTGATCGGTCCGGCCGTCTTCGTCGGTTCGATCACGGTTCATCTCTAAGGCAGGTGCAGCAAGGAAGCTATGTCGACGCCATACAACGAAGCCCTCGGCGCAACGCTGATCGAGCGCACCAAGCGCGAGCAGATCGTATTGGTGGGCGTCACCCTGCCCGGCCACACTGACGGCGACACCGAGGCCAGCCTCGACGAATTGGCCTTGCTGATCGATACCGCCGGCGCCGATGAAGCCGGCCGGATGGTGCAACGCCGCGACACACCGGATCACACCTGGTTCATCGGCAAGGGCAAGGTCGACGAACTGAAAGACATCTGCTTGGCGGTCGACGCCGACACGGTCGTGTTCGAGAACGAGCTTGCCCCCGCGCAGCAGTACAACCTCGAGAAGGTGCTCGGCCGGACGGCAATCGACCGCACAGCGGTCATCCTCGACATCTTCGCTCAGAATGCCCACACCCTCGAGGGCAAAGCGCAAGTCGAACTTGCACTCCTGCGGTATCGACTTCCAAGGTTGCGCCGCGGTGCAACGGCGAAGTTGTCACAACAGCGAGGTGGTGTGGGCTCGCGGTTTGGTTCGGGCGAAACCAAGCTCGAGGTCGATCGTCGGCGGATCATGCGCCGCATCACCAAACTCGAGTCCGACCTCAAGGACCTGTCGGCGACCCGCGATCTGCAACGCAAGAGTCGCAGTCGCAGCGGCCTCGCCGCCGTCACCATCGTCGGCTACACCAACGCCGGCAAGTCCACGCTGCTCAACCATCTCACGCACGCAGGCGTACTGGTCGAGGACAGGTTGTTCGCCACCCTCGATCCCACGACTCGCCGCCTGTCGCTGCCCGGCGGTGAACCCGTGTTGATCACCGACACTGTCGGCTTCGTGCGCAATCTGCCGCACGGGTTGATCGAGGCGTTCAAGAGCACGCTCGAAGTTGCCGGCCGAGGTGACTATCTCGTTCACGTCGTCGACTGCACCGCCGCCGATCCCGAGGGGCAGATCGCCGCGGTGCGCGAAGTGCTTGCCGAGATCGGCGCTGCGCACCTTCCCGAGTTGCTGGTGTTCAACAAGCGCGACGCCGCGCCCGAGGTCGCCGCCAACCTCGTCGCTCGTCACGAAGGTTCTGTTTCTGTCAGTGCCAGCACAGGCGACGGCATCGAGGGTTTTCTCCATGCGCTCGGCGATCGGTTGCGTGCCTTGAGCAAGGTCGTCGAATTGTTGATTCCATACGACCGCGGCGACCTGTTGGCTTCGGTGCACCGCGAAGGCGAAGTGCTGTCGACGCATCACGACGATGACGGAGTGCGAGTGCGCGCCCGCCTGGCCGATGCATCGGCAGGGCGATTGGCCGAGTTCGTCATAGCGCCTGCCTGAAGCCGCCGCTGGTGACAGTCAGCATCAATCGGGCAGGATGGTGGTCTCATGGCTGAATCTGCCGGCTTCGTGCCACCGCCTTATCCGTACGATCGGCTGGATCGGTTGGTGCCACTGGCCCAGGCACTCGATGGCGGAGTGGTCGACCTCTCGATCGGCACACCGTGCGATCCGCCGATCGCCAGCGTCATCGATGCGTTGTCAACGTCGAACGCTGAGCGCGGATATCCACCGAGCATTGGTACCGACACGCTGCGCCAGGCCATACGTTCGTGGCTCGATCGACGCTTCGACCTCGATGTTCCGATTGGGCAACTCGCTGCATGCATTGGCAGCAAGGAATTCGTGGCGACGACACCACAGTATCTCCGCCTGCGGACCCCGTCGAGAGACACGGTGCTGTATCCGGCCGTTGCGTACCCCACCTATGAAATGGGCGCAACATTGGCCGGCTGCCGCGGCGTGCCGGTTCCGAGCCGTGCCGACGGGTCCCTCGATCTTGCCGCGATCGGCCCGGCCGATGCTGCACGAGCGTTGATGCTGTGGGTCAACAGTCCATCCAACCCCACCGGTGCGCTCACCGACTTGGGCTTGGCGGCGGCGTGGGGACGCGGCAACAACGTGCCGGTCTTCAGCGACGAGTGCTATGTCGAGTTCACGTGGGACGGTCCAGCCAGCACCATCTTGCATCACGGATTCGACGGCCTGATTGCCGTTCATTCGCTGTCGAAGCGCAGCAACCTTGCCGGACTGCGTGTCGGGTTCTATGCCGGCGATGCCGAGATTGTCGGGTACCTGAAAGAGGTTCGCAAACATGTCGGGATGCTGGTGCCTGGTCCGGCGCAAGCTGCTGCCGCAGTTGCTCTCGACGATGACGCCCACGTGGCCGTGCAACGCGACAGATATCGAAGCCGTCTCGAGCGGCTCGGCAAGGTGTTCGCGGCCTGGTGCGGCGTCGATGTGCCATTCCCCGCTGGCGGTTTCTATCTGTGGTTTGACGCCGGTGATGGCTGGGAGTTCGCCGAGCGACTGGCCCGACACGGTGGGGCATTGGTGAGTCCAGGCGACTTCTATGGTGCGGGCGGTGCACAGAACGTGCGCGCCGCCGTGGTACAACCTGATGATCGGATCGAGCTGGTCGCCAGGCGACTGGGGGTTTTGTGATGTCGTTTCAACCACAAGTACCAAGCATCAGTCAGCCACCGCCCCCTGTCGCCGCTGAGCTGACGATCAAGGGCAAGCGGCGCAAGGGCCTGATCGTGCTCGGGATCATCGTGTTGGTGGGCGGCGTGCTCGGCGGTGGCGCGATGGCGACCAAGAGCATGACGAACTACGAAGACGCTGTGAAGTCGCTCGCTCGTGCTCCAGTGGGTTGTACGACGACGCTGGTGTTCGACAAGCCGGCGACCTTCACGGTCTACGCCGAGACGAAAGGCAAGCTCGGCGAACTCAGTGGCGACTGCGAAGCAAACGGCAGCGAGTACGAACACCCAGGTGACAAGCTGCCGAGGCTGTCGATGACGGTGGTCGACAGCAACGGTGACGAGATCGACATGGAGCGCGGAACAACCGCCTCATACGACGTCGATGGCTACGTGGGCACCGGCGTTCGCACCCTGACGATCGACGAGGCCGGCACCTACCGACTGAACGTCGAATCCGAGGACACCGACTTCGCTGTGGCAATCGGCAAGAATCCAAAAGATGACACCGAGTTGCTGAAGTTGATCGGCGGTGCGGTCGTCCTTGGCGGGTTCGTGCTCGGATTGCTCTTTCTCCTGCTTGGGCTACGTCGGCGTCGTCCCGACATGGCGATGGCCGATGTTCGCAACCCTGCAGCACCGATGCCGGGTTGGCCCCCCGGGCCGTACGCCGGCGTTGCTCCGACCGCGCCACCCGCACCTCCGATGCATCCGGGGTTCAGGCCCGAACCCCCGCCGGTGCCGGAGCCGATCGGCGCGCCTGGCCAGCCTCCGATCCGCTTGCCGGATCGGCCGTCGACCCCCGGTTTCGCACCACCGTCATTTGCACCACCTCCGCCACCAGCGGACGCGCCACCTACTTCGCCGCCGACCATGCCGCCGTCAGCCGGGCCCCCAACCGCTGGGCCTCCGCCGGTACCGGGTGGAGGCGGCTGGACGGTGCCGGACGACACCGATGACGACTAGCTAGAGCCGACGCATGACCGTGACGACGCGGCCGAAAACCTGTACCTGATCGGCATCGAAGACCAGTGGCTGAAGGCGCGCATTCGCCGGAACCAACGTGATCGTCGAGCCCTTGCGCTGGAACGTCTTGACGGTGGCCTCTTCGCCGGGAATTCCGGCGATGACGATCTCGCCGTTGACCGCAGTCTCCTGAGCGCGTGCCACGACGAAATCGCCATCCATGATGCCCACATCGACCATGGAGTCACCCCGGACTCGCAGCATGAACAAATCGCCGGTACCCGTGAAATCTTCCGGAAGCGGGAACAATTCCTCGACGTTCTCCTGCGCCAACACGTCGGTGCCGGCCGCGACATCGCCGACCAGGGGCACGTGCCGGACCGGACGGCGTTCGATCGCAGCGCCAGATGACGGGTCGAAGCGCACCTCGATGGCGCGTGGCTTGGTTGGGTCACGCTTCAGGAAGCCCATGCGCTGCAGTGAAGCCAGATGGCTGTGCACTGTCGAGGGGGAAGTGAGGCCGACGGCCTCGCCGATCTCACGCACGCTGGGTGGGTAGCCACGCTCGCGCATGCTGGTTTCGATCATGTCGAGGATGCCTCGTTGGCGGGCGGTGAGTTGTTCGGACATACCCATAGCGTACGCGCGTTCGTGTCCCAGGTCAAACATTTGTTCGTGAAACAAATGTTCGATCAAAGGTTGACGTCGAACAACCGTTCGTGGCATGCTACGAACGACTGTTCGGGCAACATGTGTTCGACTGTCCAGCATCTGTTCGAGGAACTGTTTCAGGAAAGGCAGCACATCCATGGCCATCGCAGTCGTCATCCCGGGCCAATTCGGCGAGTATCGCACGGCTTCGCAGATCTATGCCCGCCGTCGGATGATGGTTCTGCTCACCATGGCAACGACCGTGCTGGTGCTGTTCGTCAGCGCCGGCCATGTTGTGGCGAATCGTGGGGGCGCTCCTGCCTCCGCCTCCATGATTCGCCCTGCAACCCCTGCGGTCGTGATCGGTGCTCCGGCTGCGGACAACGTCTACGTCGTTCAGCCGGGCGACACGCTGTGGTCGATCGGCCAGCGATTCCACGGTAACACCGTGCTCGCCGACTACGTCGATGCCTTGGTCGCAACCAATGGCGGCACCGTTCTGCAGGTGTCGCAGGCGCTGACGCTTCCGTAGCCGATCCACTAGCCTCGGGCGGCAATGCGATGCCCGAAGTGCCATACCGACGACACCAAGGTGATCGATTCGCGCGAGGCAGAGGAGGGCACGTCAATTCGGCGTCGACGGCTGTGTGCCAGCTGTCAACATCGCTTCACCACCTATGAACGTCTCGAAGAGGTGCCGTTGGTGGTCGTCAAGAGCCACGGCTCGCGTGAACCGTTCGAGCGCTCGAAGATCGTCGCCGGTGTGGCCGCGGCGTCGAAGGGTCGGCCGGTGACCGCCGATCAGATCGAGCAACTGAGCATCGAGCTCGAGGATCATTCCCGGCTGCAGGGCAACGAGATCACCACCGCCGAGCTCGGCCTCGAGGTGCTCGAGCGGCTGCGGTCACTCGATGTCGTCGCCTACTTGCGATATGCCAGCGTCTACAAGAACTTCGATGCCGCCGCCGACTTCCAGCGCGAACTGGTGCTGTTGAAAAAGCTGGAAAGCAGCTAATCGCTCACCTGGCCCGCAGGTAGCGGGTGAACAGAAAGCCGTCGTCTTCGAGCACGTGTGCAAGGCGCATCTTGCGCGACAGTTGGACCGATCCGCTGGTGACCCGCGGCCCATCGCCCCCCGCCAGCTGCGGTGAGATCGTCAGGTTCAACTCGTCGATCACATCGGCCGCCGACAGGGCGCCGTTCAAGAGCGCGCCACCCTCGGCCTGCACGAAACCGGCGTCGAGCTGGGCCAGCGCACCGGCCAAGTCGACCTCGCCGGTACCGGCACGAACCGAATCGAGCGATGTCGGCGGGGCGTCGTCGGGAAGGATCAGGAAGCCGGCTCCACTGGTGAACAGCGCGCTGGTCGGATCCACGTCGCCTCGGCGGCTCACGACGCCAACGCGTTGGCCGGGTTTACGTGGTGGACCGTATCCCTCGATGCGCACCGTCGCCGCGCCGACGATCAGCACGTCGGCGAGACTGCGCAGGGTGAGCAACACCTCCTGGTCGGTCTTGCTCGACAGGGCTCGGGAATTGCTTTCGACAACGGTCGAGCCGTCGATGCTCGCGACCATGCATACGCCGAGCCATGGCCGAGTGGATGGGCGAGGACGCTGCACGTCGTACGCCTCGAGGACGGTGATGTGATCCGTCGGGTCATCGAACAGCCGGCGCATCGGGGCGATGATACGCCGACATGGTCAACTACCGCGAAGGTACGGCATGACGACGGCCTCGAGCATCGGCGTGAACCAGTTGGCGGCGAACGTCGTGAGGTGGTTGATGTCGCGAAACATCAAGATGTCGCCGATGATCACCGGGCAGTCGGTCTCGGTGCACAGCCAATCCGAGGTGTCGACGAAGCGGCTGCCGTTCTGCTCGGCCACGCTGCGCTCGACCTCGAGCTTGCCGACCTCGACCGCTTCGGCTCTCGAGTTGGCGCATGCACGGACGCTGTTGAGATGCGCCGACAAGCAGGTTGCCGGGTCGTCGCGTAAGTCGGGGTTGTCGCCGAGCACGAGCAGTCGCGGAGTGAGCCCACTGAGCCGACCGAGTGTGGCGCCGAATCCTTCGCGCCACTCCTCGTCGCTGTTGGGATAGTGCCGCGAACCAGTGACGATGACCAGATCCGGTCGTTCATCGGCGATGAACTGCACCGCCTTGTCGCGCCAGATCGGGCAGGTTCGCGCCAACGTCGCCGTGGGGATCGATACCGAGGCGGCTGGGCAGCCTCCCTTGGCGAGCACGATCAGTTCGAATCCATTGCTGTCGGCGATCGCGTGCAGCGGCGGGAACCACTGCGCGGCGTGCGAGTCGCCGAGCAGCACGATCTTGATCGACGACGACGTGTCACCGTACCGACACGGGTTGAGCTTGTCGTCGACACCGATCGCCACGCAGCCATCGCCGTACACGGCCGGTCGGTCGTCGAAGATCTTGCCGAGCGAAGGCCGCATGTTGCTGGGTACCGCCGATGTTGTCAGGCCCTGTTCGAGCACGACGCGATTCGCCGCAACGAGGCTTGCCAGATCGTTGCCCGTGAGAGCAGCGGCGGGCGTCGCCGCGGTCTGCACACCTGACGGACCAATCGCCGTGGTCGTCGAAGATGCGACGAAGCCCAACACGGGTGCGGCGGCGGCCGTACCGCCGTCGAGTTGTCGCGGCACACCCAATGAGATCATCCCGACTATCAGAACCACTGCACAGAGTGCCCCGCCGAGTGCCAGCCCGCGACTTGGACGCGACGCGACCCATGGCGAGTGACGAACGGGATCCTCGACGAGCCGCAGCGACGCAGCTGCGAGCGCCAATGCAACTCCGACCGCCACGAATCGCTGGCCGAGTGACAACGGGCCCCACTTGGCGTCGGCCAGCACCAGCGCCGGCCAGTGCCACAGGTAGATGGCATACGAGCGACGCCCGATCCATTGCAACGACCGATGGCGAAGGAGGGCGATTGGCGCAAACGGGGCCGCATCGCTGCCACCAGACACCACGATCAACGCGGTGCCCAGCACCGGTAGCAGTGCGGCGGACCCAGGGAAAGCGACGGAGCCGTCGAAGGTCATGACAGCGGTTGCGACGCCCGCAACGCCGACCCATGCAGCGACGGCTCGCGCGGTTGGCGACACCAACCGCCAGGCCACGCCTCCGACCGCCAACAGACCACCGACGGCGAGCTCCCACATACGCGCCGGCAGGAGGTAGAACGCGCCGGTGGGATGCCTGCGCGTCATCCAGACGCTTGCGACGAACGAAACCACGGCGACCACGATCATCATCACCGTCACGAGTCGTCGATACCGGCGGGGGCGGCGCCGCAGTGCGAGCAGAGCCAGCGGCCAGAACAGGTAGAACTGTTCTTCGACCGCGAGGGACCAGAAGTGCAGCAGTGGTGACGGTGTCTGGCCGATCTGTGAAGCGAAGTAATCGCCCAGGCGGCCGGCGAAGACGAAGTTGATCACGAATCCACCAGCGGCGACGGCATCGGTTGCCAGCGGCCGCTGAGCGATCGGCGCCAATAGCACCTGCGAGGCAATAACGGTGACCACGACCACGACGGATGACGCCGGCAGCAGCCGCCGCGCTCGCCGTGCCCAGAAGTGTCGAAGCGAGATGGTGCCGGTTGTTGCTACTTCGCGCAGCAGCAGTCGGGTGATCAGAAAACCGGAGAGCACGAAGAACACGTCGACACCCACGAATCCGCCAGAGAACCCGGCGATCCTGATGTGGAAGAGCACGACGACCACGACTGCAACCGCCCGCAGGCCCTCGATGTCGGGCCGAAACTCGTCGTCGACGGCCATGCTCGATTTCACCACTGAACCCTCCGCGAACCAACACTAGATGGGGGCCCCGAATTGGCGTGTCATGCCACCCCCATCGGCCGTGCCTGTGGATATCTGTGGACAAACCCTGCCTATTCACCTTCTGTCCCCAGAGAATTCAGCTCAAATTCAGTGGTTTTACCCCTTCCTCCCCACAGGCAGGACCCTTTAGGGTTCGTGCCGTAGCTAGCTGCGGTGTGAGGCGCGGATGGGCGGCAGTCGCCCGAACAATTCGGAACATTGCTGCGGGGTAGGGAGACTCTAAACCTGCGACCTCGCACCGCTGCTGGCCCTTGGCCACGAAAGGTTCGTCAAGGATCTTTCTGGCCAAATCTCAGCGATAGCATTGACATGGCTGTAACTACAGTGCTGTAATCTTACAACCGCTTGTGGTGGGCGCGGGCAAGGGGGCGCCCTTACCACCACATCTTGTGGTCATCCATCAGAATCGATACCGTCTCTTCGACTCCCAAAGGAGCTCCATATGTCACTGGCGCCGGAACGTCTCGCCATCGGAATCACCCGTCATTTCACATCGCCGGGCAAGCGTCCGTACGAGCAGGTGCAGTGGGAGCGCCGCGATGCGCGGATCAG
>JANPBZ010000266.1:0-6113 GCA_031430695.1 Ilumatobacteraceae bacterium
CATCTCGGCGTACACGTACCACCGCAACAACACCAGCCAGATCACCGATGCGCCGACGATCCGCTCGATCAACTTCATCCTGCAGGACGAGTTCGACGATTGGCGCGACGGTGAGATGCTGCTGCAGTCGTTGATCGAGACACCGGAGGAGGTCGATCGGGCAGCCGCACATCAAGCCCGGCTCGAGAAGCTGATGCTCGAGGCCGGCGGAATCGCCGGGCCGGGCTCGATCGGCTCGCCGATTGGGGAGGGCGGATGAGGCAGTTCTTCCCCGTCGAGGAGTTGACCCGCGACGAGCGGTTCCACACCATCAGCTTCACCGATAGCGAGGTCGAAGAGATCGCCGACGTCAGCCTGGCCGCGCTCAACGAGCGCAAGGCCTTCGTGGCGAGGGCACACGCCACATCATGAGCGTCTCGGTTACCCCCCAGGAGTTCAAGTTCGTCGCCTACGATGCCGCACTGATCCAGCGGGTCGCCGACGAGTTGCTGGCGTCGCTCGGGCTTTCCGAACACGATGTCGAGATCGAGGTCGACGAGACCACACCGCTGTCGCGGATGCGCGTCGAGGCCGGCGACACCATTTCGATCCGCGCCGAAAGTGGTGCCTTCGAAGACACCAAGCGGCCGCGCCGGCAGAGCGAGATCGCCACCGCGACATCACTCGGCCGCGTGTTGCTGCGGGTGAGGGATCGACTGAGCGGCGGCTTCGGCGAGGCTCCACCCGACGAGGAACTGACGCTGGCACAGGTTGCCGCATGGGAGACGTACTGCGTCGGACGGCTGCAACGAATTGGCGTCGAGGTGAACGAGCAACGCTGGCGGTACAACTTCCGCAATCGGCACGGGTTCACCGACGATGCGGATACAGCCTTCAACCGCCTGTGGTCGAGCGATGGGATGACATGGGGCGAACTCGAAGCCATCTGCGCCGCATCGCCGGACTCATCTCATGACTGAGACCTCCGTCAGCGACATCGATGTCAACGGTGTCACGCTGCGCGTGCACCAGGCCGGCGACCCGGCCAACCCGACGGTTGTGCTGTGCCACGGATTCCCTGAACTGGGATACTCGTGGCGACACCAGATGGCCCCGCTTGCCGAGGCCGGATTTCATGTCATCGCCCCCGACCAACGCGGCTACGGCCATTCATCGGCGCCGCCCGAGATCGCTGCCTACGGCATCGCCGAGCTCACCGACGACCTGCTGGCGCTCCTCGACCACTTCGGCAAGGCCGCGGCCACCTTCGTCGGGCACGACTGGGGCGCGCTGATCGTCTGGGATCTGGCCCGCCTGCATCCCCACCGAGTGCGCTCGGTGGTCGGTGTCAGCGTTCCGTTCGTCCAGTGGCCGGCCCCGCCCACCCAACTGATGCAGATGCTCTACGGCGACCGGTTCTTCTACATCCTCTACTTCCAGACACCGGCCGTCGCCGAGACCGAACTCGATGCTGACCCCTACGACTCGATGGCCAAGGTGATGTGGGGCGCGAGCGGTGTGGGATTCGGCGGGCGCGACCGAACAAAGGAACTTCCACCGATGGAGGGCACCGGGTTCCTGACGATGATGCCCGAGCCACCCGCACGCCCATTCGTCGGCCCCGAAGGGCCGTGGCTCACCGAGGAAGACCTGCAGATCTAC
Source organism: Ilumatobacteraceae bacterium (assembly GCA_031430695.1). GTDB lineage: Bacteria > Actinomycetota > Acidimicrobiia > Acidimicrobiales > Ilumatobacteraceae > JAENVT01. Next base: position 1,642 of record JANPBZ010000266.1, read on the forward strand.
GCCGACGAGTTCGCCAACAGCGGCTTCTTCGGACCGATCAGTTACTACCGCAATCTCGACGCCAACTTCGAGATCATCAAAGAACTCGGCCCCGAGCGCCTGACGATGCCCGTGTACTTCATCGGCGGCACCCACGATGTGGTGAATGTCATGGACCCATCGGGCATCGAGCGGATGCAGAACCTGCTCCCCAACGTCCGAGGGTCCATCGTGCTCGAGGGCGTCGGTCACTGGACACAGCAAGAAGCCCCAGCAGAGTTCAACGAAGCGCTACTGGGGGTCCTGCGCGGTCAGTGATCGGCGAAGCCACCGAGGCGGCATCAGTGCCAGCGTCACTACGACGCCGGCCACGATCCCGATGAATGCGAGACCCGTCACGGGACTCACCTGCTCTTTCCCGTATGTATCTGTCTAGTAGTTGTGTGCAACTTGTATGCGTTGCTCACTACCGAGCACACCCGATGTCAAGAGCCTTACCGGCGTTGCAACTTGCTGAGCAGACGCAGCAACTCGAGGTACAGCCACACCAAGGTGACGACCAGAGCGAAAGCTGCGAACCACTCCATGCCCTTCGGGAGACCCTGCTTGGCGCCTTTCTCGATGAAGTCGAAGTCGAGGGCGAGGTTCATTGCGGCCAGGCCTGCCGCGAAGATGCTGAATCCGATGCTCAACAGGCTGGTCGAGTGCAGGAACGAGACGCCACCGCCGAAGAGATTGATGATGAACGAGAACAGGTAGAACACCATCAGCCCCATCGTGGCCGTGATGATGATCTTGCGGAACTTGTCGGTGACCTTGATGATCTTGGTCCGATAGAGCACCAGCATCACCACGAAGACACCGAGGGTGGCGCCGACGGCCTGCAGCACGATGCCGTTCTGGTAGTTCTCGTAGGCCTTGGAGATGACACCGAGGAAGAAGCCCTCGCCGACGGCGTAGACCGGTGCGAGAAACTTGGCCCACATCGGTCGGAAGTACATCGCGATCGCACAGGCGAAGCCGACCAGCACGCCGCCCAATGCCAAAGCCGGGAAGCCACCGACCTCGCCACCGGAGTTATCAGGGCCCATCTGCCAGCCGACGACTGCAGTGGCGAGAAGGATGACCATCAACACGCCGCTGGCACTGATGGTGCCACCGACGGTCATGACCTGCGAATTCCAGCTACTGACGGGACCGTCGGTGATGGGCGTAGCGCGGGTGGTTGGGTCGGGTGCGCCCCAACCCGAATCCTTCGCAGCCTTGTTCCAGATGCGGTCGTTGAGTATTGGGTTTGACATGCACGCCTCCTTGGGCGAACGAGTAACAGAGCGCACGTTACAGCCGACTACGACAATATTGGGTGCGGTCTTGGTTAGATTAGGTCGTGGGCGCTCGCCCCATCCCACAGGTCGATGTCGGGGGCGGAAGTCAGTATTCCGTTACATGCGGCGGCCATCTCGACCATCACATCGCTGTCGAAGTGAGTGCGCTGGGCGGCGACAGAATCCCACTTGTGGATGATCAGGTAACGGCCGGGTTGCGTGACCGAGGCACACAGGTCGACGTTGCGACAGCCCGGCTGCATTCGGGTCAGCACCACGTACTTCGAGAGCACCGCCATCAGCGAACCGGCATCGGCGGCGTCGAACCGCATCGTGACGATCGCCAACTCGACTGGGCCGGCGTCCCCGGCGTCCGACGGGGGTGCCATGCCCGCGAACGATACACGGTACGTCTGTATCAGAATCCTTGATGCGGGCTGATTTGACAACCAGGAGTGGGAGGTGCTTGACCACGTGGGTATCGTGAGGCATCTGCCGCTCGGGTTACCGGGAGGTGAACAAACTCACCGTTCGAGGAGCATTCGTGGCGAAAGATCGAGTAGAGCGCGACGAAGAAGACCTAGTCCGTCTGTATCTGACCGATATCGGTCAATACATGTTGCTCACCAAGGACGACGAGGTTCGGCTCGCCAAACAGATCGAGGCTGGTAAGGCCGCGATCGAGGAGCTCGATCAAATCGGCAAGGAGCTGACTGCCGCCAAGAAGCGCGAGCTGCGCCGCGCCTCCCGCGAAGGCGAAGATGCCGAACGGGCGTTCGTGCAGTCCAACCTGCGTCTGGTGGTATCGATCGCCAAGAAGTACCAGGCGTCAGGCCTGCCGCTGCTCGACCTCATCCAGGAGGGCAACCTCGGCCTCATGCACGCGGTCGAGAAGTTCGACTGGCGCAAGGGCTTCAAGTTCTCGACCTACGCCACATGGTGGATCCGTCAGGCCATCACCCGCGGTATCGCCAACACCGGTCGCACCATCCGCCTGCCTGTGCACGCCGGCGACACGCTGGCTCGCCTGCAGAAGGCCCGCAGCCGGCTCGAGCTCAAGCTCGGGCGTCCGGCAACCCTGTCGGAGCTTGCCAAAGAAGTCGAGATGCCGGAAGACAAGGTCACCGAGGCATTGCGGTTCGCGGCCGAGCCGCTGTCGCTCAGCGAACCTCTGCGCGAGGACGGCGATGCCGAACTGGGCGATGTCGTCGAAGACCGTTCTGCCGAGTCGCCGTTCGAGGTGGCAGCCACCGCGCTACTGCCCGAGGAGATCGCCCGCTTGTTGGCGCCTCTCGACGAGCGCGAACGCGAAATCCTCAAACTGCGCTTCGGTCTCGATCGCGGCGAGCCGCGCACGCTCGAAGAGGTTGGCGAACACTTCAACCTCACCCGCGAGCGCATCCGCCAGATCGAGGCGCGAGCGATGAGCAAGTTGCGCCACCCGTCCAGCGACACCGGCGCCCGCGACCTCCTCGCCGTCTAACCGGATCGTTGCGGTGATCGAGGTACGCGACGCCACGATCGACGATGCAGACGCAATCGCCACCGCGCACATCGATGGCTGGCGCGTCGGCTACCGCGGTGTGGTGCCGGATGAACACCTCGACTCCGAGGAGTTCGCCACCTCTCGCCGCGACCGTTGGCGGGCGTGGACCTGGCAATCGTTCGTCGGGTCCCGACTGTTCGTGGTCACGATCCAGGGCAGGGTCGTCGGTTTCGGGCACGCCGGACCCGAACGGGTCGATCCGGTGTGCGATCAGAGCGGCACCGATGCGGCCGCCGAGATCAGCGATGCAGGTCGCGGCGAGGTGTATGCGTTCTACCTCCACCCGACCGCATGGGGCAGCGGCGGCGCCGGCGCGCTGATGAGCCGGTGCGAGGAGTTCCTCCGCGACGAGGGATTCAGTTCAGCCGTCTTGTGGGTGTTGCGCGACAACCCGCGTGCACGGGCGTTCTACGAAAACGCCGGTTGGCAGTTCACCGGGCAGGAGTCTGCGTTCGAAGCCTCAGGTTCTCCCGACCAACCGCTGCCGGAAGTGCAGTACGAGGTCAGGCTGTAGCTCAAGTTCAGCGTCAATTCGTTCGATACCTTTGTCGTGGAATTGCTGCCCAATTCGATGTCGTTTCGCATCATCTCGACGCTCGACGTCGGCGATGAGAGCGAGATACCGGCCGACTTCACCGGCCGCGTCCGCAGATCGTTCAACGGCGCAGAGTCATACGTCGCCTGGTTCACTGCAGGCCTGCTCGACAACCCCGGGCGCACCCATCCCGCGTATCGGCGATTTCGCTCCGACGGCCAGGTGAAATACGAGATGTTCTACGAGCACGGCCAGCTGCAGGACCCGACAGATCGCGACCCTGCCGTGCGCGGGTTCTTCGCCAATGGCGCACTGCACTACGAGGAACACTACCGCGATGGCAAGCGCTGCGACGCTGCCAATGGCAACCCTGCCGTGTCGAAATGGCGTTCCGACGGCACCCTGCGACACCAGCTCCGCTACCGCAACGGCAAGCGGGTCACCGGTCGCCACTCCTCGACCAACTAACGCCCAGTGGAGTGTCTCGCGCCCACCCGGGGTGTCGCCAAACACTCTGTGAGTCCACTAGGACCAGGACGGACTTGGTGGAGGTGTCAGCCTCGCAGATTGCGGTGGACGCCCGCGGAGGCTTTGGCGGAGGTGGACGGGAATCCGCTACTTCATGCGATGGCCCTGGTAGATCGCTTGTGTGTGCGCTGTTGAGGCGAGTTGAGACTTCTACTGCGACTTATCGAGCTCGCCCGGGTGGCGGTCGATGCCGATGATCCTGATGGGGAGGGTCTAAGTCAGCCGACCCTTGCGTCGCGCTTCCAGACGTTCGCGACGAGTCAGTTCGCGAGCGATCGCCGGGGGTATCGTTGGTCATGTCGGTCTCCGTTCAGGCGGTGTGTGGGTTGCCGACCGGACAACGGGCGGCTGTCAACGCGCCGCGAGACTCGGACCCGTGCTCACGGATTGACAGCCGCCCGCCGGTCGGCCGACCCACCGCACCCGCCCGAAGGGCGGCCACGTCACCCGCCGCTTGCAAGTCACGGAACATCGCCACCGGACGACAGATCGGATTCGGCGGCGACGCGTAGCTGTGATCGATGCCGCGGACCCCGCGTCGAGTGCAGTTGCTCTACTT
>JANPBZ010000267.1:0-27316 GCA_031430695.1 Ilumatobacteraceae bacterium
CAAGCTGAATGTCAGCGGAGACGCCGCCAAGCCGGTGATCGAAGTGGAGTTGAGCGACGCATGGGTATGGGATATGTACCGAAAGACCCGGTTCGTGCCCAAGGTTCGGGTGCTGACGTTCAAGGACGTCAACGTCGAAGAGCTGCCATCGACCGAGCTGTAGCACCGTCGCTGGCCAATCAGGCCCGCGGAAAGTGGGGTGAGGACCTCGCCGCACGTTGGTACGTGGCCCACGGCTACGAGGTCGTCGACCGCAACTGGCGGTCATCTACCGGCGAGATCGATCTCGTTGTCTGCTGCGGCTCGATGGTGGTGTTCTGCGAGATCAAGACGCGAGCATCCGACCGATACGGTCCCCCCGAGGCCGCAGTCGGCCGTGCCAAGCAACGTCGCCTTCGCTTGCTGGCGGCCGAGTGGCTGGCGGCTCACGATCGGCACGGTTCAGTTCGCTTCGATGTCGCCGCGATCACCGGCGTTCGCATCGAGGTCTTCGAGGCAGCGTTCTAGCGGCGCTTCCGTCAGCGCCTGCCCGGTGTCTTCGACCGGCGCTTCGGCGACACTCATGGATACGGATCACCGGTTCTGAGTGCGCTTCTCGGCGAGCCGTGAACATTCTGGGGTGTGCGTTGTGATGAGCGTTCTGCTCACTGGCGTTCGGTGCGCGCCTTATGCGTGATTCGCGTGTTTGGGAGGGCGATCAGATCGGCGCTACCTCGTTGCCACTCGGGGGAAGGTCGCGCTTCCCGATTCACAATCGCACACTCCCTAGGGAGTGAGCGCGAGATCACTGGCAGTTACGGCGCTCGTCAGCCGTCAAGGAACAGCTTCGGGCGAACTGGGCAGCCCCAGAAGGCGACGTAGCGAAATGGGGCTGCCCAGTTCATCGGTACACAGCGCCGAGCGGCACTTCCCGATTCACAATCGCACACTCCCTGGGGAGTTTGCGCGAGATCTCACTGGCAGTTGTGGCGCTGCCCTGATTGCACTGCGGCGCCGCAATACCAGAGCGACCACGAACCCGAGCGTCGCCAAAGGCCAGCAGGGGCAGCGCCAGCCACGGATGACCGCCGCCACCCGTACACACCGGGGAACTGCGGCGTTGCGTACGTCGACAGCTCGTCCAGATCGGCTCTGTGCGCATTCCACCTCCGGTGATCGGGCGCGTGCTGTGCCACCCGCGACATCACAGAGCCACCGGTGGCATGAAATCGCGCCCGACCGGCGGCCGGCGAGCGCCGGCCGCTCCGAACGGCGCATCGGCACCTATCCGTCGCGGCGTTACCTCACTCGGTGTCTGACCGCTGAGACTGGCGACGATCCCAGCAGGTCCTGTGCCAATGCCGCCGCAGGTCGGGAGCATCGGCAGGCACCGCCACGTAGTGACCGGTACCGACAGCAATCCTGTGATGACAACCCGGACAGACGTATGCCTTGGTCGCCTCGTAGGGCTGTACGCGTCGCACCTCGACGATCCCGAAGCCTCCGTCCCACAAGCCCATCGCTACCCCAGGAATGCCCACACCAGCAGACCGATAGCGGCGAGTACGGCGGCAACGACGAACACATAGTCGGCAGGTTTGGCCACGAATTTGCGATACGGGTTGAAGCCCATGGCACCAGTATCGTGCCGTTTCTGTGGAAACCATCGAGGTCAGTCGCGCATCAGGCATCGTCACCGTCACGTTGAACCGTCCAGCCAAGAAGAATGCTGCGAACGCCCAGATGTGGAACGAGCTGCTCGACACGTTCCGCGCGATCGCGTCGAATGCCGAGGATCGCGTCGTCGTGCTGACCGGCGCGGGCGGCGAGTTCTGCGCGGGCGCCGACTTGACCGGCGGGGGCACCGGCAGCCCGGGCCAGCACCAGTTGGCACAGATGCGCCATGTGGGTGACGTAGCGCTAGCACTCCACCGTCTGCCGATACCGGTCATCGCCAAGGTGCGCGGTGTCGCCGTCGGCGCTGGTTGCAACATGGCCCTCGGATGCGATCTGGTTGTGGCCAGCGACAACGCCCGGTTCTCCGAGATCTTTGCCAGGCGAGGGCTGTCGATCGACTTCGGCGGTTCGTGGTTGCTGCCGCGGATCGTCGGCATGCATCGGGCCAAGGAGTTGGCACTGTTCGCCGACATCATCGACGCCGCTGAAGCGGAACGTATCGGCCTCGTCAACCGGGTCGTGCCCGACGCCGAGATCGACGAGTTCGTCGCGAACTGGGCCACACGGTTGGCGGCCGGCCCGCCGATCGCGCTGGCGATGACGAAGCGGATGCTCGACAACTCATTGCAGGTGACGTTGGAGGAGGCGCTCGACGACGAGGGTGTTGCGCAGTCGTTGAATTTCACGACCGCCGACACGGCAGAGGCGATGAAGGCCTTTGTCGAGAAGCGTGAACCGAGGTTCGAGGGCCGTTGACCGGTTCGACGTGGCGTGGCTCGGTAGCGTTGCGCCGTGAAGTACGTGCGTTCGGTCATCATCGGGGTGCTCGTCGCCTCGGGATGGTCTGCTGCCGTCAGTGCCGCGCCCCCGGTCGAACCGCCGGCTGAACCGACGACGACGCTGGTTTCCGACGTCATCGGTCCACCCTTACCGGTGACACAGATTCCGCCACCGATCGTCGATCCCAACATCGTCTCGACCCCACTCGTGGTCGTTCCGGCCGGCTGTCTCACACCGCCGCCGCCGATCGCAGTCTTCATTGGCACGCTGGCCGCCGCCGACACAACAACGGCGCGCTTCGCCGTGCAACAGATTCGGGCGGGCAGTCTCGATGGTTACGCGGTGAACACGATTGTCGACGTTCGCTACGACGACGACATCCGCTTCCTGCACACGGGACAGCAGTATCTCGTGGGTGTGATTCCCGATCCGCTGCTGCGGGTGCTGACCTCCAAGGTGCGTGTGCCCGCGCCGCTGTTCGGTGGCGATGCAGTGATCGGTGTCGACGACACCGATGTGCGGTGTCCGCGTGTCGAAGACGGTGTCAAGACACTGCTCGCTGATGGCACCGACGTCGATACGGGCGTGCTGGCACCGTTGACAACTGCCAAGAAGTCATTGCTCAATGCGATCCTCAAACCGTTGGGAATTGCCTTCTTGGTGTTGGTCGTGCTGGCCTCGATGAAGCTCTTGATCTTCGCGATGGTCCGCGCGGCGCGCGAGCCCCCGCTCGACGACGTGCCGGGACCACTCGAACCGCAGCGCGAACGCCAACACGTCGAGGCCGAGCTCAACTCCCGGTAGCAGCGACCGCGCGGGCGCGGAGATCGGTGACGGCGTGCTCGAGGCCCAGGGGATCGCGGAACAGCGCGCTGCCGGCAACCAGCACGTTGGCTCCGGCGGCGGCCGCTGCGGCAACCGTGTCGGGCCCGATTCCGCCATCGACTTCGACATCGATCTGATCGTCCCGGCCGGCGTTGCGGATCATTGCGGCCACCTCGGCGATCTTGGTCTCCATCGAGGAGATGTACTGCTGCCCGCCGAATCCCGGATTGACCGTCATCACCAACACCATGTCGACCAGGTCGAGAACATGGGCGACAGCGCAGGCAGGGGTGGCCGGGTTCAGTGCGACACCAGCGGTCGCGCCGAGCGAGGCGATGTTGGCCAGGGTGCGGTGAAGATGGGTGCATGCCTCGACATGAACGATCAGCCGCTGGCATCCCGCACGCACGTATTCAGCGGCCATCACGTCGGGCGTCAGCACCATCAGATGAGCCTCGAAAGGCAGCGAGCTGTGTTTGCGCGCTGAGGCGATCACGTCGGGCCCGAATGTGAGGTTGGGCACGAACTGGCCGTCCATCACGTCCCACTGGATCCTGTCGACTCCGGCGGCTTCCAGCGCGGCCACTTCCTCACCCAGCTTGGCGAAGTCGGCCGGCAGCACGCTGGGGGCTATGTGGATTGGTCGCGACATCACTCCGAGGGTAGTGGGTGATACCCGATGCCGCAGATCTACAGTCGTTGCCGATGTCGTCGATCGAAGTGCGCGCCGAGAAGATGGCGGCGGGTGGCGATGCCATGGCCCGGATGGCCGACGGTCGCATCGCGTTCGTGCGTGGTGCGTTGCCTGACGAGCTGGTTTCGATCGATGTCGTGCAATCCAAGAAGGATTTCGTTCGTGCCGAGGTGATCGAGGTGATCGAGCCATCGCCGTATCGCGTCGTGCCGCCCTGCGCGGGTCACGCTGCTGGGTGCGGCGGATGCACATGGCAGCACGTCGCTGCCGCTGGGCAGCTGCGACTGAAGGTCGCAGTCGTGATCGAGGCGCTGAGGCGTACCGGTCGGATCGCCGAGCCGGTGGTCGACGTCGGCGAGTCGGTGTCGCCGTGGGCATATCGCACGACGCTGCGGTTGGCCACCGGCCTCGACCGTCTCGGGCTGCGAGGGCGACATTCACACGATGTGGTCGAACTTGACGGATGCCCGATCAGCCACCCGCTGCTTGAGCAGATGCTGGCCGGTGTTCGCATCGTGGGAGATGGCGAAGTCAGCCTGCGCGTGAGCGCGGCCACAGGTGAACGGACCGCCTGGATTGTCGACGGCGAGGTGCAGTTGCTCGGTTTGCCGCCCGATGTCAAGGTTGGTCCCGACGCCGCAATACGCGAGGTCGTGAACGGCATGCGCTTGCGTATCAGCGCGGCGTCGTTCTTCCAATCGGGTCCGGCCGCGGCCGAACTCCTGGTGGCCGCCGTTCGGGCAGCATCGGAGCCGTTCATCGGGGCGGCAACGATCATCGACGCCTACGGGGGCGTGGGCTTGTTCGCTGCCGCCGTTGGCGGAGGGAGAGTGGTTGTGGTCGAAGCGTCAACCGCCGCGTGCGCCGACGCAGCGGTCAACCTCGAGCACCGCCGCGCAGAGATCGTCTGCTCCCAGGTCGAACGATGGAAGCCGCGCCGCGCGGACCTCGTGATTGCGGACCCGTCACGCAGCGGGCTGGGGCGGCAGGCGGTCGCTGTCTTGGGTGCGACCAATGCACAGCGGATCATCCTGGTCAGCTGTGATCCGGTGTCGCTGGCTCGCGACGCAGGGCTGCTTCGCGAGTTGGGCTACGACCACGTCCGTTCGACGGTGTACGACCTGTTCCCGCAGACCCATCACGTCGAGGTGGTCACGACGTTCGACCGTCGGCAGTCGCAGTAGCACGCGACCGCAGGCGCTGCATACGCCGCTCGACGCGGTCGAGGAATGCCGTTCTCTCGTCAGCGGTAGAACGGTCGATGTTGTACAGCGCCAGCCACGTGGTGCTGGCGAACCGATGGCAGAGCACCCGCACGGCTCGACCGATGACCCGTCGTCCATTCTCGCCTTCGACAACGTTCAGGATCTTCGACGACCCGTGACTGGTGATGGCGACCAATCGGCGGATGTTGGAGAGCTGTGCCGTGATGCTGGTCCCTCCTCGGGCCACGTCCCAGGCTGCACCGCTGACCAGCACGCGGTCGAGCCAGCCAGTCAGCATTGCGGGCTGCCCGCTCCACCACGTCGGGTAGATGAACACCAGCGTGTCGCACCACTGCAGGTTGCTGCGGTACACGGCGATGTCGGGCTGGATCGTGTTCGGAGCGAGGTGGTCGATCCGCTCTTGCAACGACATGGCCGGCTCGAAGCCGTCGGCGTACAGGTCCGAGATACGAACCTGATGGCCGGCGGTCTGCAGAGCATCAACGGCTCGCTCGCGTACTGCGGCGGTGAACGATTCAGGATCGGGGTGGCAATACACGACGTATGCGTTCACAGCGACCGCATCTTTCGGTCTACTCGTCGCAGAAACGCAACGCGCTGCTCGACGGTGCGGGTGTTCATCTCGTACAAGCCGAGCCAGGACCGCCGAGTGAATGTCGCCGTGTTGAGTCGAAGGGCGCGGAGCAATGTTCGGCGACCGTTGTCGTGCACCGCTTTGACGTACATCCATCGCGCGCCGTAGGTGGAGATGCCGACAACGCGACGGATATGCGTGAGGCCGCGTCTGACGTGATGGTGATCGTCGAACACGAAGCCGACGCCTGGCACCATGACCCGTTCGAGCCAGCCTTTCAGGATCGCCGGCATGGTGCTCCACCACGTCGGGTAGACGAAGACCAGCGCCTCGGCCCGCTTGACGATTTCGGCGTGCCGTTCGGCCGTGGGATCCAGCAGCGGTCGATCGCTGTGGTAGGCCAACCACTCGTCGGGGCTCATCGCCGTGCGGAAGTCATCCGCGTAGAGATCCAGCACGGTGACCTGGTGGCCGCTCTCGGTCAGCGCTGTCGTCGCCGTCGACGCAATGGCCTGGTTGAAGCTATTCGTATCCGGATGGGCAACGACAACAACGACTCGCATGCTGGGCGCACGCTACTAGTGGTGCGCTCTACGATCCCTGGTGATGGAATTGCAGGGACATCGGCCCGTCCCTGTGTGGGTCTATCTGGTCAGTTTTGTGGTGTTGGGCAGCTCGCTGAGCTTCGCCGGTCCGGCCCTGTCGCATCTGCGCGATCGTGTCGGAACCGACGATGGTGGAATCAGTTTGATCTTCGTCGGGTCATCGAGCGGCTACATGCTCGGTTCGTTCCTGGGAGGGAGATGGCTCGACCGCGGACGCGGGCACCGCATGTGGGCCGTATGCATGGTCGCCTCGGTCGCGGGGATCGTCGTCGTTTCACAGATCCGGGAACTCGTGCCGCTTGTCGGGGTCTTCGTCGTGCTGGGTGTTTCGTGTGGTGCAGGAGATGTCTCGGGCAACACGCTGGTGGTGTGGAGCCGTCCTGACTCGCCCGGGGCAGCGCTCAACGCGCTACATCTGTTCTTTGCACTGGGCGCGTTGTCGGCACCACTGCTGACCAATCGGGCCATCGCCTGGAGCGATTCGTTGTGGCCGGTCGCCATTCCGCTGGCGGTGCTGACAGCCATCTGTTGCGTCGTCCTGTTGACGACACCCGCGCCGATGAAAACCCGCGCAGCCGATCGCGGTCCCAGTGAAGGTGCGGCCGCGGCCGCGTCGGTTCGTCGTGGCCAACTGGGTGTCGTCAGTTTGTTCTTCTTCGTGTATGTCGCTCTCGAGATCGGCTTTGCAAACTGGATCCACTCGTACGTCGAGCAGATCGGATACGGCGATGCCAACACGGCGACGGGTGTCACGGTGACCTTCTGGGTCGGGTTCTCGATGGGCCGCGTTGCGTCCATCTGGCTCGCCGGTCGCTTCAGCGCGGGATGGATGCTGTCCGGATCGATGGCCGTCGCTTTGGCATCGACCGCAGCGCTCGTGGTCGTGAATGGCGGCAACATCGGCTTGTGGATCGTCACGTTCCTGTTCGGCGTGTCGATTGCCCCACAGTTTGCATCGATGATCGCCTATGCCGAGTCGCACCTGGCATTGTCAGGCGCGGCGACATCGGCCTTCATCGGCGCGGCCGGACTTGCGGGCTTGGTCATGCCGTGGTCGCTCGGGCAACTCTTCGATTCGCAGGGTCCCGGCGTGCTTCCGCCGGTCACCCTCGGAGCATGCCTGGCGACGGTCGCCGTCGGACTGTGGGTGAGGCACATCGTGCAAGTCGCGGGGACTCACCGGCCGCCGGTGACCTCGATGAACGCACCGGTCACGTAGCTGGCAGCCGGCGACGCCAACCACAGCACCGCCTCGGCCACTTCGTCGGCAGTCCCGACTCGCTGCATGGGCACGAGCGGTGTCATCCGCTCGACACGGCCTGGCGTGGCGTGCATGTGGAAGTCGCTCTCTATCAGGCCGGGACGGACGGCGTTGACCCGGATGTTGTGCGGTGCCAACTCCTTCGCCAACCCGATCGTCATCGTGTCGATCGCGCCCTTGGACGCGGCGTAGTGCACCCACTCGTTCGGACCGCCCAGCACTGCAGCCTTCGAGGAGATGTTGACGATCGAGCCCCCGCGACCATCGGTTCGCATGCGATTCGCTGCCTCGCGCGCACAGACGAAGGGGCCGGTCAGATTGACCGCCCACAGGTGCTCGAGTGCCTCGGTCGTGTAGCTGTCGAGTGTGCCGTAGCCGCCGGCGATACCGGCGTTGTTGACCAACACGTCGAGGCGTCCTAGACGTTCGTCGATCGTGGCGAACATCGACAGCACCTCAGCTTCGACGCCGACATCGGCCTGCACCGCGAACGAGTCGTTGCCGATCCCGTCGGCCAGTGCGGCAGCGACATCCGTGCTCGTCGAGTAGTTGACCACCACCGTGTATCCAGCTGCGGCCGCCTGGCGGCTGATTGCCGCGCCGATGCCGCGGCTGGCACCGGTGACGAGCATGACCGGTCTTGTCTCGCTCATTTCAGTTTGTCCTCCAGGCCCTTCTTGACCTCGGGCCAGGCGCTGCGCACCACCGAATACATGGCCGAGTCGCGGGCCACCAGGTTCTCTTCGCCGGCTGCATACGAGCCGCGATGGTTGCGCAGGACGCCTTCAAATGTCGCGCCGATCCGCAGAATCGCGGTTCGGCTCTGAATGTTGCGGGCGTCGGTGCAGATCGACACGCGGTGCACGTTCCACGCATCGAAGGCGTTGGTCAACAGCAGATACTTGGCCTCGGTGTTGATCGGGGTGCGCTGTGCGGAGGTCGCCAGCCACGTGCCTCCGATCTCGACCTCGTCGGGCAGGTCATTGGCTCCCCACCACTCGAGGCGCAGATAGCGAGTGCAGCCGACAAGGGCGCCGTCGCTGATGCGGCGTTGCACGAAAGGCACAGCGGTGCGCGCCAGTTGCTCGTTGAGCAGGCCTGCGATGTATCGCTTCATGCCTTCGACAGTCGGTGGCACGGCAGTCCAGTCGTACGTTGATCGGTCGAGGTTGCCGGCCACCGTCAATTCATCGGCAAACTCGACCCGGAGTTGTTCGAGCTGCACGTGGGTGCCGGTGAGGGTCGGTGCTGTGACGGTCATGGGTGCACCAGCATGCCAGGCGACGTCACGACAGGGCGCGTCAATCGGCTTCCCTATGCAATGAAGAGCAGCGCAGGCGTCTCGAGCAGCAACTTGATCTGTTGGATGAACGTCGCCGCATCAGCGCCGTCGACCACGCGGTGGTCGAACGACGACGACAGATTCATGATCTGGCGGGGCAGCACAGTGTCGCCGACATAGACCGGTCGTGTGGCGATCTTGTTCACCCCGATGATTGCCACCTCGGGATAGTTGATGATCGGCGTCGACACGATCCCACCCAGCGAGCCCAGGCTGGTGATGGTGATCGTGGATCCGGTCAACTCCTCGAGGGTGATCTTGCTGTTGCGCGCTGCCGTGGAGAGTCGCGTAACTTCGTCGGCGCATTCCCAGAGGTCACGTCGATCGCAGTTCGCGACCACAGGAACCATCAGTCCCTTTGGTGTCTGCGTCGCCACGCCGAGGTGCACGGCGCGATGCCGATGAACGACACCGTTGTCGTCGTCGTACCGAGCATTCATCTGCGGGAAGTCGCCAATTGCGACAACCACAGCGCGCATCAGAAACGGCAGGATGGTGAGTCTCGTCTCGCGGTCGGGCTGCTGTCGATTGAGCTCGGCACGCAGCCGTTCGACCTCGGTCACATCAACTTCGTCGACATAGGTGAAGTGCGGGATCCGTGTCTTGGCGACCTGCATTCGTTGGGCGATGTTGCGTCGTAGTCCGACGACCGCCACGTCGTCGACCGAGTTGTCGCGTGTTGTGTTTGCTTGGGACATTGCCTGCGGTGATCCGTTGCGCGTCAGATGGGCATCGAGGTCGGCATGAACGATTCGCCCTTCGGGGCCCGTCCCCTCGACTCCTAACAGGTCGATGCCCAGCGTCGCGGCTCGCTGGCGCACTGCCGGCGCAGCCGTTGGTCGGCGTCCGGCTTCCGGCAACCGAGCGACTGGTGCCGTCGGCGCTGGAGGAGCGAGCTCGACCGGCGGTTCTGCCGCTGGCTGGGTGCTCGGCGCTGACGAATCGACGCCTGTCGTCTCGCTACCCGTGTCGATGTGGATCAGCGGTGCGCCGACGGCCAAGACCTCGCCGACGGCCGCGCCCACCGACACCACGATCCCCGTAACGGGAGAAGGCAGCTCGACGGTTGCCTTGTCGGTCATCACCTCGACCATGACCTGATCTTCGGCGACGGCGTCGCCGACACTGACATGCCACTCGACGATCTCGGCTTCGGCGATACCTTCGCCGACGTCGGGAAGCTTGACCACGTAGTCGCCCATCTCAAGCCGCCATCACTCGACGGAAGGCCGACCCCACGCGGGCTGGACCGGGGAAGTAGTCCCACTCCTGGGCGTGCGGATACGGGGTGTCCCAACCGGTGACGCGCTCGATCGGCGCCTCGAGGCGATAGAAGCACAGCTCCTGCACGGTTGCCGCCAGTTCGGCACCGAAGCCGCTGGTGCGCGTTGCCTCGTGAACGACGACACATCTTCCCGTCTTGTTGACAGAGGTCTCGATTGTGTCAGTGTCGAGCGGTAGCAGCGTGCGCAGGTCGATGATCTCGGCGTCGATCCCGGTCTCGGCCGCTGCAGCTTCGGCGACGTGCACCATCGTCCCGTACGCCAAGACGGTGAGGTCGTCGCCCGGTCGACGCACCTCGGCGCGACCCAACTCGACGCGGTAGTAGCCGTCAGGCACTTCGCCGAGCGCATGGCTCGACCACGGCACGACCGGCTGGTCGTGATGCCCGTCGAACGGGCCGTTGTAGATCCGTTTCGGTTCGAGGAAGATCACCGGGTCGTCATCCTCGATCGACGCGATCAGCAGGCCCTTGGCGTCGTATGGGTTGGATGGCAGCACGGTGGTGAGCCCGCACACGTGGGTGAACAGACTCTCCGGACTCTGGCTGTGCGTCTGTCCACCGTGGATGCCTCCGCCGCACGGCATGCGCACGGTGATCGGTGCGGTGAACTCGGCGCTCGATCGGTAGCGCAGGCGCGCAGCCTCCGAGATCAGTTGATCGAGGCCGGGATACACGTAGTCGGCGAACTGAATCTCGAGCACCGGGCGTAGGCCGTAGGCGCCCATTCCCACGGCGGCGCCGATGATGCCACCTTCTGCGATCGGAGTATCGAACACTCGATTGCTGCCGTATTTGGCCTGCAGCCCCTCGGTGCAGCGGAAGACACCACCGAAGTAGCCGATGTCCTCGCCGAACACGACGACATTGTCGTCGCGCTCCATCATGACATCGATTGCCGAACGAATGGCCGCGTTCATGGTCATCGCCGTCATCGTTCGTTCTCCATCTGTCGTCGCTGCCGCTGCAGATGTTCTGGCATCACTTTGAACACGTCTTCAAAGATGCTCCTGGCGCTGGCAACCCGTCCGTCGAGCAGTGTGCCGCAGGCCTCGGCTTCCTTCGCCGCCGCCAGCACCTCACGCTCGCTGTCGGCCACCAGATCGGTGTGCTGTGCATCGGACCAATCACCCCGGGCGATGAGGTGGTTCTTCAGGCGATCGATGGGGTCGCCGAGGGGCCAGGACTTCCATTCGTCGGCCGGCCGGTATCGGGACGGATCGTCGGATGTCGAGTGCGCTGCCGCGCGGTAGGTGACCCACTCGATCAAGGTCGGTCCATGGTTGGTGCGGGCTCGTTCGGCGGCCCAGCGAGTTGCAGCGAGCACGGCGAGGTAGTCGTTGCCATCGACACGCAGTGCCGGAATGCCGTAGCCGATCGCGCGAGCGGCGAACGTCGAGCGCGAACCGCCAGCGATGCCCTGGAACGACGAGATCGCCCACTGATTGTTGACCACGTTCAAGATCACCGGCGCTTGGTAGGTGGTCGCGAACGTGAGGGCATGGTGGAAGTCGGCCTCGGCCGTGGTCCCTTCGCCAACGACACCCGAGGCGATGCACGTGTCGCCCTTGATCGCAGATGCCATCGCCCATCCGACTGCCTGGATGTACTGCGTTCCGAGGTTGCCCGAGATCGAGAAGAAGCCGACGTCGCGGGCTGAGTACATGATCGGCATCTGCCTGCCGTGCAGCCGATCCTTCTCGTTTGAAAAGACCTGGCACATCATCTCGACCAGCGGCCATCGTCGGGCGATGAGCCATCCCTGCTGGCGATACGTGGGGAAGAACATGTCGTCGGACCGCAATTCGAGCGCGTGACCGACGGCGATCGCCTCTTCTCCTGTGCAACGCATGTAGAACGAGGTCTTGCCCTGGCGCTGAGCGGTTGTCATCCGGTCGTCGTACGAGCGCGTCATGACCATTGCCCGTAAG
Source organism: Ilumatobacteraceae bacterium (assembly GCA_031430695.1). Lineage (GTDB taxonomy): Bacteria > Actinomycetota > Acidimicrobiia > Acidimicrobiales > Ilumatobacteraceae > JAENVT01. Next base: position 12,177 of record JANPBZ010000267.1, read on the forward strand.
CCTTCGTGGATGGCGGCCACGTCGGTGTCGGGGACCCATGGGCCGACTGCTGCTCCGTTGTCGTCGAGCACGCGGATCAGCGCGTAGGCGAGGTCGCGCATCTCGCTGGGGTCGACGTCGATCTCGGGACGGGGCACACTTCCGGCGGCCGGAACATCGAGGTACGAGAAGTCGGCTCGCTCGCCGGGTCGAGCCGGTGGTTCCGGAATCCCGAATCGAAGTGGGACGCCTTCGATCATTCTTCCTCCTGTCACCTCTTAGTGAAGCACGTTCGAGCGGTCGTGGTGAGCGGCACAGATCTACCACTCGCTGTCAAGTCTTGAATTTATGTTCCAGGACCGTTAGGTTCGCTGCAGGGCAGACGGGGAACCGAACCATCCATCCAGGAAACGGGGCCTCATGTACAGGACACGTAGTGGAGCAATACTCGTCGGCGCGGCCATGTTCGCCAGTTCGCTGGTGTTGCCGCCGAGCCCCGTGAGTGGCAGCGCAGTCAGCGCCACGTACGTAGTGCTCGCCAGCGACGCAGCATCAGTTGACGCTGCGATCGCTTCGGTGCAAGCGGCCGGTGGAACCGTCGACCGCGTCAACCGGGCCATCGGCCTGATCACCGTGACGGCCGACACGGCATCGTTCGAGGGGGCAGTGTCGACGAGTGCCGGCGTGGCCGGCGTGGCACGCAACGCCCCGATCGGCTCCGTACCGGCCGAGACACCGAGTCGCAGCGAAACCGTGGAGTACGAGGGTCGCGACGTGGCGTCGGCAGTGTCGAGCGGCCGCGGCCATGGCGGTGGGGGCAATGGCAAAGCGGTTGAGCCGCTGGCCAGTTTGCAATGGGACATGAGGATGATCGACGCGACACCGGAGGGCTCATACGACGAGCAACGGGGTCGTCGCGACGTGCTGGTCGGCGTCATCGACACCGGCATCGACGGCAGCCACCCCGATATCGCTCGCAACTTCAACCGCCGGTTGAGCCGCAACTTCACGGTCGACATTCCACTGGTCGACGGACTGTGTGAAGACGAACCGGATCAATCGTGCAACGACCCGGCTGACGTTGACGAGAACGGTCACGGCACGCATGTGGCAGGCACGATCGCCGCTCCGATCAACGGCATCGGGATGGCCGGCGTTGCTCCGAACGTCACGCTCGTGAACCTGCGAGCCGGCCAGGACTCGGGGTACTTCTTCCTGTCAGAAACCGTCGACGCGCTGACGTACGCAGCCGACAATGGCATCGACGTTGTCAACATGAGCTTCTTCATCGACCCGTGGCTGTACAACTGTCGCAACAATGCGGCAGATTCCGCCGCCGAGCAGCAGGAGCAGGCGACCATCATCGATGCGACCCAGCGAGCGCTCGACTACGCCCGTTCGCACGGCGTCACCCTGATTGCTGCGTTGGGTAACGAACATCAGGATCTCGGAGCCGAACTGAAGCTCGACGAGATCAGCCCCGACTTCCCGCCCGGTGCCGAGAGGGCTCGCGATGTGACGAACGATTGTCTCGACATGCCGACAGAGGGTGACGGCGTGATTTCTGTTTCGTCGGTCGGGCCCAGCGGGAAGAAGTCTGATTTCTCCAACCATGGCTTGGAGCAGAACGACGTCTCTGCTCCGGGTGGCTGGTTTCGCGACTTCATCGGTACGCCGCAGAACCGCGTGCCCGAGAACGAGATCCTCGGGCCGTACCCGACCAACGTCGCGCTGGAATTCGGCGAAGTCGACCCGGTGACTGGTGCGTCACTCAGCCCGTTCGTGATCGCTGAGTGTTCGTCTCCGAGCATCGATGATTGTGCCTACTACCAGTTGATCCAGGGAACCTCGATGGCTGCGCCGCATGCCGTCGGAGTAGCGGCGTTGATCGTCAGTGAGTATGGCAAGGAGCAGCGTCACGGACGGGGCCGAACGATGGACCCAGCCAAGGTCGAACGAATCCTCCGCAACAGCGCCACCGATGTGGCCTGTCCCTCAGCAGTGATCACCTACGCCGCTGAGGGTCGTGATGCCACCTTCGATGCTCCTTGTGTCGGATCGCCGGAGCGCAACTCGATCTACGGCGACGGCATCGTCAACGCCCTGGCCGCAGTCGAGCGCAGGCACTAACAACCGAGAGTGGGTGTTGCACGCCCACCCCGGGTGAGCGTGCAACACCTCCACAGGCAATAATGCATGGATGGTCGATTCGGCTGGTCCAGCATCGGTGAGCCGTCAGCGGCTGGTCGAGATGGCCCGGCGGGTCGTCGAACACCACCACAGTGGGCAGATGCCCCTGGCTGAGTCGATCACCACCCTGCCGGCCCGCAACTATTACGACCCTCAGCGTTGGCTGCAGGAGTTCGACCTCATCTTTCGTCGGCTGCCCTTGGTGGTTGCGCTCACCGCCGAGATGCGCGATGCGCACGCCTACAAGGCGCTCGATGTCGCAGGAATGCCGGTGCTGTTGACTCGCGCCACCGACGGATCGGTGCGCGCCTTCGTCAACATGTGCAGCCACCGTGGATCGATTCTGGTCGAGGAGGGTCTCGGTACGGCACGTCGGTTCACATGCCCATATCACGCCTGGTCGTACAACCCCAGCGGCGATCTCGTCGGCCTGTTCAAGAACGCCGACTTCGGCGACCTCGACATGTCGTGTCACGGCTTGACTCCGCTGCCGGTGGTCGAGCGCTCCGGCTTGATCTGGGTGATCTTGTCGCCGCAGTCGACCTTCGACATGGAGCCATTCATCGGTGAGTTAGCCGACCTCGTCCATCATCTCCGCCTGTCCGAGATGCACCACTACGGCACGCACATACTGTCCGGACCGAATTGGAAGGTCGCCTTCGACGGATACGTCGACTTCTATCATTTGCCGATCCTGCACAAGAACACGTTCGGGCCCGACATGTCGCCCGATGCGATTTTCCATCCGATCGGCGCCCATCAGCGGATCATGGGTCCCCGCGCCAGTTGGTCGAGGCTCGCGGAGAAGCCCGAGGAGGAATGGGAAACAGACGACCTGACCGGCGGGGTGTGGAGCATCTTTCCCCATGGTTCAATCGCCGGTTTCGATATCGGCGGTGAGCGCTTCTATCAAGTCGCCAGGTTGTTTCCCGGCGCTTCCCCCGGCGAGTCGGTGACCCATCTCGACTTTGTCTCGCTGGCTGAGCCCTCCGACGAATACCGACGGCTCGCCGAGAAACAGATCGACTTCCTCATCGATGTCGTGCGTGACGAGGACTATGCCGCGGGCAAGCGGATCCAGCACGCGCTACGCACCGGTGTGAAGCAGGAGTTGATGTTCGGGCGCAATGAAGGCGGCGCCCAACACGTGCATCGGTGGATCGACAAGGTGCTAGCGACGTCGGACGACGAACTGGCCGACCTGTTTCGCTAACGGTCGGGCTTCGGCCGTACGATGCCGCCGTGCGGGTGATCGTCTATGGAGCGGGTGCCGTCGGCAGCGTGATTGGCGGACGTCTGCGCCAGGGTGGGGCCGACGTTGTGCTGGTGAGCCGACCAGCGCACGCCGCGGCCATCTGCGAGCGCGGGCTGACGTTGCGGACGGCGAGGGGAAGCGAAGTCGTCGAGATTCAGGCGGTCGACTCGATCGATCAGCTCAGCCCGACTGACGACGACATTGTGATCATCACCGCCAAGACCCAGGACACGCCACAGATCCACGCCGAGCTGTTCGACTGGAACGCCGATGTTGCCGTCGTGTGCGGCACCAACGGCGTCGAGCACGAGCGTCTCGCCGTGCGCCGGTTTGCCCGCGTCTACGGCATGGTCATTCAGCTCCCCGCTCAGTTCGAGAAGGCGGGCGAGGTCACCGCGCTGTGCGCTCCGACGAACGCGATTCTCGATGTGGGCCGCTACCCGTCCGGTGTCGACGACACCGCCACAGAACTCGCAGCATTGATCGATTCGTCGCCGCAACTGTTGTCACAAGCCGACGACGACGTTATGACGAAGAAGTACGGCAAACTGCTGGTCAACCTTGGCAACATTGCCGACGCTGCGTGCGGAATCGCCGGCCGCGGTGCCGGCGTGGTCGCAGCGGCGATCGAGGAAGGCCGGCGCGTCTACCAAGCCTCAGGTATCCGCTGGGATCAGACTCCCGAACGGCTCGAGCACTACAAGGTTCGGGCTGCAACGATGCAGTTCGACATCCCGGCCGGCGACACCTTCATCGGTGGTTCGACATGGCAGAGCCTGGTCAAAGGCGCATCGACGCTCGAGACCGACTACTTCAACGGCGAGATCCTGATGCTCGGACGATTGCATGGCGTGCGCACGCCGACGAACGAGTTTCTCCAGCGATACGCGGCGTGTCTGCTTCGTGGGGAAGTGCAAGCCGGCTCCGTCACGCCAGCTCAGCTCGACGCCGAGTGGGAGAGGTCGCGCAGCTAGAGCGACAGTCAGCGGAACTGGCGGAAGCAGGTGCGAATGTCGTCGACGAACAACTCGGGCTGCTCGAACGCTGCGAAGTGGCCGCCCCGTGGTTGCTCGGACCAGTGGACGATGTTGGGGTAGTCGGCGTCCATCCAGGAGCGCACCGGGGCGACGATCTCCTTCGGATACACGGTGACGCCGACCGGTATGGACAACAGCACCGGCCGGGCCTTGCCGAAACTCTCCCAATAGATGCGGGCGCTTCTGGTCGCGCTGTTGGTCGCCCAATAGAACATCAGGTTGTCGAGTAGCTCGTCGCGATCGAGGACGTTCTCGGGATGGCCGTCGCAATCGGTCCAAGCCCAGAATTTCTCGAGGATCCAAGCGGCCTGGCCCGCCGGCGAATCGGCGAGACCGTAACCGACCGTCTGCGGCCTCGTGGCCTGCTGTTTGGAGTAACCGGAATCCCATGCTTGGTAGTACTCGGCACCCTTGATCGCGCGCAGCTCCTCCGTGGTCGGCTCGCCCTCGACGCGCGGCCGGGTGCCCATGGCCAGCGTGATATGGATGGCCGCGCAGGGGTCGACGTGTTGGGCGCCGAGCGAGCGGGTGACGGCCGACCCCCAGTCGCCTCCCTGGGCGAAGTAGCTGCCATATCCGAGCCTGGCCATCAGCACGGCCCACGCGTCGGCAATTCGTTCAACTCCCCAGCCGATGTGCGGCGTGCCCAGGAATGGACCGGCATCGTCATGGCAATGATCCGCGACTTCGGGGACCGGCCGCGGGTGCTCCACACACACTGCCGAGTCGCTTACGGTTCCGTGCTTCGAACCGCGGGACGATGGCCGCGCTGCGAATTGGTCCGTTGCTGTCGTTGTTGGTGGTCGCCGAACTGCAACGAGGTGATCTCACTGCGGCCAGACACGCGGCCGACCGGCTCGAACAGATGGCGGAAGAAGCCGACGTCGCATCGCTTGTCGTGGACGGTCACGTGGCGCGCGCACGTGTGCTTGCCGGCTCGGGGGACGAGGCGGCAGCGATCGCCCGATCGGGTGACCGGGCAGGCGCCGTCGCCGAAGCCCGAGCCGCGCTCGCGTGCTTCGAACGCCTTGGTGCCGATGCCTTCCGTGATCAGGTCGCCGCGCTGTTGCGCAGCCTGGGCGATACCTCCAGGGCACGACCGCAACGAGCGACGAAGTCGCAACGGCGCTGAGCGTTCGTGAGCAGGAGGTGCTGGAGCTGGTCAGCCTCGGTATGTCGAACGCTGAGATTGCATCGCGGCTCTTCATCTCACCGAAGACCGCCGAACACCACGTCGGCCGCATCCTGACCAAGCTCGGCGCCACGTCGAGGCCGACTAGTGCGGCGCGATGAACCTGTTCCTCGCGGACGCTCCGCGCGCCGAAGTCATCCACGGTGCCACCGCCTGCATGGTGTCGTTGAACGACCTGGCCGATCGATCGCCCCGCATCATCGGCGACGACCCGCTGGTGATCGGCACGCACCGGCTTCGTTTCCTGCCGACGCCTCACGTCCCCCACGGGTGGGAGAGCGGGCTGTGGTTCGACGAGACAACGAGCACGTTGTTCGCCGGAGACCTGTTCACCCAGACCGGCGATGTTCCCGCGGTGGTCGGCGACGACATCGTCGCCGCTGCTCTGGCCGCCGAGGAGTTGTTCCACAGCACGTCGTACAGCCCCAATCTGGTCCCGACGCTCGAGCGGCTTGCTGGGTTGGAGCCGACGACATTGGCTGTCATGCACGGCTCGTCGTTCACCGGCAACGGTGCAGTTCAGCTCCGGGCCCTGGCCGCGGGCTATTCCGCAGCGCGCGCTGAGGCGGCCTGATTCGACCGATGTGCAGCCGCTATGCCCTGCCGACGAATCCCCAATCACCCATGATCTGGTTCTCGTGGGCAAGGCGGTCATCGAGGATGGATCGGCCGGTGCGATGCAGTTCGTCATCGCCGGCCGCCATCACTGCTTCGAGGGCTGCCGACAAGCATTTGCCGGCGAGGTCGTAGTTGGCGCTGACATCGGCAAGGTGCAGGCTGGTTGTGCGATCGATGTCATGGGCGGCCAACGCGGCGACAACTGCGGCGGTCGAAGCTGGCGAGTCGGCCACCATGCGTGTGAATGCAACCGTGGCCTCGATTTCCTCGTGCATCCAGGCGATTTCGTGGGCCGCCCGCTCTGCACAGTTTCGCAGCACGTTCTCCATCATCTGAATCGCGACCTTCACCTGTGGCGCGTCGACAACCGGATCGATGGTGTTCAACAACTCGCTTCGACAGTCGAGGATGATCTGGTCGGTGGTTGGTCGGGACAGCATCAGGTGGCCTCCGCGCTCGGTGGGGTGCATCCGGACAGAAAGTTGTGATGGCCGATCGTGAGGGCGTTGATCGTGTACGTGGTCATGAGTCCGGCGTTCAGCCCCTGGTACATCGCAGCCGCGCCGCGCAGGATCTGGCTGTACACGGTGATCGCCGCGAGAGACGAGAAGTACGCCAGCGTGGCCGTGTTGATCGTCTCTTCGGTCAGACCTGTCTGCTTTCGGTACCGGGCCAGAAAGCCATCCGGGTCGGCCATCAACAGGTTGGGCCCCAACGCCGAGGAGTAGACGTTGTAGTAGCCGATGTCCTCGCGTGGGTCACCGATGTGAGCCAGTTCCCAGTCGACCAGCAGGTGCTGTCCGGATCCGTCGACCATGATGTTGGCCGGTTGGAAGTCGCTGTGCACCAGGCACAGCGGTAGTGGTGGCGGTCGATGGGCATCGAGCCACGCCGCCACGTATCGCAGGAATGGCATCGACTCGACGTGCCCGCTATCCGCCTGGCGGAAGCGGTCGATCAGGGAGCCGATGTACGAGTCCCAGCCATCCGGGCGGGGCACCGATGCCGGCAACGTATCGATGTCGATCGAATGGACAGCGGCCATCGTGTCGACGAGGTTGTCGCGGTGAGCGTCATAGGCCGCCTCCGGGGTGGCCTCGTTGAGGTGCGCCTGTAGCGATCGCCCGACGACGAAGTCGAGCACGATGCATTTGGTGCCCAGCTGCTCGCCAGTGGCGTCGTAGTAGCGGGCCGCCGGCGTGGCGACTGCCTGGGCATCACCCAGTGCCCGAAGCAACGCCCATTCGATGTCCCGATCGGTCTCCATCATGGCTTTGCCAGACGGCGGGTCACCACGCAGCACGAAGGTTTCGCGACTGCCATCAGACCATTCCACCTCGGCGCGGGCCATCGATCTGCTGTAGCCACCGATCATCACCTCGTAGGCGACGACCGACGCAGACCGTGCACCGTCGGCGCGCGACAGGTACTCGGCCAGGAGCCGCGGCATGGCATCGACATCGTGCATGAAGGTCCCCTCTGAATCAGCTCGGATCTGCTCGGCCGGTTCAATGTCGCACAGTACGCGCGTGTACGGTCATCTGCCACAGCGAAAGGACTTCCTGTGCGCGTTGGCATCACCCTTCCGGCCATGTTCCCGTTCGGTACCACCGAGCAGTTGCTTCCCGCTTACGAGCAGGTCGGCTTCGACTCGTACTGGGCGCCCGACCACATCCTCGGTGTATTCCACCCTGGGTTGTGGAAGGACATACCCCTGTCGGATCTCGCCGCCGACCCCGACGCGTTCTACGACCCGTTCTGTTACGGAGCGCGCGTGGGCACCATGACCAATCTCCGGTACGGCATTTCTGTCACTGACGCCACTCGGCGCGGCGCCGCCGACCTCGCTCGTACGGCCTTGACGTTGAATGACCTGATCCCAGGCGGGTTCATCCTCGGTATCGGCTCCGGCGAGGCAGAAAGCCTGGTGCCGTTCGGCTATCCCTTCGAGCGTCCTGTGTCGATCCTCGAGGAGGTGTTGGTCGAGTTGCGCTCATTGCTCGACAAGGGCGAGATGCCGTCGGGCATCGGTCGTATGGGGCTGCCGTTGGAGGCCGAGGGGAGGGGCCGTCCCGCTGTGTGGGTCGCCGGGCACGCGCCGCGCATGCTGCGACTGACTGGACAGTACGGCGATGGTTGGATTCCGGCGTGGTCGATGTCGCCGTCGGAATACGGTGAGAAGCTGGAGGTGATCTCCGGGCATGCGAGCGCGGCAGGCCGGCCGAGGCCGATCGCGTCGCTTCTACCGTTCGTGATCTTTGCCGAGAGCGTGCAGCGCGCGGCCGAGATGTTCGAGGCCGAGCCGCTTGGCAAGCTGTTCGGCCTGTTCGCCGCCGGCTCGCTGTGGGAAGCCCATGGTCTCACGCATCCCCTCGGGAACGATTCACGTGGTTTCATCGACGTCATCATCCATGATCTCGACGCCAACGACCTTCGCGACATCGCCCCGACGATCCCGTTCGAGATGGTGCAACAGGTTCTGTTCATCGGCAACAGTCAGGAACTGGCCCAACAGTTCGAGGCCTATGCGCTGGCGGGGCTCGAGCATGTGGTTCTCGCCAACCTCACCGGGGTGATTGGCGGTATGAGTGAGATCATGGCTCGGGCGATGGAGTTGCCGATGCTGAAGGCCGCTCTCTCGGAGTTGTGATGCTGCTCGCGTTCCCGCGCTGTCAGCTGGCCAGTCCGAGCAGGACAGGCGCTGCAATCGGAGCTGGCTGCGGCTTGTTCCAGCTCGAGGCAAGTTGCTCCATCTCGGCGATTGCTTCGTCGAGGCAGGCCATGAGGTGTCGCCGGGAGTCGACCGCGGCGGCGACGCTGGTGACACCGAGGTGCACCGTGCTGTCGTAGCTGAACAGCGTGATGTTCATCGCTGCACCTGCCGGCGGACCGAAGGCGTAGAACTCCTCGACGTGTTCGCCGGCGAGGTACAACGGGCAGGGCGGACCCGCGACGTTCGAGGCCAGCACATCGACGCCCTTCATCATCCCGCCGATGATGCGTCGCGAGATCGGCACGCCGAGACGCTGAATTGCCGCAGACACAGTGTTGACCCACCGCAGCGCCGGCTCCTGGCGTACAGCTGCCAGATGCTTGCTGACTCTGCGTAGCCGCTCCTCGACGTCGTCGTCCCCAACGTTCATCACGATTCGCGCCGGCACGAACTGGTTGCCGGAGCAGTCGGCAGTTGCCGCGTCGCGAATGTTGATCGGCATGTGTATGCGCACTCGATCACAGTCAGCTCCGTAGCGCCGGTGGTAGCGGTCGACAGTATCGAGCACCAGGCTGATGAAGGCATCGTTGAGGCTGCCACCGGCCTGCTTGGCTGCGCAGCGCAGCGTGTCGAAGGGGACGGTCTTCACGTCGAGGCACAGTTGATTCGAGCGGCCTGCCATCAGTTCGCTCAGAGGCCTTCGGTTCGGCATCACCAGTCGGGCGATCGACACAGCGCTACGCACCGCAGACCGTATTGATGCGATCGGATGACGGGCGATCCCGGCAAACTGACGCGGCGACCGGGTATAGGGAGCCGGCGGCGAGACGACGTCGGCGAGAGCCAACCGGTGCGTCGGATTGGGTTCCAGATCGGCGAGCGCCGCCAGCATCAGCATCAGTCCCACGCCATCGGCGATGGCGTGATGCACTTTCAGGACGAGTGCTCCGCGACCATCGGCGAGTCCGGAAAAGATACCCAATTGCCACAGCGGCCGAGACCGGTCGAATGGCTCGCGAACCCACTGCTGGGCCACCGCGAGCACATCGCCATGGACGGCATTTCCACCCATGTCTTCGTACCGGTAGTGATCGGCGATGTCGAGCTCGTCGACCTCGGCCCACGTCGGCCTGGGCCGACCGCCGACGACGCGTTGACGCAACCGTGGCAGTTGAGCCACCAGGCGCTGCACCGTTGCACGCATGCGCTCGGGCGACGGTGGTTGCTCCAGGAACCACACGCTCATGACCGTCGATCGCAGCAGAGGGTCCTGCTCGATGTGCCAGATCAATGCATCGCTGCTGCTCATGGCCTCGTCGTAGGTGATTCTGCTCATGAAGCTCTCCAAGATCGCGTCACAGGGTGCAGCCTCTGGCGAGGTCACAAAATGTGTATCGGTCAGAACGTACCGCTCATTGAGCGATTACTCACGTCGAAGTGCTCCCCGTGATCGGGACGTTCGGCACTACGCCGTACTGCACAGCGCTTCGAGACTGGGTTGGTGTCGTTTGACATCAAGGGTCGAGTGGTGCCTTCTCGGCCGACTTGAGGGTTCGTAACGGCGCTGGGAAGTATCGTTCGATGAGGGAGTCCGGATCACCCATCGTCGCCGGAGACGGCACGATCGAGCGAGGTCGTCGATGCCTACCTGCGCCTGTTCAGGGACCAGGGTTTCAGCTTCACCCCACCCGTTGACGACTCGATGCGCGACTATTGACAGTCCGGCGGCCGCGGCGGTTGGCTTTTCTTTCCGGCGCAAGGCGCGCCCAGCGAGGAGAAGAGCGTGCCGACGGGATAACGTCAAGCGTCAGCCGTCGACGGCGGCTCACTTGTTGAAGGAAAAGGCAATGGCCACAGGCACCGTAAAGTTTTTCAATGCCGAAAAGGGTTTCGGCTTCATCTCTCGAGAAGGCGGCAGCGACGTGTTCGTCCACTTCTCCAACATCGAAGGCAGTGGCTACAAGTCGCTCAATGAAGGCGACTCGGTCGAGTTCGAAGTCGCTCCCGGCAAGAAGGGCGAAGAAGCCCAAAAAGTCCGCCTTATCTAGGCAGGATTCGGGCCTCTACAGCGGCGGGCGGAGCTGAGATCGCCCGCAACGTGATCTGTGTCAGCCCACAGAACGACGGTCGTTCTGGGAGCTGACACTGACGCGCAATGGCTCAGCCGCGCACCGGGCGCTGGCGATTCAGGGCGAGCGTTCTACAGACGTCGAAGGTATTCCTCGGCGCCCTCGGGACCGAGTTCGCGCAGCTGTGCTTCCCTGAATGCTTCACGCATCTTGGCTCTCGGGTGGATGTACCCGGCACCGATCACCTTCTCGTCCTTGCCCACCGCGACATATCGCGAGATACGTTGCCCGTGGGGCGAGAGCGTCTTCCACTGTTCATAAGGCATCGAGCGGATGACCGCTTCGCTGCGGAACCACGGTGCGAAGTACTCGACGTTGGGTGCGGCCCGCACCTCTCGCGAGAGATTCGGGGTGCCGCCATGCCACGCACGGAGATCGCGGAAGATGCCAGAGCCGGCAGGTGCTGGGCACACGGTGCTGAGCTTCATCCACTCCGGTTCATTGGCGAGGTTCGGAATTGGATCGCGCGAATTCTGCGTACCAGGTATCTGCCGGGTCGGACCATTTTCGGGCGTGAGATCAACCATCGGAAAGTTGATGGTGACGGCCGGCACCGGCAGCTCTCGGGTGGACACCCGGCCGGTCGGGTCGTGCGGCTCTGACCACACGTTGTCGGAATGTAGACCCTGATATTCGATCGCGCCGGGCATGGCAACGTCGCCGCCCGCTCCGATCAGGATGTAGTTGGGTGAGCCGAAGATGGCTTTCAGGATCGGTGTCGTGGTCGGCATGTCGACCAGTTCGAGCCACTCGTCGACGTGCAGCATGTGCCGCGATGCGGAGCTGCTCCCGAAGGAAAACCGATGCGGTAGTCCGCCGGCGCCGCCACCAGCAGCGCACGTTGGATCGACCGCCAACATCTCTAGGAGGGCGCGCTCTGTTGCCCGACGCATGCGAGCCAACTGCTGGGGATCGAGCAGATCACGAACGACCACAAAACCATCGCGGTGGAACAGCTGCGCGGCCCGCTCGACCTCGGTGGGATCCAGTACTTCGAGGCCCTTGATCCCGTTGTGCCGGTTGAGCTTGTCGCGCAGCCGCACAACGTTCGGGTCGTCGTACGAGCGGGTCCACCCGGCACACACCGGATCGCCACCAATGAGGTTGTAGTGCTCTGGAGTGGTTTCGATGTCAGCGGCAGGCGGCGTCTCGAGGCCCAGGGCGTTGCTGTTCGTCGTCTGGGTCACCGCTCGGTTCGCGAAGCCGTTCGGTGGAACGGAGGAATGCCACCCGAGGTGGCTCGGTCGTGCGTGGATGTCGTGGATAGGGCGACGATACCGAGTCTCAATTCGCGACCGATGATCGAGCCTCGGAAGGTGTATCGGCGAGGGCCCGGCGGGTGACCGATGCGCCGAGCGCCCGATACGCCTCGAACTGCTCGACGTCGTAGAATTGGTCGCCCGTCGAGTCGTAGGGGAACACCGGTCGAGCCTGCTGATAGGTGATCAGGTCGGCTGGTGTCGCCGAATCCTTCATCAGCGCCTTCTTGATGTAGATCAGGGTTCCCCTGCCGCCGTCGACCGGGAAGGTGTAGTGGATGACGGCGTGGTCGGACACGACGATGCCTGGCTCGTCGGCATCCTTCACGGCAAACATCGACGGATCGATGTCGTCGAACTCGACACCAAGTTCGCTTCGCGCCAGAGCAACCGCCTGACCAAGCGTGCGAATGCTGCCCGGAGTATCACCCGAGGCGTCGACCGCGTAGATCGTGGTGCATCCACGTCGCAACAGTTCGACGAGACCGAGGTTCTCGTAGTGGCCACCATCCGACACGTACACGAACTTCCTGCGCAGGTTGTTCTGACCAAGCAGTTCGCGCAACAAGTAGGTCGGGCGAACGAGTGGCTGATATGTCGGTTCGTCGGCGCCGACGCCTTGCAGAGCGCTGACCAGTCGGGGGTTGGCCAGCCAGACGCCGAGTCGAAGGTTCAACATCGCAATCAGCATGCGATACGAGGGCTGGTTCATCCGTCCCATTGACGGCGACACCGCCGCACCCGAGATCGATACGGCTGACAGCGGGCTGATGTCGCGCAACCGCCCAGTCGACGGAGCCTTCGAGTTGATCTTGTTCCACGCCTTCTGGAAAAACCTGATGCGCGCCAGGCGTTGCTCGTACTGCTTCGTCGGAATCGAGCCGACCAACGGTCCGCCGACGCGATCCGGCGAGAACACGAAGCTCGTCACGCCGAGGCCAGGCGGGGTGTAGCCGAGATCCGACACGTTGGCGGCGGCGCAGATCAGCAACTGTGGCCAGTTCGGTGGCCGCAGCTCCGACAGTGCTGGCTCCTCGTCGGTGGGGACCGGACCGACGGTCACGTCGCCGTCGTGCGTTTCCCTCCTGAGTGCGAAGACCGAACGCAGTCGTCGCTTGTAGAAGGGCTGAGCCGACCAGGCGATTGGATTGCCGATTGCGAAGATTGTCAGAACGGCGACGAGCACGGCGACCCACCACCACGTCGCGGTCGTCGTCCACTTTCGAGTACCGGAATCGACCGCGATCAGGAAGAACACGAGCAACGAGAGTGGCACCACGACTCCGATAGCGACCTTCTGCAGGACGAGGCGGACACCACGCGGCACTTTGGCGAGACGCTTCGGCAAGCTCCCCTTGCCACCGGAGCCCGAGCGAAGCACGAGGTGACCGAGTGAGAGTGCCAGCGATCCCGCGGCCGCAGCCACCGAACCGGCCCCGCGCCCAAACTGCGTGGCCTGTTCCGAGTAACCGAATCGGCTCGTCCGGGCCCACCAGATCACCTGCGGAACAGCGCGAAGGATGATTGCCGCGATGATCGCGAGGAAGACGAACGTGCCGCACCATCGGACCAATCTCCGCCACCACCAGTCGGCTGCCGGCCTGAACAACAGGTCGACCAGACCAGCGAGCAGACCCAATGCGCCAAGCACGACGATCAGCACGCCACTCCATCCGTGGAAGGTGAGATCTCCGCCGCATCGACGGCCGGCGCAGCTGCCGAGTTCAGGCAGCAACGATCGGTAGAGGCGTCCGCCGAGGCGCCCGACTACGAACAGCATTCCCAAGATCACACCGAGGTTGAGGAGGATGCCGAGCAGAAGTCGAAGGAACATGTTCCAGCGCCCCATCAGCCCCGGCGCCAAGTAGTTGGTGCGATTGCGCAGATAGTCGAGTTCGGGTGACCCGAGCCCATACGGGCCAGGCTGATCCCTACTCCACGTCGCATCGGGCGATTGCGCCCGTACGATTGTCGCGGCGGTCACCGCATACGACCCGCCCGACACTCCGGCCAAGTAGTCGGCTTCCTGAATGATGCCCTTGCGCCACAGTTCGTCCAATGCTCCGAACGAGAACGCGGCCGAACGCAGACCGCCACCAGAGCAGCAGATGCCGACGCGTTGCGGATCGCCGGCCACACGTGCGTGTTGAAAGATGCCCGGCTGCGAGGGACCGGCGCTGCGGTTCGCCGAAACCCAGAACCAGCGCAGCAGGCCGGTCAGCTTCCGCGGTGGTGACCCGGTGATCGGGATGTCGGCTGGCCAAGCTGGTTCGGTGCTCACATCACTGACCTCCGGGCGAAGAGATTGTCGACTCACGTAGTTTGCTACAGCGCTGGTCACGTCGCCGTGAATTCAGGTCGAGATGAGTTCGGCAGCAAGGTGAGATAAGGGGCACAATTCAGCTCAATCCCCATCCTCCATGTTGCGATCGAGTGGTCCGAACTCGCGGACACGCACAACTGTTTTCTGGCGCGACAAGCTCACCTGTCGCGCCGACAGGTGAGCCGGTTCGCGGTGGGCGAGAAGACCCTTGTCTCCCGCGCTCAGGCAGCCCGCCCCTGCGTGATCAGTACGTCTGATGACTGGCGCCCCGATGCGGGGCCGGAGTCGTCAAACGCTGCGTCGACTAGCGCCGAATGCCCTGATGGAGCGCGTTTTGGCAACCGAAAGCCGCACCGATTTCGCGAAGGTCCCGACGCCGGAATCAATCGAGATGCAGTTGGGTCAGACGACCGGGCGGCGACGCCGGGCGAGCATCAATGCGATC
>JANPBZ010000268.1:0-12978 GCA_031430695.1 Ilumatobacteraceae bacterium
GATCTCCCCGTCGCCTTGGGCGAAGTGTGGGCCCCCGACGTAGAGCATCGCTCCCTCGGCAAAGACGGGGTAGCAAGCAGTTGCGCCGGGGCCGATCCGCCAGTTGTCGACATTGCCGCCGAAGACACCGGGCGGGACGCTGGAATGCCGGCCAAGCTCGGAGGGAGCGACGCCCATCACCCCGAAATGAGGTCGCACCGGCACGTGAACGGCTGAACGGCTGGCGGCTTGAGGGGTCGGGCAATGTGACCACGCTCGGAATGTCGTAGCGCGGCCGCGTCGTGAAGTCGTACGCAAACCTCGGCTCCGCCAGCGCCCCGAAGGTTTTCGCCACTCGCTGCGCCAGGGTCTGTCAGCTCGTAGATCGTGATGCGTTCCTTGCCGAACTCGTCGTAGAGCAATCCCCGGTTGGCGGCGCACCCGAACGGCAGGCGGGGATGCATGTCGAGGATGCGCACCATCAGGGTGTCGCCCGGTCGGGCGCCACGCACAGCATCGGCCCGGTCATGATGTGAACGCCGGGTCCACGATCCGACTCAGAGATGCCGGCCCAAACTGCGCGGATGCCGTCGTCCGTCAACAGATCCGGCGCGCCGCCAGCGTGGTGCGTGACCGCTTCGATCTCGATGATGTCGCCGGGATCCACTTCCAAGACGGGGGGCGTGTCGCGCTCGTTCCTCCTCGTTGTCGCCGAGCAATTCCTCGTGAAGTGATTGGGATATTGTGAGCATCGGACAGGGTTCAGTAGGGGGCAGCGATGATCGGATTACTGGTTGGTGCCGTCAGCGCGGTCGGCGCCGGCCTCGCAGGCGCCGTCATCGGCGGTGGCATCGGGGCGGCCATATCGAACGCAGTTCGACGCGAGCCCGATCTCGTCGTGCATTCCTCGCACGCCGTGCCCGAGATGATCAGGAACGCATCGGAGGGATTCCAGCAGATCCTGGAGGATTTCCATCGCCATCCGACGCAGAACGCAGGTGTACCCCCGGCTGCCGGCTTCGGTCCGCTGACAGCAGAGCAACGATTTCTCCTGATCAGTAAGCATCTGGAGGATCTGCACGACGTCGCCGGGGTCGTCACCAAACACTCGTGACGGCCGCCGCCGAGCGACTACAGGCCGACAGGTACCGGTTCGGTCGCCTGGGGGTGAGCGAGCAGTTTCAGAACTTCGTCGAGATCGAGCGGCTTGGAAAACAGAAAGCCTTGCCCGAATTCGCACTGCTGGTCGCGGAGGCTGTCTCGTTGCACGTCGAGTTCGATGCCCTCGGCGATGGTCGCCATGTCCAGAGTCTTGGCCAGGTCCAGCAGGCCGTGCACAATTGGTGGAATCGGAGCACGGTCGGTGATGGTGTTGGTGAACGACCTGTCGATTTTCAAGATGTCAATCGGAAACTGTCGTAGGTAGCTCAGCGACGAGTAACCGGTGCCGAAGTCGTCAATGGCTACCCGCACGCCGAGTGCACGTAGTGCATGAAGTCGTCGCGTGGCGGTGTCGGTATCCTGGACGAGCACGCTCTCGGTCATCTCCAGAATCAGCGAGGCCGCAGCAAACCCAGACCGCACGAGAGCGTTGGCAACGTAGCCGACGATGTCGGGTGCGGCGAGTTGGCGGGCCGACAGGTTCACAGCCATCGTCAGCTGCCGCGCCGGGTAGGTGCGGTGTAGTTGAGCGGCCGTCCGGCATGCTTCGTCGAGCACCCAGCGCCCGATGCCCACGATGGTGCCGCTGCTCTCCGCGATCGGGATGAACGAGTCGGGTTCAATGACACCCCGAGTGGGGTGGTGCCACCGCAAGAGCGCTTCGAAGCCGACGATCTTGCTCGACAGCAACTCGACGACTGGTTGATACACGAGCCGCAACTGCCCTTCGGCCACGGCCTGGTGCAAATCGCCCTCCAATTCGAGCCGGTCGAGGGCGGCCGTACGCATGGCCGGCTCGTACAGCGCCCACTTTGACCTGCCAGTCGTCTTGGCCTTGTACATCGCCACGTCGACGTCGCGCATCATCGATGAAGCAGTGCATGAGACATCGCCGATCGCGATCCCGATACTTGCCCCGAGGACGACCTGTTGGACGTCGAGCGTGAACGGAACAGTGAGCGATTGGAGCACTCTCTCGGCCACCGTCTCTGCTTCGTCGAGCGCCCGTGCACTATCTTCGATCAGGATCGCGAACTCGTCACCGCCAAGACGCGACACGGTGTCGAGGGTTCGCACCGCGCTGGTCAGGCGGATTGCAACCTCGCGCAGCACCTCGTCGCCGACCTCGTGGCCGCGACTGTCGTTGATCGTCTTGAAGCCATCGAGGTCGAGGTACACGACTGCGACGCCGCGACCGGTGCGGGCCGTGCGGTCGAGAGCATGCTCGAGACGATCGTGGAACAACGCCCGATTGGCGAGCCCGGTGAGGGAGTCGTGGAAGGCACTGTGGCTGAGCTCTTGCTCTGCTCTCTTCCGATCCGTGATGTCCCTGAGGTTGACCACCATGCCGGCCACAGCGGGATCACTCGAAAGATTGGCTGCTCGAAGCCCAAACCACCGCTCCGAACCGCCGGCGTCGGTTGCCTGTACTTCTGCATCGGCGACCACACCATGTGTCAGCCACCAACGGGCCAACGCGCTGCGGGCGCCATCCTGATCGGGCGGGCGGAGGAGTTCGATGGCATCCATGCCGGTGGTCACGACCCCTGGCCTACCCAGCATGGTGGCGAGGTTCGGTGCTTCGTTGAGGATGACCCCGGCTTCGTCGAGCACGATCACGGCGTCGGACGAATTCTCGGCGAGTGCTGCGTAGAAGCGAGTGCTCTGCTCGAGCGCAGCCTCCTGACGGTTCCGTGCCTTGACGAGACGCGTCGAGCGGGCAAAGGCCAGCATGACCAACGCGACTGTTGCGGCGAACAGAGACACCGGATTCGGATGGTTTCCCTTGGTGAACTGCCAGATCTCGATCAAGCCTGGAACCAGCAGCGGCAGAAGGGTGATGAGAATTCGACCAGTGGTGACCCGAGCAACTGTCAACGCCGCGTCGTGGCTGGTTCTTGTTGCGCGCCGAGGCCAGGCCGAAACGGCGATGGCTGCGGCGCCCAGCATCCATCCAAGATCCAACCATCGGGAGATGGCCTCATAGTTGGAGATGAGCAACGATGCGAAATCAGCGGCGAGCCACAAGGCGATACCGAAGATCAAGAACGTTCCACCGAGCCCGCGTAGGCGTCGGCCGACCACCGCCTGGGCGATCACGCCGAGCAGGGCAGCATCGAGTATCGGGTACGAGGTCCAGACCGTACGAGTGAGCACCGGATAGGAGTTATCAGTGACGATGTCCCGCACGACGCTGAACTGCGTCACCATGAGCACGGCAAGCACTGCAAATGAACCGATATCGATCAGGCCATCGACGTCGACGCGGCGCACGCCGTGACCGCCGACGATCATGCTCGAGAGGCCGATAGCGAGGGCGACGTATGTGGCGAGCCAGAAGACATCCCCTATCGACACGTCGCCTGGCGTGCCGGAGACCATCTCCGTCAGATAGTGGATTGTGTCGCCGATCGCCGAGAACGTCACCGCCAATGCGACGCACCCCCACGGAAAGCGCAGATGTGGAGGCTGACGAATTGTGCCGACCCAGGCGACCACTGCGGCGCCCACGGTGATCAACAAGTAGCTGGTGTTCCCGACGAGTCCATCTGGGTGCACGACATGTGCCGCGCCGATGCTCATGACCACCACCAACCCCATCGTCCACCAGTGGCGCGGCGATAGTACGTCGCGACGCGGTGGGCAATCGCTCGGTACGAGCCGACCATCCACAGGCGCGCACGTAGTCACTGTGCCATTGTGGACTCGGTAGAGGGTGTTGCCACCAGGGTCACAAGGCCCTGCCGTCACAGGACCTTGTCTGGGATAGGGCCTGCTTGCCAGTATTGCAGAGTGCTCAGCGATGCTGTTCTGGACCGGGACTACCGGTGGTCGTACATCGCGGCAGGCTTGGCTGCGTGTGCGGTGCTGGCAATCGTCGATATGACCTCCGACTCGGTCGTGCTGATACCGCTGCTGGTTCTCGCGCCGCTCGTCGCTGCGGGTGGAACCCACCGGGGCACCTTTGCCGTAGGCGTTGTCGCAGCCGCGGTGGCGGTCGCGCTTGGTTGGAGCAACGACATCGCGGGCACTCGACGTCACTGGGTCGCAGTCGTCACCACAGTTCTTGGCGGTGCACTTGCGGTGTGGGTGGCAGCGACACGCGAGGCGCGAGACCGTCAACTCGCCGAGTCATTGCCTGTCGTCCGACGCGCCGACCGGCTGAAGGCTGCGCTCGCAACCGGTCGGATGGGCGAGTGGTCGTGGGACCGGCAGACCGATTCGGTGACGTGGGATTCGAACGTTGCCATGCTCTTCGGTATCGACGGCGACCAGTTTGGCGGAACGTTCGAGGATTGGATTGACCGGGTCGACGAGCGCGATAGGGCGATGGTTCAAGAGGCAGTTGCTGCTGGTGTCGCTCGACGGGAGCCGTTCCGGTTCGATCATCGGAGCACCTGGTCCGACGGAACCGTGCATTGGATCGAGGGGATCGGCGACGTCATCGTCGCCGCGAACGCCGGCGAGGTCATCGGTGCGTTCGGCTTGGCGATCGACATCGACGAACGTCGTCGCGAGATCGAGGAGCGCACGCGACTGTTGGACCTCGAGCGACGTGAGCGCGAACGAATCGAGTACCTGGCCAAGGTCAACGATGTGTTGGCCTTCTCGGTCGACATCGGCGAGATCGTGCAACGTGTCACAGAATCGGTGATCCCCGAACTCGCCGAGTGGTGCTCGATCGTTGTCTCCATCGACCAGCGCCGCGACCGGCCATCGATCACTGTCGCCCACACCGATCCGGCGAAGGTGAAATGGGCCGAACAGCTTCAACGCGACTATCCGTACGATCCAGATGCCAGTTGGGGCGCCGCCGGCGTGATCCGATCTGGTCGGCCCGAGGTGATCCTGACTGTCGACCCTGTGGTTTTCTCGCTTCCAGGAGGGGACGTACTCCGACAGGTTGGGCTTCGATCGGTTGTCACAGTCCCGCTCGTCGGAGCCTTGGGAACGATCGGAGCGATGCAACTGATCCGCTGCGAGGGGCAAGCGCCGTTCGCCCCCGCCGAGATCGGCCTGATCGAAGAGCTCGCAGGACGAGTTGGTGCGGCACTGAACAGCGCAATCCTCTTCGACCGGCAGACCCGTAGCCGCGCCGCACTCGACACCCTCCAACAGGTCAGTGGCCGCATTGCCGCGGTTGCCACGACCGGCAAGATCGTTCATGCGGTCCTGGCCTACGGCTCGGCCGGTATCAGCGCCGACGGAGCTGCTCTGTTCCTCGCCGACGACGACGGAGACCTGACGGTCAAAGAATCAACGGTCGCACCCGATGCCGTGACCGAGGAGGCTCGGTTGGCCGTAGCCACCCAAGCCCTCGACAAGGGCTCGGTCGTGGAGACCGAGTTCGGTGTAGGAGGATCCCTTGGCGCGGCTCTTGGCGTGCCCTTGCGAATCATGAACCGGGTCATCGGAGCGCTCGTATTCACGTTCGACGAACGTCGCGAGTTCACGCCTGAAGAGTTGTCGATGGTGGTGACACTTGGCTCGCGTTGCGCTGGCGCCCTCGAGCGCGCGTCGCTGTACGAACGCGACCGCGATATCGCTCTGACATTTCAACATCGGCTCATGCCCGCACTGCCCAGTGTCCCGAAGTGGATCGATGTAGCGGCGGGATATCGCCCGGCCACGGGTATGGCCATTGGTGGCGACTGGTACCAGGTGCTCGATGCCGGCGGAGGGCGCGTTGCCGCAGTGGTCGGCGACGCAGTCGGCCACGGTCTCGTTGCGGCGGCCGCGATGGGACAACTCCGTGCATCGATCGCCACGGCAGTCGCCAACGATGCCGAACCGGACCGTGCCATAGCCGCCGTGGACCTGTTCGCGATGCAAGGTGCCGACACTCTCGGAGCATCGGTCGCGTATGTGCTTCTCAGCCCCGATGAGCATGCCAGATATGCGAGTGCGGGGCACGTGCCGGTGCTCCGCGTCCCCGCATGCGGCGCCGTTGAGCTGCTCGAAGGCGGCCGACGGCCATTGCTCGGCTTCCACTTGCCAGACGAGCACAACCTCACGGCCGACTTCCCCTTCGAAGCGGGCGACCTCGCCGTGATGTTTACCGATGGGCTGGTCGAACGGCGTGGTGAGACCATCGACGATGGACTCAGGCGGCTGATCGATGCAGTGGAGAAGACGCGGGACATGCCGCTGCAGGAGATGTGTGCCTCATTGCTCGAGCGACTGACCCTGGATCACGATCCCGACGATGACATCGCTCTGCTGGTGATCAGACGCAACTGACCCGCACTCACTGCTCTCGGTCGGTGGATCGTTCAGCCGGCCGACAGGCTTGCTTCGCCACGATCGTGGCGACGAGAGCCAACACCACAAGGCCGATCATGGACGGCCAGCTCCTGCGCGCACGCTTACGCCGAGCGTGAGCAAGGGGCGGCAGGTCTTCGATCCGGGATCGAGCCCCCTCGACCAGATCCGACAAGGTGCTGGCGCTGGATTCAACGGCGTTCTTCAGGGCATTCGACATAACGACTCACTTTCGGACTGTTGCTGCCGCGCCGGACTTGAACCGACGCGGCAGCTCAGGAGCCGACGGTGTACCCGGTTGAGACGTGTGCTAATCGTCGCCGATCAAAATTTCGGAGATCGGTGTCACATTGCAGGAACTAGGCCTCGCTTGCCCGTTTCGTCAACGTTACGCCGTCGTTGGTGAACTCGTAGCGGTCGACGACCGACCGCAAGATGTTGGCGGCCAGCTCATCGGGCTGCACATCGACCGCCCCGGACTCCAGGGTGAGGCCGGCAATCAGCTGATGTCCATCGAGCCGAAACCTGGTGCGAACCCGGTCGCCGACATGGCGCTGGGCAAGCAGCGAGAAGACCTCGTCGAGCGCGAGCCGCAGATCATCTATCTCGTCGACGGTGAACCCGGCTTCAGCACCCAAGGAGGCAGCGATCAATCGCACTGTTGACGCGTACTTTGTTTGGAGCGGCACGATCACCTCGAAGTGATCGTCGTCGACAGCCGTCGGCTTGGGTTCGCTGGACATTGAGGTGAACGCTATCCCTCGTCGACGTGCTCGACGTTGGCGGGCGGCAAGCTCCATGCCGTTTGGCAAGCAGATCGGTCGGGTACCCCCCTGCTATGCCCATCGCCACCAAGCCCGTCACGGTTGCGTTGGTGAACGACTATGAGATCATCGTGCAAGGTTTGGCAGCGATGCTCGCGCCGTTTTCGGCACGCGTCCGCGTCGTCGAGATCAAGGTCCGTGCTGAGCCGAAGGGTCGTGCCGATGTGGCCCTGTTCGACACGTTTGCCGGTCGGCGTCACGCCATCGGCCGGGCACGCGACATGGTCCGCGACGGACACGTCGAGCACGTCCTCCTATACACGTGGGATGCTGCTCCCGAGTTCCTTGCTCTGGCCGATGAGGCTGGAGTTTCCGGCGTGGCGCTCAAATCGCAAGCGGGTGCGACGCTCGTCGATGTGATCGAGCGCGTCGCCACGGGCGAACGCATCGGCCTCGGCAACATGCATCGGGGCCGTCACCGGCGCGTGCGCGAAACACTCTCCACCCGGGAGCAGGAAGTGCTCGCGCTCATCGCGCTCGGGATGAGCAACGCCGAAATCGGCAGTGAGTTGTTCCTGTCGATCGACACCGTGAAGACATATGTGCGGCGTCTGTACGCCAAGCTCGGTGTCAAGAATCGGGCACAGGCAGCACTCCATGCAGCCGGTCACCACGTCACACCTCCCGTAGCGCGTCTCAGAGGGCGAGTAGGATCGCCCGCACCATGAGCGTGCTGCCGCCGAGGTCGGCCAAGCGAGCTGGTTCGTCATGACCGGTGGGCGCCGCGACAGGCGTGTTGTACTCCAGCGCGAGTACCAGGGAGTCACCGGCACCCTCCGTGCCGCTCGAAACGACCTCGTGGACTGTCTCGAGGTTCACGGGATCGATCAGGACCTTCGTGATCGTGCCCAACTGGTGCTCAGCGAGCTTGCTACGAACGCGGTCGAGGCCTCGCCCGGCAGCCCGTTCGTCGTTCGCCTATCGATCGGCGATGGCAGGTCGTTGGTCTTGGAGGTCACCAGCCGCACAGACGCCGGTACGCCTCCGCCGCGTGAAATATGGGGCCCGGCGACGTCACTTGCGGCGCGGGGTCGCGGACTGTTGATCGTCGGGAGCCTGTCGGCGGAGGTCGATGTGGATCAACCGGCGGCCGGTACGGTCGTGGTCAAGGCCACACTCCGCTTGGCAGCCGAGGTTTGATCTGCCGTCGCTGACCGGTCGGACTTCACATTTGGCGGCCGGATAGCGTGAGGGCACGGACGCTTCCATCAACACCGACCTCGACGATCTCGAATTGTTTTTCGAGTTTGCCGCGGGCCGGGACCGGTCGGTGCGCAATCGACTCGTCGAACGGCACATGGGCCTCGCCGCCCATATTGCCCAACGGTACAGCCGGTCCGCAGGCACCGAGGACGACCTTCGACAGGTGGCGATGCTCGGACTCGTCAAGGCTGTCGACCGCTTCGACCCCGAGTACGGTGTGCCGTTTGCTGCGTTTGCCGGAAGCACTATCGAGGGTGAACTGAAGCGGCACTTCCGGGATCACAGTTGGACCGTTCGGGTCCCGCGCTCGGCCAAGGATCTACATCTGATCGTGCGGCAGGCGACCGACCAACTCATACAGAGCACGGGTAGGTCGCCTTCGGTCGCCGAGATCGCGGCGCACCTGGGAATCGAGCACGACGACGTGTTGCGAGGGCTTTCCGCTTCGGCGGCGTATCACGTCGGCACGATCCACCCGACCGGCAACGACGGCGATGCCGAGGCGGCGCTCGACCGAGTCGGCGCACTCGCCTCCGAGGAGCCCGGATTCGGGCATGCGGTCGATGCCGACATTGTGGATCGGCTGTTGGCCCGGTTGCCCGAGCGCGAACGAGAGATCGTGCGGCTTCGCTTCTATGAGGAGCAGTCGCAGTCCGACATTGCCGATGCGGTCGGCGTGTCGCAGATGCAGGTGTCGCGCCTACTGCGCTCATCGTTCGAGCTGATGCGCGAGTGGCTCGTCGCCGACTCCGACGACGGCGTCGAGATGCTCGACTGACGCTGAAGATTGTCACCCGATCGGGTGATCATTTCGACTTGGGTGTGTGGTCGTTCGAAACAACGACTACCGTTTGCCGACATGTCCGAAATGGGTGCTCAACTCGAGATTTCTGTCACCCCCACCGGGTGGGAAGTGAGCGGCGAGATCGACGCGCACACCGCTCCTCTGCTGGCAGAGGCTATAGCGACGCTTCCGGCCGGGCTGGTGACGATCGACGTCGCCGGCGTTTCGTTCATGGATTCCAGTGGTCTCCGGGTCTTGATGGAAGCCGCTCTTCGAGCACGTCAGGCGGGCGGCGACCTCGTCGTCGCCCGCCCAACGGCTGGGATCACTCGTCTGGTCGAGATCAGCGGACTTGGCGATCAGCTACGCCTCGAAGACTGACCCCGAGTCAACCACTGCGGCTGAAGACGGAGTATCCGCCCGGCCCGACCAGACACGCCGCAATGATCAGAACGATCCCGAAGATGATCTGGCCTTGCACAAGCTGCACGATCCCCACGACAACCAGTATCGCGGCGATCACCCAAAGCAGGCTTCCCTTCATGTAACTCTCCTTTCGTTGCACGAAGTTGTACCCAGCGAGGAATCACCCCAAACGGCGTGCCCCCACCGTCTTGCACTCCAGGCGACGGGCGTGAAGGATCGGCTCGGTGTACCCACTGGGTTGCTCGACGCCGGAGAACACGAGATCGCACGCGGCCCTGAACGCCGGGCCGTCGTAGCCAGGCGCCATCGGGACGTAGGCGGGATCGCTGTCGTTCTGTTGATCGACGATCGCAGCCATGCGTCGCATGGTCGTCATCACTTCTTGGTGTGTCACAACGCCGTGAAGCAACCAGTTGGCGATGTGCTGCGACGAGATCCTGCACGTAGCCCTGTCCTCCATCAGGCCGATGTTGCGGATGTCGGGAACCTTGCTGCACCCGATGCCTTGGTCCACCCACCGCACGACGTAGCCGAGGATTCCCTGGGCGTTGTTGTCGAGCTCGGCTTGGATCTCTGCGGCTGTCCAGTTCGGCGTGGGCGCAAGGGGAATGAGCAGCAGATCGTCGATGGTCGCTCGGGGACCGCGCCTTGCCAGGTCGTCGGCCAACTGCTGCTGGCGAGCATGCACGTCGACGCGGTGATAGTGCGTGGCGTGAAGCGTGGCCGCGCTGGGCGAGGGTACCCACGCGCAGTTCGCGCCCGCTTCAGGATGGCTCTGCTTCTGGGCAAGCATGTCGGCCATCAAGTCAGGTGCGGCCCACATGCCCTTGCCGATCTGTGCCCGGCCGGGTAGGCCACAGGCGATGCCGACGTCGACATTCCAATCCTCGTACGCCTGGATCCAGCGTTGCGTCTTCATCTCGCTCTTGCGCACCATCGGGCCGGCGATCATCGAGGTGTGGATCTCGTCGCCGGTGCGATCGAGGAATCCGGTGTTGATGAACGCGACCCGGGACTTCGCGGCCCGGATGCACTCGGCGAGGTTGACCGTCGTGCGGCGTTCCTCGTCCATGATGCCCACCTTCACCGTGTTGGCGGGCAGGCCAAGCACGTGCTCGACTCGCGTGAACAGGTCGTTCGTGAAGGCGACCTCGGCTGGGCCGTGCATCTTTGGCTTGACCACATAGATTGAGCCGTTGGGCGAGTTCGGCCCCGGGGTGGTCGCGGCGAGACCAGGCATGGCACACAGCACCGTGATCATTGCATCGATCAACCCCTCGAAGACGGGGGCCCTGTCGCGATCGAGCACGGCGGGCGTCGTCATGAGGTGGCCGACATTTCGCACAAGCATGAGGGCCAAGCCACGGCGGGAGACCGTTGATCCATCCGGTGCCGTGAACGAGCGGTCGGTAGCGAGTCGTCGCGTGAACGTGCGGCCGTTCTTGGTGACCTCTTCGGTCAGCGTGCCGTTCATCAGGCCGAGCCAGTTGTGATACGCGAGAGCCTTGTCGGCGGCGTCGACCGCTGCGATGGAATCCTCGAAGTCCATGATCGACGTGACTGCCGACTCGAGCACGACGTCTGCCACGCCGGCTGCGTCGATGGAGCCGATGGCATGCGCGCGATCGATCACGAGCTCGATGCCGAGCCCGTGGTGCTGCAACAGGATCGAGCGGGGCTCGCTTGCCTCGCCCGTGTAACCCGCCAGCGCAGCAGGGTCGGCGAGGGAGACCCGTTCGCCGTCGGCGAAGTATGCGATCAGCGAGCCATTGTCAATCCTGTAGCCCGCCGCGTCGCGGTGCGAACGCCGCGCGCCGTCGACCAGCGCGAGCGGCGTGACGTCGTCGAGGAAGCCTCGGACCCAGGCGATCACCCGGGCGCCACGCGTACCGTCGTACGGGCCTGGCGACGGTGGGTCGCCAAGTGCGTCGGTTCCGTACAACGCGTCGTACAGCGATCCCCACCTCGCGTTTGCCGCATTGATCGCGTATCGCGCGTTCGTCACTGGCACCACCAGCTGTGGGCCGGCGATGGTGGTGATCTCAGGATCAACGTTGTCCGTCTCGATGTGGAAGGGCGAACCCGCTGGCACGAGGTAGCCGATCTCCTCCAGAAACGCTCGGTAGCCGGCAGCGTCGTGCGGTTGCCCGGCGTGTTGGCGATGCCAGTTGTCGATAGCGGCCTGGTGCGCGGCCCGCACCGCAAGCAGGTCGGAGTTGCGTGGTGTCAGGTCGTGAACAAGTTCGGACAACCCCGCCCAGAACCTCTCGGGGTCGACCCCGCTGGCCGGCAACGCCTCGCTCTCGAGCACGGCGACCAGCTCCATGCCCACCAGCAGTTCCGCTCGCTCGACATAGTTGTCGCCGCTCATGGTCGACTCGTCACGCTGCCTCGAGAAACGGCTTCACCTCACCGCAGAAGAGGTCCATCGTGCGCTTTGCCTCGTCGAGCGTCATGTCGCCGGCGGGCAGCTGCAACACGATGTAGTCGGTCAGGCCTGGTTCGAGGACGGTAGCGAAGCGATCCTTGATCTGTTCGGCGGTTCCGGCACCGAAGTGAATGGCATCTTCCATGTGCGCCATGATGTTGCGCAGCGGGCCGAGCGCGGCATCGCACTCGTCGTCGCTCAGAACGAGATGATCGAACTTGTGCACGTTGTGAGTTCGACGCATCAGCCCGCTCATCGTCCGCCGGACGATCTCGAGCGACTCGCTCTCCGATGGCGAGATGGCCAACACCATCGTGCAGCCCACGCGTGGGACTGAATCGGGCCCATCGACGCGGTGCGTATCGCCCTTGTGGGCATTCCACGTCTCGACGTAGAGATCGTGCGCGGCCTGGTCGATGGGGCCGGGCCACATCAGGTTCATGCCATGACGGCCGGCGGTGATGGGGCTTCCCGGATACCAGAACGGGATCGGGTTCTGCACCGGCTTTGTCGACAGCGGGATGGTTGGAAAGTCGTAGAACTTCGAGTCGGCGCTGCTGATCTCGCCGGTGGCGAACGCGTCGCAGATGATTCCGAGGACGTCGACGAACCGGTCTTTCGACTCTGGCCAGTTGCTGCCGAACCAGTAGTGCTCGATCGGCGCGACGCCGCGGCCCACGCCGAAGTCGAGCCGGCCATTGGTGAGGTTGTCGACGACGACCATGTCTTCGATGATGCGCACCGGGTGATGCAGCGGCAACAGCTTCACGAGCGGGCCGAGGCGGATGTTCTTGGTGACCTGTGAGGCGGCAGCGATGAACACTTCCTGATTGGGAGCCATGCAGAGATCCGAGCCGTGATGCTCAGCGAGATGAAATCCTGCAAATCCAGCTTCGTCGGCCATCTTGATC
>JANPBZ010000269.1:0-2865 GCA_031430695.1 Ilumatobacteraceae bacterium
CGCAGGTTCCGCCTCGACTTCAGTTCTACGAGGTGCTCAGCGAGTAGGGATTCGGGCGATCTGGCCCTACCCTAAACAAGTCCGCAGTTCGAGCCGCATGAGGTCGTGTGTGAAGTTCAAAAAGGGCGACACCGTCATTTACCCCCAGCATGGCGCGTGCATCGTGCAGGGAACCAAGAAGATGGAAGCGTTCGGCGCCACGCAGGAGTACTTGATCTTGCGTACGGTCATCAACGAGATGACATTGTCGGTGCCGACACTGAAGACCGATGAAGTTGGCGTTCGCCCACCCGTCAACGCCGACGAGTTGGAAGACCTGGTATCGGTGCTCTCCAAGCCCGATCCCAGGGTGCCCAGCAACTGGAGCCGGCGGTTCAAGAACCACCAGGAGAAGCTGAAGAGCGGCGACGTCTACCAGGTGGCCGAGGTCGTCAGAAACCTCGCTGCACGCAACCGCGATGCGTCGCTGTCGGCGGCCGAGCGCACGATGTACGACCGTGCCCGGATCAACTTGATCAGTGAGATCGCCCCTGCCCTGCGAGTCAGCGCCGAAGATGCCGAGAAGTACCTCGACGAGGCACTGGCCAAAGGCGTCTTGAAGCCACCGAAGGAAGTCAAGAAGAAGGCCTGAACCATCGCCGTAACGGTCGTTCGGCCCTGGTAGTGGCCTTGTTGACACGGCAGAGTTGACCCGTGAGCGTGGACTCGTTTGTTTCTGGCTGCCTGGTCATCGCGACGTTGATCGGGATGTCGCTCGCATCGATTTGGGTGGTGAGAGCCCTGCTGCATCGTCGCCTCGGAGTCGATCTGATCGCCCTCGCCGCGCTGCTCGGAACACTCCTGGTCGACGAATACCTCGCCGGTGCAATCATCACCGTGATGCTCGTCACTGGACGGGCCCTCGAGGCTTGGGCTGCTGGGCGTGCCGAACGCGAGCTTCGAGCGCTGCTCGAACATGGCCCGCGGGTCGCCCATCGTTACACGCAGCAGCGGTTGGTCAATTGCCCGCTCGATGAGGTCGCAGTCGGCGACGTCTTGTTGGTTCAGCCGGGGGAGGTGGTGCCTGTCGACGGGACGGTTCGAGGAGCGATGGCTGTGGTCGACGAGAGCGCACTGACCGGCGAATCACTGCCCGTTCAGCGAGACGCCGATGAAGTGGTCAGAAGCGGAGCGGTGAACGCCGGCGGGCCGTTCGACCTCGTTGCGATCACCAATGTCGCCGACTCCACGTACGCGGGCATCGTTCGGCTGGTCGAGCAGGCCTCGGCATCGACGTCGCCATTTGTACGGCTCGCGGATCGCTACGCGTTGGGATTTCTCTTCGTCTCGTTCACTACGGCCGGTCTTGCCTGGCTTATCTCGGGTGATCCCGTTCGGGCAGTTGCCGTGCTCGTGGTCGCGACTCCCTGTCCGTTGATTCTCGCAGCCCCAGTGGCGATCGTCGCCGGGTTGTCGCGGTGCGCCAGGCGCGGCGTCGTGGTCAAAGGTGGTGCTGCGCTCGAGGCACTAGCCGCGGCAGACGTCCTGTTGTTCGACAAGACCGGCACCCTGACGCAGGGGCGTCCGACGATCATCGAGATCGTTGCGGCCGAGGGCTTCAGCGCGTCAGAGGTGCTCCGCTTGGCTGCCTCGCTCGATCAGGTTTCGCCACACGTGCTCGCCTCGGCGATCGTACGCGGCGCGCACCGGCGAGGCCTCGAACTCGTCATGCCAAGCGATGCATCCGAGCGGCCCGGCGACGGAGTCAGTGGTGTGGTGTCCGGACGACGGGTGCATGTTGGCAACGATGCATGGGCAGGCGTGATCGGCGATGAAGGATGGGTCCTTCGGGCCCGATCCACCGCCGAGTTCGAGGGGGCTGTGTGTGTCTTCGTCAGCATCGACGGGACGCCGGCTGGTGCGGTGATCCTCAGCGACCCGATCCGCCCGGATGCGGCACGGACAATTCGCAACTTGCGCCGCCGCGGTATTCGCCGGGTCGTGATGGTGACGGGCGATCGTGCTGAGGTTGCATCGTCGGTCGGAGCGATGCTGGGCGTCGACGACATCGTCGCGCAGCAGACGCCAGCCGACAAGGTGGAAGTCGTCCGCCGCGAAACCGCTCGGGGGTCGACCATCATGGTCGGCGATGGCATCAACGACGCGCCGGCGCTCGCTGCGGCCACCGTGGGCGTCGCGATCGGTGCCCGGGGCTCGACCGCATCATCGGAGACCGCCGACGTCGTGTTGACGGTCGATCGTCTCGATCGACTCGGTGAGGCGCATCTGATCGCCCGCCGCGCTCGCTCCATCGCTGTGCAGAGCGTCATGGCAGGGATGATCCTGTCGCTGCTGGCGATGGGCGCCGCTGCTGTCGGCGTGCTCCCGCCAGCATGGGGCGCGTTGCTGCAGGAGGTCATCGACATCGCAGTGATCCTCAACGCGCTCCGCGCTCTTCGCGCCGGTCGCGATGAACTGCACCTCGACGATTCCGGTACGGCGATGGCTCAACGCTTCGCCTTGGCGCACAGCACCCTTCGCCCCGACGTTGCCTTGTTGCGCGATGCCGCGGCTCGTCTCGGTGTCGGTGGCGATGCTGAAGCAATGGATGCGGTGCACCTCGCGTACCGGTTGCTGGTCGATGAGATTGCTCCGCACGAGGAGGAGGAGGATCGCCTGCTCTACCCGGTCATCGCCGGTGTGCTCGGCGGGACCGATCCGACGGGCACGATGAGTCGGGCACACGCCGAGATCGCCAAACTCACTGCGCAGCTCGGGATGGTCATTGCGCGCGTCGGCACGGTCGCGCCCGAACCGACAGACGTACAGGAACTTCAGCGTCTCCTCTACGGCCTGTATGCGTTGCTCGAACTCCACTTCCAGACC
>JANPBZ010000270.1:0-2998 GCA_031430695.1 Ilumatobacteraceae bacterium
GTGCACGAGGCGCTGGGCGAGCACATCTTCGAGTGGTTCCTGCGCAACAAGCGTGCCGAATGGCGTTCGTACAAGACCCACGTCAGTGCCTTCGAGCACGACCGCTACCTCAGGGCGCTGTAGCGCAGTCGTGATGGAACAACTCGTCGTCTATCCGGAGCCGCCGCCGCCTGATCTGGCACGCACGCTGGATCTGGGTGGCTACCGGTGGAAGGCCGTCGCCTCGCCCGAAGATGCCGCCAGCCACGAGCCGCCTACCGGATGGGCCGGGGCGATCGTGGCGTGCGACGCCGATCCGGAAGGGGCGTGGGCGTTGTGCCGTGCCCTACGCAAGCGCGAAGAGCCGACACGGCTGTTGCTGTTGCTCACCGGCGCCCAGCTCGGAGATCTCGAACTGCGCGACGACCTGTACGACGATTTCTGCCTCACCCCGTTCCACCCCGTCGAGGTCGAGGCCCGGCTGCGACATCTGCTGTTCCAGGGCTTTGCCCAGGTCAAGACCGAAACGGTCGAGTACAGCGGCCTGGCGCTGAACGTCGAGACCTATCAGGCCTCGATCGAGGGCCGCCCGCTGGACCTCACCTACATGGAGTACGAGCTGCTGAAGTTCCTGGCCCAGAACCCCGGCAAGGTGTTCACCCGTGAAATCCTGCTGTCGCGGGTGTGGGGATACGAGTACTACGGCGGGGCGCGCACCGTCGATGTGCACGTGCGCCGCCTGCGGGCCAAGCTCGGCGAGGAGCAGGCCAATCTCATCCAAACGGTGCGCTCGGTCGGCTACCGCTTCGGCCAGAGCCGCTGGGGTTCGTAGGCGAATAGGTCGGACGCCCTATACCGAAGTGACAGCTGCTTCGTTAGGCTTGCCTACTTCGATGGAAGGGACGGGAACGTGGATCACCGAATTGAGGCGCGCATCGCCGCGCTGGAAACCGAGCTCAGCAGCCTGAAGCGGGCAGTGGCCTCCGATAAGGACACCGGGCCGGTGACATCGGATCGCCGGGGGATGGTCAAATTGCTCGCCGCCAGCGCCGTCGGAGCCGTGACCGGCGCCGCGCTCCTCGGCGCCCAACCCGCAGCTGCTGCCGACGGGCAGCCGGTCAATCAAGGCGAGATCAACGAGTTCGCCTCACCGACCTTCATGACCTGCACCGGCGACACGGCGTTGATCGTGAACAGTCTGATCAGTTTCGGAATTCAGGCCGACGGCAACAAGGCCAACGCCCTGTTCACCGGTACGGGAGACCCTCCGGTCGGCTTGGGTGCTGTCATCGGCGAGTTGTACGTCGACGCAGCAGGTGATTGGTGGGGCTCAGTGACCAACGATCCGACGACCGCGGTGTGGCGGAAGCTGGCGGGGCCCAGCACGGCCGGGCAGCTGCACGTGTTGCCGGCACCGGTGCGCGTCTACGATTCGCGGCCGGGCGAGCTGCCCGCCACCGAACCGAAGGTGCAGACCCAGGTCAATGTCGCCAGGACCATCGACACCACGTTGAGCGCCAGCGGTGTGCCGCAGTCGGCAGCGGCGGTGCTGATCACCCTCACCGTCGTCGGGCCGGCCTCGGCCGGCTTCGCGTCGGCGTGGCCATCCGGAGCATTCCCCGGCACCTCGACCATCAACTTCGCGCCAGGTCAGAACATCGCCACCACCACCACGGTCGGATGCGGCCCGCTGGGCACCATTCAGATCCTGTCGAACTCCGTCCTCGACTTCTTGGTCGACGTGATCGGGTTCTACCAGTAGTCAGGCAAGCGCCGCCGAGACCAGATCGGCGAACACCAACGTGCCCTTCTGGTTGGGGTGAATGTGGTCGGTGCGCAGGATCGACGCTTGCGGATCCGACGCCAGATCGAACCACGACAGCACCGTGGAATTGCCGCGTGCGGCGGCGCGCTCGCGAAGCACTTGGTTGAACAGTTTGGTGGCATCGAGTTGGATGGGGTTGTACACGTCGACCCACACGATCGGCACCGTCGCCTCGGGCATCGACATCATCTGATCGATGAGCCCGGCGTAGGCCTGGGCGTCGTCGTACTTGCCCACGTCGTTGGTGCCCATCGCGATCGCCCACACATCGGGCCTGACACCTTCGGCGATCATCGTGAACAGCGTCTTCACACCCGACAGCGGTTCGCCCTTGCCGTCGCCGACGGCAATGCGCCTGCTGACCTCGGCCTCGATCGCGATCTCGGTGAATCCCTTCGTCTCCAGGACCGAGGTCAGCGACGGGGACGAGGCTTTGGTGATCGAGTCGCCGACCATGGCGAACTTGGTGCGGATGACCTCGGGGGCCGGCAGCAGGCCGACACCCTCTGGCGACTCGGGAGCGGCAGGGGTTTCGCCCTTGTCAGAGGCCGACGAGCGCACGTCACCGTCGGTACATGCTGCGATCGCCGCGAGCAAACCAGTCGACGCGCCGGCGCGCAACAAGGTTCGACGAGTGATCCGCATCGCACCATTCTGGCCGATCGAGCCGCCAAAACCGCGTCAACCGCGCAGGGCCGACACCGCTGTGAGTGCGCCGAACACCACGAACAGCCCCCCGGCCGCGCGTTGCACGGTGCGCACCGGAAGCCGCCGTTCGAGCCACTTACCAGCGAGAACGGCCAAGATCGCAACCATGATGTGGGCGACGATCGACCCGGCTGCGACCGCTACCGCGTAGCCGCGATCGGCAACGATCCCGATCGTTGCCAACTGTGTGAAATCACCGAACTCGGCGACGCCGATGATCAACGCCGAGCGGCCGATCACTCCCCACGCGCTGTGCACCGGCGCGGCGCGAATGTCGCTTTCGTCGTGATCGCCGCGCAGCAGCAGCACACCGCCGACGACGAACACCGCGGCAACACCGAGCTGTGTCGGTGTGCGCGGCAAGCGTCGAAGTGCCTCGCCCACGGCGGCGGCGAGCACCGAATGAAACACCATCGCCAGGGTCACACCGATCACCACGGCCATCGGGCGGCGGTAGCGGGTCGACAGGATGATCGTGGCGAACAT